>NZ_JBSFTU010000008.1:0-170569 GCF_053591435.1 Streptomyces sp. NPDC003027
CAGGCCGCCGGTGGCGAGGCCCCGCACGCCGAGGCCAAGGCCGATGACGATGTCGTCGACGCCGAGATCGTCGACGACGAGAAGCCGAAGGGTGGCGCTGCCTGATGACGGAGGAGACCCCGGGCTTCGAGGAGAAGCCCGACGTCCCCTCCGGCGCCGCTTCTGACGACGCCGCCGAAGCCGCCGAGGCCCCCTCCCAGGAGGAGGGCTCGGCGGCCCCGGCCGGGGACGTAAGCCAGACGGCCGGTCTGACGGCCCAGCTGGACCAGGCCCGCAGCGCGCTCGCCGAGCGCACCGCGGATCTCCAGCGGCTCCAGGCCGAGTACCAGAACTACCGCCGGCGTGTGGAGCGGGACCGGGTCACGGTCAAGGAGGTCGCCGTCGCGAACCTCCTCGCCGAGCTCCTGCCCGTGCTCGACGACGTCGGCAGGGCCCGGGACCACGGCGAGCTCGTGGGCGGGTTCAAGTCGGTGGCCGAGTCGCTGGAGACCGTCGTCGCCAAGATGGGTCTGCAGCAGTTCGGCAAGGAGGGCGAGCCCTTCGATCCGACGATCCACGAGGCCCTCATGCACTCGTACGCGCCGGACGTCACCGAGACGACCTGCGTGGCGATCCTGCAGCCGGGGTACCGGATCGGCGAGCGGACCATCAGGCCCGCGCGCGTGGCGGTGGCCGAGCCCCAGCCCGGGGCGACGCCGGCCGCGAAGGAAGAGAAGACGGCCGACGAGGAGAGCGGTGGGCCCGAGGAAAGTGCGTGACCTGGTCCGACGGAGGACCGGGACGCGTGCCCCGCGGGCCGGCGCGATGATCGTCCGGGAGGAGGGACGCCGATGAGCACGAAGGACTTCGTCGAGAAGGACTACTACAAGGTCCTCGGCGTCCCCAAGGACGCCACGGACGCCGAGATCAAGAAGGCGTACCGCAAGCTCGCCCGCGAGAACCACCCGGACGCCAACAAGGGTGACACCAAGGCGGAGGAGCGCTTCAAGGAGATCTCCGAGGCGAACGACGTCCTCGGCGACCCCAAGAAGCGCAAGGAGTACGACGACGCCCGCGCGCTCTTCGGGAACGGCGGCTTCAGGGCCGGACCCGGCGGCGCGGGCGGCACGTTCAACTTCGACCTGGGTGACCTCTTCGGCGGCGCCCAGGGCCCCGGTGGGCCCGGCGCCGGTGGGTTCGGCGGCGGTCTCGGGGACGTCTTCGGCGGACTGTTCAACCGGGGCGCGGGCGGCGGTCCGGGCACGCGGACGCAGCCGCGCCGCGGCCAGGACATCGAGTCCGAGGTGACGCTCAGCTTCACCGAGGCCATCGAGGGCGCCACCGTTCCCCTGCGGATGTCCTCGCAGCAGCCCTGCAAGACGTGTTCGGGCACCGGCGACAAGAACGGCACGCCCCGCGTCTGCCCGACCTGTGTCGGCACCGGCCAGGTCTCGCGCGGCGGGAGCGGTTCCTTCTCGCTCACCGACCCGTGCGTGGACTGCAAGGGACGCGGCCTGATCGCCGAGAACCCCTGCGAGGTCTGCAAGGGCAGCGGCCGGGCCAAGTCCTCCCGCACCATGCAGGTCCGCATCCCCGCCGGTGTCTCCGACGGCCAGCGGATCCGGCTGCGCGGCAAGGGCACCCCGGGCGAGCGCGGCGGCCCGGCCGGCGACCTCTATGTCGTCGTCCACGTCGACGCCCACCCGGTCTTCGGCCGCAAGGACGACAACCTCACCGTCACCGTGCCCGTCAGCTTCGACGAGGCGGCGCTCGGCGGCGAGATCAAGGTGCCGACCCTGGGCGGCCCGGCGGTGACACTGAAGCTGCCCGCCGGTACGCCCAACGGCCGTACGATGCGCGCCCGTGGCAAGGGCGCGGTCCGCAAGGACGGCACGCGCGGCGATCTGCTGGTGACGGTGGAGGTCGCGGTGCCCAGGGAACTGGACGACAAGGCCCGCGAAGCCCTCGAGACGTACCGCGAGGCGACGGCGGGCGAGGACCCCAGGGCAGAGCTCTTCCAGGCCGCGAAGGGAGCTTGACGCGATGGACAGCCGACCGGGGCGCAGCCGCAACCCGTACGAACTGACCGACGAGACGCCGGTGTACGTCATCTCGGTGGCGGCACAGCTCTCGGGTCTGCATCCGCAGACCCTGCGCCAGTACGACCGTCTCGGCCTGGTCTCCCCGGACCGCACGGCCGGGCGTGGCCGGCGCTATTCGGCCCGTGACATCGAACTGCTGCGCACCGTCCAGCAGTTGTCGCAGGACGAGGGCATCAACCTGGCGGGCATCAAGCGCATCATCGAGCTGGAGAACCAGGTCGCGGCGCTGCAGGCCCGGGTCGCCGAGCTGTCGGCGGCGGTCGAGGGCGCGGCGGCGACGCTGCGTCAGCGCGAGGCCCAGGTGCACGCCTCGTACCGGCGCGACCTGGTGCCGTACACGGATGTGCAGCAGGCGAGCGCCCTGGTCGTCTGGCGCCCCAAGCGGCCCGGCGTCGAGTAGCGGGCTGCTCCCGTACGCGACGAGGCCCCCTCCGCTTCCTGCGGAGGGGGCCTCGCCGTCGCCCCGGACTACGGGATGAGCTCGCCGACGATGTCCCCGACCGTCTCCCACCAGGGTGAGGCGCCGGTCCCGAACGCGGCGGCCAGGGCCGTGCCGACGGCCCGGTCGCGGGGGGCCGCGCCGGGCTTCCAGTCGTCGACGACCCGACCGTCGCCGGAGCACCGCAGAGTGCCGATCTTCCGGCCGTCGCGGGTCAGCCGGCTCTCGTCGTACCCGCTGGGCACCAGGCGGTAGCGCGCCCCGTCGACCCGGACGTCGACCCGGTACGACCACCGCAGCAACCGGCCCCGCGCGGGCCGGATGCGGGCGGGGCGCCCGTCGACGGTGAGGGTGAGGGCGGTACGGTCGCGGGTCCCGATCGGGATGAGCCGGTTCACCGGGGTGCCGGGCGCGCGGACGAGCTCCACGGTCGGCAGGTGGGGACCGGTCACGCGCAGGGTTCCGGCGGGGCCGTCGAGGTCGATCTGGACGTACAAGGTCAGTTTTCCTGCTCCAGGATGCCGGACCTGGCGATGAGGTAGCCGAGTTGGGCGCGGCTGCCGCTGCCGAGGGCGGCGGCGAGCTTGGCGATGTGGGCGCGGCAGGTCCGGACGTTCATGCCGAGGCGGCGGGCGATGGCCTCGTCGACGTGGCCCGCGACGAGGAGTTTGGCGATGGAGCGCTGGACTCCGCTGATGTCGTCGGTCTTGATGTCGTAGGGGATCTCCTCCTTGATCGGCACGGCCAGCTGCCAGAACTGGTCGAAGACGCCGACGAGGTAGGCGACGAGACCGGGGTGGCGCAGCTCCAGGGCCACCTGGCGGTCGCTCCGGGCCGGGATGAAGGCGACCTCCCGGTCGACGATGATCAGCCGGTCGATGATCTCCTCGAGGGTGCGGACCTGGACCTCCGGTCCGACGTGTTCGAGGTAGGCGAGGGTGAGTTCGGTGTGGCGCGCGGTGTGCTGATAGAGCGTCCGCATCCGGATGCCGCGCCCGAGCAGCGGCGACACCCGCTTGAGCGCCTCGCTCAGGGCGTGGGCGGGGCGTCCGCCGCCGGGCTGGACGGTCAGCAGCTCCTGGCTGCAGTTGGCGACCACGCGGTCCAGGGTGGCGTTGATCCTGCCGATGCCTTCGAGCACCGTGATGGCGTGGGTGGCGGGCTGCTCCTGGGCGCTGATCGCCATGAATGGCTCGAACGCGTCGGAGAGCGCGACCGCGAGCCGCCGGCGCTCCAGGATGTCCCGCTCGATCGGCTGCAACAGCTGGGCCAGCGCCGAGGAGGGCGGCACCGGTCGAAGCCACTGGGCGTCGTCCGGATCCGGGTGGAGGAGCGAGAGATCGAGGAGGCAGGGCGTCTCCGCCGCCTCTGACCGGGGTATTCGTCCTGTGCGCAAGGCGCTCGCGTACAGGTCCGCGCCTGCCTTGCACAGTTCTGCATGCGAATGAGGGTGACCGGTTTCGTCCGGTTGTTTCTGCATTCGTACACCCCCAGGCTCCTGCATCTCAGGAACATGATGCATGGGTTTGGTGGTGGAAGAGGAGAGAGTAAGCCATCGTCTTAGTCGCGGGGGTCGCAAAGAGACGTTGCCTTCAAGTGAGGTTGCTCGGTGATGATGAAGAAGCTCATACGCGCAGTGGCCGGAGTCGCCTTCATCGCGGCTGCCACAGTGGGAGCGCTGGGGGCGGTCGAGGATCCCGGTTGGCACTCGGAGCGGGCGAACACGCGGGTCGCTCCTGCCGACCCCGGCTGGCACTCCGAGCCGGCGCTCGTGACCACTGCCCTGGGCGACCCGGGCTGGCATGTGGCGCCGGCCGCGGTGAACGACCCCGGCTGGTCCTCCGTGGGCGCATGAACGTTCCCGACGACTCTCGCTTCCGTCGCGAGATGGCGACGGCGTACCGCTCCGGGTGGCATTTCATCGACCTCGTCACGGCTGTGCCGCACAGTGGCGATTCGTTGATGGTCACCCTCTTCGGTGAGCCGATCATCATCACGCGAGGTGAGGACGAGGACATCCGCGCCTACCGGTGTCTGCGGCGGCCTCGTGGCGCCCCGCAGCCCGTCCGCTGTGCCATCCGGTACGGCATGATTTTCGTCAATCTCGATCAGCGCGACCATCAGCTGGTCGAGTCCGAAACCATCACCGCCACCCCCCGCAGTGCCTGAGCGGTTCCCCCGTCGTTGTAGATCGCTCAGGTACTACCCCCACACAGCGGCGCCATCGCGGACCTGAAACGCGATGGCGCCGCTGTGCTGTCCGCGCACTTCCCGTACGGCCCCACCGGCCCGGCCCGGACGCGACCGCTACGCGCGGCCCATCGCCCGGGTCAGCGCGATCTCGATGACCACCCGGTCCGGGTTCGGGGAGGGTGTGCGGCCGTAGCGGGCGGCGTAGCGCTCGACCGCGTCGGCGACGGCCTCCGCCTCCGTGCGGATCCGGGCCACGCCCTCCAGGGTCGCCCAGCGGCCCTTGTCCACCTGGCAGACCGCGACCCGCGCCCCCTGCGGGCCCGCCGCCAGGACGTTGGCGACCTTGTGGCTGTGCTTGTTGGTGATCACCCGCGCCAGCCCGTTCTCACCGCCCTCCGGGTCGTATGTCACGCCCACCGCCACCACGTGCGGGGTGCCGTCCGGGCGGGGTGTCGTCAGGGTGCACATGTGGTACTCGCGCCAGAAGCCGAGGTACGAGTCGCTGGGGTTCCTGGGGTCGGTCGCCATGTCGCGAACCCTACCCTTGAGCGGAATGGACTCAACTTTGTGTACGCTGGATGAGTCATACGCGAGCGACAGCGCCTGACAGGAGGAGACCGCACGTGGACGCCGAACTGACCAACAGGAGCCGTGACGCCCTCAACGCGGCCACCAGCCGTGCCGTGACCGACGGGCACCCCGATCTGACCCCCGCGCATCTGCTCCTCGCGCTGCTCGCGGGCCAGGAGAACGAGAACATCACCGACCTGCTCGCCGCCGTCGAGGCCGACCAGGCCGCGGTACGGTCCGGTGCGGAGCGGCTGCTCGCCGCCCAGCCCAGCGTGACCGGCTCCACGGTCGCGCCGCCGCAGCCCAACCGTGAGCTGCTCGCCGTCATCGCCGATGCCGCCGAGCGCGCCAAGGAGCTCGGGGACGACTACCTGTCCACCGAGCACCTGCTCATCGGGATCGCGGCGAAGGGCGGACAGGCGGGCGACGTCCTCGCCCAGCAGGGGGCGAGTGCGAAGAGCCTGCTCGACGCGTTCCGGAAGATCAGGGGAGGGCGCCGGGTGACCACACCCGACCCGGAGGGTCAGTACAAGGCACTGGAGAAGTTCGGTACGGACTTCACGGCGGCCGCGCGGGAGGGGAAGCTCGACCCCGTCATCGGGCGCGACCAGGAGATCCGGCGCGTGGTCCAGGTGCTCTCCCGCCGCACCAAGAACAACCCCGTCCTCATCGGTGAGCCCGGCGTCGGCAAGACCGCCGTCGTCGAGGGCCTCGCCCAGCGGATCGTGAAGGGCGACGTCCCCGAGTCCCTGAAGAACAAGCGCCTGGTCGCCCTCGACCTCGGCGCGATGGTCGCCGGCGCCAAGTACCGCGGCGAGTTCGAGGAGCGCCTGAAGACCGTCCTCTCCGAGATCAAGGAGAGCGACGGGCAGATCATCACCTTCATCGACGAGCTGCACACCGTCGTCGGCGCGGGCGCCGGCGGCGACTCCGCCATGGACGCGGGCAACATGCTCAAGCCGATGCTGGCCCGCGGGGAGCTGCGCATGGTCGGCGCGACGACCCTCGACGAGTACCGCGAGCGGATCGAGAAGGACCCCGCCCTGGAGCGCCGCTTCCAGCAGGTCCTGGTCGCCGAGCCGAGCGTCGAGGACACCATCGCGATCCTGCGCGGCCTCAAGGGCCGGTACGAGGCCCACCACAAGGTCCAGATCGCCGACTCCGCGCTCGTCGCGGCCGCCACGCTCTCCGACCGCTACATCACCTCCCGCTTCCTGCCCGACAAGGCCATCGACCTCGTCGACGAGGCCGCCTCCCGGCTCCGGATGGAGATCGACTCCTCGCCCGTCGAGATCGACGAGCTCCAGCGCGCCGTGGACCGGCTGCGCATGGAGGAGCTGGCACTGAAGAACGAGAGCGATCCCTCCTCCGTGCAGCGGCTGGAGAAGCTGCGCCGCGACCTCGCCGACAAGGAGGAGGAGCTGCGCGGTCTGACCGCCCGCTGGGAGAAGGAGAAGCAGGGCCTCAACCGCGTCGGTGAGCTGAAGGAGAAGCTCGACGAGCTGCGCGGCCAGGCCGAACGCGCCCAGCGCGACGGCGACTTCGACACCGCCTCCAAGCTGCTGTACGGCGAGATCCCGGCGCTCGAGCGGGAGCTGGAGGCGGCCAGCGAGGCCGAGCAGGAGGCCGCCCGGGACACCATGGTCAAGGACGAGGTCGGCCCGGACGACATCGCGGACGTCGTCGGCTCCTGGACCGGCATCCCGGCCGGCCGCCTCCTGGAGGGCGAGACGCGCAAGCTGCTGCGCATGGAGGAGGAGCTGGGGCGGCGGCTGATCGGCCAGTCCGAGGCCGTCCAGGCCGTCTCCGACGCCGTGCGCCGCACCCGGGCCGGCATCGCCGACCCCGACCGGCCCACCGGCTCCTTCCTCTTCCTCGGCCCGACCGGTGTCGGCAAGACGGAGCTGGCGAAGGCGCTCGCGGACTTCCTCTTCGACGACGAGCGGGCCATGGTCCGCATCGACATGTCGGAGTACGGCGAGAAGCACAGCGTGGCCCGGCTGGTCGGCGCGCCTCCCGGCTACGTCGGTTACGAGGAGGGCGGCCAGCTCACCGAGGCGGTGCGCCGCCGGCCGTACAGCGTGGTCCTGCTCGACGAGGTGGAGAAGGCGCACCCGGAGGTCTTCGACATCCTGCTCCAGGTCCTCGACGACGGCCGGCTCACCGACGGCCAGGGGCGGACGGTGGACTTCCGCAACACCATCCTGATCCTGACGTCCAACCTCGGCAGCCACTTCCTGATGGACCCGCTGACCTCGCAGGAGCAGAAGCGGCAGCAGGTCCTGGAGGTGGTGCGGGCCTCGTTCAAGCCGGAGTTCCTCAACCGGCTGGACGACCTGGTGGTCTTCTCGGCGCTCGACAAGGCCGAGCTGCGCCGGATCGCGGGGCTCCAGGTCGGCCGGCTCGCCAAGCGCCTGGCCGACCGCCGGCTCACGCTCGACGTCACCGAGGCGGCGCTGGACTGGCTGGCGGAGGAGGGCAACGACCCGGCCTACGGCGCCCGCCCGCTGCGCCGCCTGATCCAGACGGCGATCGGCGACCGGCTCGCGAAGGAGATCCTCGCGGGCGAGGTCCGGGACGGCGACACGGTCCGCGTGGACCGTGTCGAGGACGGCCTGATCGTGGGCGCGGCCACTCCCTGACGGCCCGCGCCCGGCAGGTGCCGACGATGACGAGGGCGGTCCCCCGCCGCCCTCGTCCGCCTTCGTCCGCCCCCGTCGGTCACGTCGATTCCGCGGCCGTCGCGCCCCGCCGGGCCGGCCGCCGTACTCCAGGTGCGCGAGATCCTGTCCGCCCGCAGCGGATCTCGCCCGATCCGGCGCGGTCGGGCTTGCGCCGTACCGCCCGGCATGGGAGAGGATGGCCGCAACCGTACGAAGGGATATTCACGGTGAGCATCGACCCGTCCTCGATTCCGAATTTCGGGGGCCAGCCCCAGCCTCAGGCCGCAGGACCGGCGGGCCCCGTCGTCCCTGATCAGGACCTGGTCAAGCAGCTTCTCGACCAGATGGAGCTGAAGTACGTCGTCGACGACGAGGGCGACCTCGCGGCGCCGTGGGAGGAATTCCGCACGTACTTCATGTTCCGCGGCGACGACGAGCAGAAGGTCTTCTCCGTACGGACCTTCTACGACCGTCCGCACTCGGCGGACGACCGCGCCAAGGTCCTCGACGCGATCGACGACTGGAACCGCCGCACCCTGTGGCCCAAGGTCTACACCCACCTGCACGAGGAGGAGGACGGCTCCGCCACCCTCCGGCTCATCGGCGAGGCGCAGATGCTGATCGGCACCGGCGTCGCCCTGGAGCACTTCGTGTCCTCGACCGTCAGCTGGGTCCGCGCGTCGATCGAGTTCGACAAGTGGCTCGTGGAGCAGTTCGGTCTGGAGTCCCCCGAGGACAAGGAGCCCGGCGCGCCCGAGTAGGACGCGCGCGGACTCACAGCGCCATGCGCGCGAACAGCAGCAGATACGCGCCATAGCCGAACGAGAGCCCGGCCAGAGCCGCGATCACCACGATCGCGGCTCTCGGCCGGGCTCTCGTCAGTGCGAGCGCCGGCGGCAGCAGCAGCGGGAAGGCGGGGAGCAGGAAGCGCGGCTTGGACTCGAAGAAGCCGGACCCGCCGACGGCGATGAGGACCAGCACGCCCGTGTAGACCAAAACGCACAGCGGCGGGCGCTCCACCAGCGCGAGCAGCGCGAAGAGCAGCACGCCGACCGCCGTGATCACCAGCGCCATCGCGAAGCCGAACTGCGTCGGCCCCGTGAGCATGCCCCGTACGAAGAGCAGCGCGCCGGCCCCCAGGTCGAAGCGTGAGGACCAGCCGTCCTGGACGGCGAAGTAGCCGCCGAGCGAATCGCCTCGGCGGGCACCGACCCACAGCAGGTACGCGAGCCATCCGGCCGGGGCCAGCGCCGCGGCCGCCCACATCCGCCCGTCCACCCTGCCGCGCCGCCGCCACAGCTCGCAGGCGACCGTGGCGAGGACGGCCGCCGCGACGGCGATCCCGTTCGGCCGGGACAGGCCGGCCAGGGCCGCGAGCGTGCCCGCCCAGAGCCAGCGGTGGGTGAGCAGCGCGTAGAGCGACCAGGCGGCGAAAGCCGTCATCAGCGGTTCGGTGTACGCCATCGTCAGCACCACCGAGTGCGGCAGCAGCCCCCAGAGCAGCACCAGGAAGACCGCGGCGGGGCGCCCGTGCAGCCGTTCGCCGACCAGGTAGACGGCCCAGGCGGCGGCGCCGGCCGCGAGCCACGACAGGAGCAGGCCGGCGGTGCCGCCGGTGACCGGGAGGACGGTGGTGACGGCCCGGACGAGCCCCGGGTAGAGCGGGAAGAACGCCAGGTCCGACTGGACCATGCCGTTGGGCCAGTGCAGGGTGCGGCCGTATCCGTGGGCGGCGATCCGGATGTACCAGTCGGAGTCCCAGGACGTGGCGAGCAGCGCGCGCGGTGAGCGTCCGACGTGCCAGGCCCAGAGCGCGAGAGCGAGCGTCCCGGTCAGCCGCGCGGCGGCGAACAGGCCGAGCGCGGGGGCGGCCCGGTGCAGGGAGGCCCGCCAGCGGGGGACGCTCCTGACAGCGGCGGACGCCGGGCGGTCGAGAGTCTCGGCGGACAGGGTGCACCTCCGTGCGCGCGGGAATCAGGTCGGCCCGACAAATCGGTCTACCTGACGATCGTCACGGCTCGGAGGGGGCGCGCGAGCGCGGAGAGCCCACCCGGGTGAAAGATTCCCGGCTGTTCCCGGGCGCCCCGGGGCCTTGGCGCGCCGGGTCAGCCGGTCGGCGTCTTCAGCCGGGACCGTCTCCTCCAGGGCGGCGCTGCCCGTCGTTTCCCGTGCGGGACGGGGTCCGGCTGAAAGGCCGGGCCCTGTGCCCGCACGTCCACCTGGCCGCTCTCAGCGAGCCAGCCGACCGAGGCGGTCCACCGCCTCCTGCAATACAGCCTTTCGCTTGCAGAACGCGAAGCGGACGAAGGGGACGCCCGCGTCGCGGTGGTCGTAGAAGACCGCGTTGGGGATGGCGACCACGCCCGCCCGTTCGGGCAGGGCGCGGCAGAAGGCCACGCCGTCGGACGCGCCGAGCGGGCGGATGTCGGCGGTGACGAAGTAGGTGCCGGCCGGGCGGTGGACCGCGAAACCCGCCCTGGCGAGCCCGTCGCTCAGCAGGTCCCGCTTGGCGAGGAGATCGGCGCGCAGGTCGTCCAGGAACGTGTCGGGCAGCCGCAGCGCCTCGGCGATCGCGTACTGGAAGGGGCCCGAGGCCACGTACGTCAGATACTGCTTGGCGGCGCGGACCGCCGTGGTCAGGGCCGGGCTCGCGGTGACCCAGCCGACCTTCCAGCCGGTGAAGGAGTACGTCTTGCCGGCCGAGCCGATGGTGACCGTGCGCTCCCGCATGCCGGGGAAGCTCGCGATCGGCAGGTGCTCGGCACCGTCGAAGACCAGGTGTTCGTAGACCTCGTCGGTGACCACGAGCAGATCGCGCTCGACCGCCAGTTCGGCGACGGCGGTGAGTTCGGCGCGGGTGAGGACCGTGCCGGTGGGGTTGTGCGGGGTGTTGAGGAGGATCAGCCGGGTCCGGTCGGTGACGGCGGCCCGCAGCTCGTCCAGATCGAGGACGAAGTGGCCGGCCGCCGGGCGGAGGGTGACCGGCACGCGGGTGCCGCCGGCCATCGCGATGCAGGCGGCGTACGAGTCGTAGTACGGCTCCAGGGCGATCACCTCGTCGCCCGGCTCCACGAGGGCCAGCAGCGCGGCCGCGATCGCCTCGGTCGCGCCCGCCGTGACCAGTACCTCCGTGTCGGGGTCGAACTCCAGTCCGTACCGCCTGAGCTGGTGTTCGGCGACGGCCGTGCGCAGCTCCGGGACGCCCGGACCGGGCGGGTACTGGTTGCCGCGTCCGTCGCGCAGCGCCCGTACGGCGGCCTCGCGGATCTCCTCCGGCCCGTCGGTGTCGGGAAAGCCCTGTCCGAGGTTGATCGCCCCGGTCCGTACGGCGAGTGCGGACATCTCGGCGAAGATCGTCGTCCCGAACTCGGCGAGTCGGCGGTTGAGCAGCGGTCGTGTCATGCCGCCATCGTGGGTGGAAGCTCTGGACTTCCTCAAGTGCGCTTTGGGCTCGGATGGCGTGGGGCATCTCCCCTCCACACAGACACACGGGGGTGAAACTGATGGCAGCACTGCTGATCGGGGCCGTGATCCTCATCATCGCGCTGGGCCTGCTGGCCGGTGGAGGCAGCCGGGGCGGGCGGCGGGGGCGGCGGCACAGCTGGTGGGAGGGCGGCGGTTCCTCCTGCGGCGGCGGATCGTCGTGCGGCTCCTCCGGGAGCAGCTGCGGCGGTGGGGGCGGAGGGGGTGGCGGAGGCGGCTGCGGCGGCGGCAACTGACACGGGGCGGTCACGCCGCATCCCTCATCCCGGGTCAAGACTGGGTGCCCGTGGAGTCAACGTCCCACGGGCACCTTCTTGTTGAAGGCGCGCGAGCGATTTCCGACTGAACAGTTGAACCGTTGGGCCCCCGAGGGGATGGAAACCACTCCAAGTTGGGTAAAAACGCGGTGAGCTGACCACAGTTCATGATTCCCTCGCTGTTGAGAACATCCAGCCCTCGGACCGTGTGTGGACCCGAGCCGGCGATCCCCCACTCCCGTTGAACCCTTTCTCCGGGGCGCCCCCGGCCCACCCGGCAAACCGTGTTTGCGGAGCCGACCCATGCTCACGACCCTGAAGACCTCCTATACCGACACGCGCGCGGCCGACCTGGCCTGGGCTCTGGGGCGCGAGCCGCTGCCCGCCCTCGCCGTGCTCGACCTCGAACTGACCGGAGCCAAACTGCAGTTGCGCCTGCTGGGCGCCTCACATCAGGTACTTCTGCAAGAGGAGGACCGTAGTTGCTCGGAGACCGTCGCCTGTATGCCCGGCAGCAGTACGCCGCTGCCGCTGGGCGTCTCCAAGCGCGTCGGCGAGTGGGAGTACGAATTCGCGGCGCGCGTCGAGACGTTGTCGCACGGCTCCTTCGCGGGCCGCGCCCAGGAGTTGCTCGCGCTCGTCGCCGACCATCCGAACGGCCTGGCGG
Organism: Streptomyces sp. NPDC003027; assembly: GCF_053591435.1. NCBI lineage: Bacteria > Bacillati > Actinomycetota > Actinomycetes > Kitasatosporales > Streptomycetaceae > Streptomyces > Streptomyces sp. NPDC003027. The sequence continues at coordinate 12,354 of NZ_JBSFTU010000008.1, forward strand.
GGACGTTCCCCGGCTCGCCGCACGCCTTCACGGCGATGCTGGCGCAGCGCCACGAGGGCCAGGTGCGGTGGCGCACCTGGCACGCCTATCCACAGGAGGGGCAGTTGGTGGTCACGCGGACGCGGATCGGTGACCGTATGCCTGCCGCAAACTGATGCGCCGTCGGAATGCATCAGGTCCACTCGTGTGGGTGACAAAAAGCGATACAGGTGTGACGTAGCGTTACGCGCATGATCGATCCGCCCGTACCCATGCCACCCCGGAGGGTGACAGGGCCGCCCGTGCGTCCGGGTGCGGTGCGGTATCCGGTCCTCGCGGTGGTCTTCGTCTGCGCCGCCTGCGGACTGGTCTACGAGCTGGAACTGGTCGCGCTCGCCTCGTATCTGATCGGCGATTCCGTGACCCAGGCGTCCGTCGTGCTGTCCGTGATGGTCTTCGCGATGGGCGTCGGCTCACTGCTCGCCAAGCGGTTGCGCTGTCGCGCGGCGGTCGGCTTCGGCCTGGTCGAGGCCGGCCTCGCGCTCGTCGGCGGCTGCTCCGCGCTCGTGCTCTACGCCGCGTTCGCCTGGCTCGGCGAGTCCCGGTACGTCCTGGTGGCGTTCTCGCTCGCCATCGGGGTGCTCATCGGGGCCGAGATCCCGCTGCTGATGTCCCTGATCCAGCGGGCCGGGTCGGCACGCGCCCCCGGCGCGGGGGACGAGGACGACCCGGCCGGGACGGTCGCCGACCTGTTCGCCGCCGACTATGTCGGAGCACTGGTCGGCGGCCTCGCCTTCCCCTTCCTGCTGCTGCCCTGGCTCGGCCAGCTCACGGGAGCGCTGGTCACGGGCGGGGTGAACGCCGTGGCGGGCGGCGGCCTGGTGCTGTGGCTGTTCCGGCGTGATCTGACCGCCCGGTCCCGGGCGCTGCTGATCGGCGCCAACCTCACCGTCCTCACCGTCCTCGCCACCGCCACCGTCCTCGTCGACGACTTCGAACGGGCGGCGCGGCGCGCGGTGTACGGCGACAGCGTGCGGGTCGCCGTGCGGACCGGGATGCAGGAGGTCGTGGTGACCGGGGCCCCCGGAGCGCCGCCGGAGCTGTTCCTCGACGGTCGGCCGAGGGTCGGCGGACAGGACGAGTACCGCTACCACGAGGCGCTGGTGCACCCGGCGATGAACGGGCCGCACGCGCGCGTGCTGATCGTCGGCGGCGGCGACGGCCTCGCCGCGCGCGAGGTGCTGCGCCATCCGGGGGTCCGCTCGGTCACCGTCGTCGAGGCCGACCCCGGAGTCGTACGCCTGGCCCGGACCGACCCCCAACTCGCCACGCTCAACGAGCACGCGCTCCGGGACCCCCGGGTGCGGGTCGTGTACGCGGACGCCTTCCGCTGGCTGCGCGAGGCCGGGGGTCGGGCCGGAGCGGGGCCGGCCGCCGGCGAGCGGTACGACGTGATGATCTCGGACCTGCCCGACCCGGGCATCACCTCCAGCACCAAGCTGTACTCGGAGGAGTTCTACGGACTGGCGGCCCGGATCCTCGCGGACGGCGGACGGCTCGTGGTCCACGCCGGATCGGCCTCGGCCCGCCCCCGTACGTACTGGACCGTGGACTCCACCCTGCGGGCCGCCGGTTTCGCGGTCCGGCCCTACGGCGCGAGCGGGCACGAAGCCGGATTCGCCACGGGCCCCGACCGCGCGGCCGGGGACGGGGGCGCGGGCCCGGCGGAGTGGGGGTACCTCCTCGCGGCCCGGAGCCCGCACCCGCCCACGCTGGCCCTCGCCGCTGGCACACCCCCGCTGCGCTCCCTCACGGCCGAAGCCCTGGCGACGGGGGCGCGGACCGTGGAGCGGACCCGGGGCGGCGACCTGCCCGCGTCCACGCTCGTGCACCCGCGCTACAGCGGCTGAGACCGGCGGACGCCCGGGACCGGGGCTGACCCGGCCGCGCCCACGCGTGCGCACCCCCGCTACAGCGGCTGAGACCGGCGGACGCGGGACCCGCCAGCGAGCCCGGACGTCGAAACAGGCGACGGGGCGGGCGGGGCTGAGTAGGCTCGGTTTCCATGGAGCATGAGGTGTTCGTTCCGGTTCCGGCCGAGGTCCTGCGCGAAACGCTGACGGACCCGGCCCGGGTGGCGCGCTGCGTCCCCGGCCTCCAGCAGGACACCGGCACGGAGGCGGGCCCCCTCTCGGGCCGCCTCAGGATCCGGGCCGGCGGCAACACCATCACCTACCGGGGCACGCTCCGGCTGACCGAACGCGACGGAGTCGTCGCCGTCGAGGGCGAGGGCGCCGAGGTGCGGGGCAAGGGCTCGGCGCGGCTGTCCCTGACGATCGCGCTCGCCCCGGCGCCGAACGGTACGACGCTCACCTTCACCGGCGCCCTGACCTCGGACGGCCGGCTCGCCGACCTCCCCGACGAGACGCGCGCCTCGGCCGGCGGGCGGCTCCTCGACAGGTTCGCGGAGAGCCTCGCCGCAGCGGCGATCGAGCACCTGCGCGCCGACGCCGACGCGGACGACGCCGACGACGCCGTAGCCCACACCGCCTCCGATCTCGACGCCGACCTGGAGACGGAGGACGACAGCGACAGCGACGGGGTCGACGACGGCGTGGAGGAACCCCACCGCCCCTCCGTCCACGACACGCCCGTCCCCCCGCCCTCCCTCGACCCGCTCGGCGAGGAGGAGTTCGACGAGACGGCGGTCGACTACCCCGCCGAAGCACCCGCCGCCGAGGCCGCCCACGCCCGGCGGACCATGATCGGACGCAGCGCGGAGGAGGTCGACCACGCCCCGCCGCGCGGCCGTTACGCCCCCGTTCCCGCCCCCGACTCCTCCAGCGCGGGCGCCACCCTGCGCTGGATCGCCCCCGCCGCCGCGCTCGCCCTCGCCTCCGCCGTCGTCGTCGGCCGGGCACTGCGCCGCCGCCGCTGAGCACGTTCCCCGGCGGGCCCGTCTAAGGTCGGTGTCGTGAGCAAGCAGACGCGACTGACGGCGGGCGACGCCGAGTTGACCATCAGCCCCGACAACGGCTGCCGGATCGAGAGCCTGCGCATCGGCGGCACCGAACTGCTGCGCCAGGGCGAGCGGTACGGCTGCTTCCCCATGGTGCCCTGGTGCGGGCGCACCGCGAACGGACGCTTCCGCAACGGTGCGACCAGTCATCAGCTGCCCCTCAACGCGCCCCCGCACGCCGTCCACGGCACCGGCCGCGACACGGCGTGGAAGACCGCCCGCGCCGGTGAGCGCGAGGCCGCCTTCACCTACGACCTCGCGGAGCCCTGGCCGTACACCGGCCGGGTCACGCAGCTCTTCGAGCTGTCCGAGGACGCCCTCACCCTCACCCTCGGGGTCGAGACGGTCGATGACTCCTTCCCGGCCCAGGCCGGCTGGCACCCCTGGTTCCTGCGGAACCTGGGAGACGGCGGCGAGGACGTACGGATCGACTTCACCGCCGACTGGCAGGAGGAGCGCGGCCCCGACCACCTCCCCACCGGCCGCCGGATCGGCCCCACCCCCGGCCCCTGGGACGACTGCTTCGGCATGCCCGACGGCGTCGACGTCACCCTCACCTGGCCGGAGCGACTGGAGCTGAAGGTGACCAGCCGCGCGGAGTGGGTCGTGATCTACGACGAGCAGAAGGAGGCGGTCTGCGTGGAGCCGCAGTCCGGACCACCGAACGGCCTCAACACCCACCCCCGGTACGTGACCCCGATCGACCCCCTGGAGATCACGGCGGCCTTCGCCTGGCGGCGGCTCTGAGCGTGCGGCGCGAGGACACCGCATAAGCTCGGGGGCATGACTGACGTACGCGCTGACCTGCTCCAGCAGATCAAGGACAAGGCCGTGGTGCACGGCAAGGTGACCCTCTCCTCGGGTCGGGAAGCCGACTACTACATCGACCTGCGCCGGATCACGCTGGACGGCGAGGCCGCGCCGATGGTCGGTCAGGTCATGCTGGACCTCACCGCCGATCTGGACTTCGACTGCGTGGGCGGTCTGACGCTCGGCGCCGACCCGGTCGCCACCTCGATGCTGCACGCCTCCGCGGCGCGCGGGCAGCGCCTGGACGCCTTCGTCGTCCGGAAGGCGCAGAAGGCGCACGGTATGCAGCGCCGTATCGAGGGCACGGACGTCAAGGGCCGCCGCTGCCTGGTCGTCGAGGACACCTCCACCACCGGCGGCTCCCCGCTGACCGCCGTCGAGGCGGTGCGCGAGGCGGGCGGCGAGGTCGTGGCCGTGGCCACGATCGTCGACCGGGGCGCGGCGGGCGCGATCGCCGAAGCCGGTCTGCCGTACCTCACGGCGTACGAGCTGAGCGACCTCGGTCTCGCTTGAGCGGCGCCGACCGACGCGAAGTCGTGACGTGGCCCCCGAGCCGTGTGCTCACCGGGCCTGACCTGCGACTTTGGTAGGGGGTGGACCGTTTCACGTGAAACAGTCCACCCCTTCGCCCTGGTGTCCGGGAAAGAGTCTGGAAAGATGGGGCCCGACGATGACGTCGCCCCAGGTCAGGGCCAAGCACGCCACGCACACACCGCACATCACAAGGAGCGGACGAATGCCCATCGCAACCCCCGAGGTCTACAACGAGATGCTCGACCGGGCGAAGGCAGGCAAGTTCGCCTACCCGGCCATCAACGTCACCTCGTCCCAGACCTTGCACGCTGCGCTGCGCGGCTTCGCCGAGGCCGAGAGCGACGGCATCATCCAGATCTCGACCGGCGGCGCCGAGTTCCTGGGCGGCCAGTACAGCAAGGACATGGTCACGGGCGCCGTCGCCCTGGCCGAGTTCGCGCACATCGTCGCCGCGAAGTACGACATCACGGTCGCCCTGCACACCGACCACTGCCCGAAGGACAAGCTGGACGGCTACGTCCGCCCGCTGCTCGACATCTCCGCCGAGCGCGTCAAGGCCGGTCGCGACCCGCTGTTCCAGTCCCACATGTGGGACGGCTCCGCCGAGACCCTCGCCGACAACCTGGCCATCGGCCAGGAGCTGCTGGCCAAGGCCGTCGCCGCCAAGATCATCCTTGAGGTCGAGATCACCCCGACCGGTGGCGAGGAGGACGGTGTCAGCCACGAGATCAACGACGAGCTGTACACCACCGTCGACGACGCGATCCGCACCGCCGAGGCCCTCGGTCTGGGCGAGAAGGGCCGCTACCTCCTGGCCGCCTCCTTCGGCAACGTCCACGGCGTCTACAAGCCGGGCAACGTCGTGCTCCGCCCCGAGCTGCTCAAGGACCTCCAGGCGGGCGTCGCCGAGAAGTACGGCAAGGCCTCCCCGTTCGACTTCGTCTTCCACGGCGGCTCCGGCTCCACGGCCGAGGAGATCGCCACCGCGCTGGAGAACGGCGTCGTGAAGATGAACCTGGACACCGACACCCAGTACGCCTTCACGCGTCCGGTGGCGGACCACATGTTCAAGAACTACGACGGTGTCCTGAAGGTCGACGGCGAGGTCGGCAAGAAGTCCACCTACGACCCGCGCACCTGGGGCAAGCTGGCCGAGGCGAGCATGGCAGAGCGCGTGACCGAGGCGTGCGCGGCGCTGCGCTCGACCGGCACCAAGCTGAAGTAACCGCGCGGTTCACGTTCCGGAAGGGGCCCGGCACCATCGCCACCGCGGTGGTGCCGGGCCCTCCGTATGTCTGGAGGCTGCGAGTGACGACGTACGACTTCGACCGTCAGGTCGACCGGCGTGGCACCTCGTCGGTCCAGTGGGACGGGATCGCGGACCGCTTCGGCGCCGGGGACCTGCTCCCGTTCACCATCTCCGACATGGACTTCGCCTCCCCGCCCGAGGTCCTGGCCGCCCTGCGCGACCGGGTGGACCACGGGGTCTTCGGCTACACGGACTGGCGGCTCGGAGAGTTCCGGGAGGCGATACGGCACTGGTACGCCACCCGGCACGACACCGCGATCGACATCGAGACGCTGGTGTACGCCCCGTCGGTGCTGAGCCAGCTCTCCCAGCTGCTGCGGATGTGGACGGCGCCCGGCGACGGGGTCGTCGTGCACACCCCGACGTACGACGGCTTCCACAAGGTGGTCACCGGCCTGGGGCGGGACCTGCGGGGCGTGCCCGTGGGCGACACCGAGGCGTTGGCGGCGGAGCTGGCGCGGCCGGGCGCCCGGATGCTGCTGCTGTGTTCGCCGCACAACCCCACGGGGAGGGTGTGGCGGGATGAGGAGCTCGCGGAGTTCGCCCGGCTGGCCGAGCGGCACGGCGTCGCGGTCGTCAGCGACGAGATCCACGCGGACCTGGTGGCGGACGGCCACCGCCATCTGCCGTTCAGTCGCTTCGCCGAGGCCGGGCGCGGCCGGCGGTGGGCCCTGATCACCTCGGGCACCAAAGCCTTCAACTTTCCGGCGCTGACCGGCTCGTACGGGATCGTGGGCGACCCCGGTGAGCGGGAGGCGTTCGTCCGGCGCATGGAGACCGGCGAGGGCCTCGCCTCCCCGGCCGTGCTCTCCCTGACCGCGCACATCGCCGCCTACCGGCACGGCGGGCCCTGGCTGGACGAGCTGCGGCGGTATGTGGCCGGCACCATGCGCATGCTCGCGGAGCGGCTGGCCGAGGGCCTGCCCGGGGTGGAGTGGACGCCTCCGCAGGCCGGCTATCTGGCCTGGATCGATCTGCGGCCGCTCGGCATCGACGAGAGCGCGCTCCAGCGCGAGCTGATCGAGCGCGAGAAGGTCGCGATCATGCCGGGCGCGGTGTACGGAGCGGCGGGTTTCGTGCGGCTGAACCTCGGCTGTCCGAGGAAGAAGGCGGAGCGGGGCGTGGACGCGCTGGTGCGGGCGGCCGGGAGGCTGCGGACCCGGTGAGCCGGGGGGCGGAGCCGTCGCGTCGGGGGCAGCATGCAGACATGGAGGACATCAGGCTCGCCTCGGGGACCGGCCGGTGGATCGTGCTCACCACCGTCCTCGGCTCGGGGATGGCGCTCCTCGACTCCACCGTCGTCAACATCGCCCTGCCCCACATCGGCCGGGAGTTCGGCACCGACATGGCCGCCCTTCAGTGGACGGTCAACGCCTACATGCTCACGCTCGCCGGACTGATCCTGCTGGGCGGGGCCCTCGGCGACCGCTACGGCCGGCGGAAGGTCTTCGTCGTCGGGGTGGTGTGGTTCGCGGCCGCGTCGCTGCTGTGCGGGCTCGCCCCGAACGCGGGCGTGCTGATCGCCGCTCGCGCCCTCCAGGGTGTGGGCGGAGCCCTGCTCACGCCCGGGTCCCTCGCGCTGATCCAGGCGAGCTTCCACCCGGACGACCGGGCGCGGGCGGTGGGGCTGTGGTCGGGGTTCGGCGGTGTGGGGGCGGCGGTCGGTCCGTTCGTCGGCGGCTGGATGGTCGACGGGCCCGGCTGGCGGTGGGTCTTCCTGATCAATGTGCCGCTGGCGGCGCTGTGCGTGCCGGTGGCGTTGCGGCACGTCCCGGAGTCGCGCGACGGGAGCGCTCACGGCCGGTTCGACATGGCCGGCGCCGCCCTCGGCGCCGGTGCGCTCGCGCTCCTCACCTACGCCCTGATCGTGGAGGCGTGGTGGCCCGGGGCGCTCGGTGTCGTGGTCGGTGCCGCGTTCGTGGGGGTGGAGCGGCGACGGGCCGAGCCGATGGTGCCGCCCTCGATCTTCGCCTCCCGCCAGTTCACCGCGGTCAATCTGGTGACGCTGTGCGTGTACGCGGCGTTCGGCGGCTTCTTCTTCCTCGCCGCGCTCCAGCTCCAGGTGGTGTCGGGGTACAGCGCGCTCGGCGCGGGCACGGCCCTGCTGCCGACGACCGTGCTCATGCTGCTGCTGTCGGCGAAGGCCGGTGAGGTGGGGGAGCGGATCGGGCCGCGGATTCCGCTGACCGTGGGCCCGCTGCTGTGCGCGGCCGGGATGCTGCTGATGCTGCGGGTGGGGGAGGACGCCTCGTACCCGCGCGACGCGCTGCCGGCCCTGCTTGTGCTGGGCCTGGGCATGACCGTCCTGGTGGCGCCGCTGACCGCGACCGTGCTGTCGTCCGTGGAGGTCTCCCGGGCGGGCCTGGCGAGCGGGATCAACAACGCGGCGGCGCGGGCGGCGGGGCTGCTGGCGGTGGCGGCCCTGCCGATGCTGGCCGGGATGGGCCCGGAGGCGTACCGGTCGGCGGCGGAGTTCGGGGAGACGTTCCGACGGGCGATGCCGATGTGCGCGGGGCTCCTGGTGGCCGGTGCGGTGCTGGCGTGGGCGACGGTCCGGGCGCCGGTCGCGGCCGCGGAATGCCACCCCGGGTGCCGTGTCCACTGCGGGGTGACCTCGCCGCCGCTCGACCCGGGCGAACGGGAGGGCTCCGGGGGCCGGTGAAGCGAGGATGAGCGGGAGGACTCCCCGAACTCGGCTGCCGGCCCGTACGCCTCCGGGGGCCGGTGAAGCGGGGATGAACGGGAAGGGCTCCGGGGGCCGGTGGGGTGGGGCGCTGAGGCAGACTGGGGCCATGGCCATCCACGAGAACCTGCTGGGGGGACCTCCCCCCACCCACCTGCCCGACGATCCCGAGCCGCGCGAGCTGCTCGCGAACGGCACGGCACCGGCGGACGTCGCCGCGAAGTACCCGACCTCCTCGCTGGCCTGGGCCCAGCTCGCCGACGAGGCGTACGAGGGCGGCCGGGTCATCGAGTCGTACGCCTACGCCCGTACCGGGTACCACCGCGGCCTGGACGCGCTGCGCCGCAGCGGCTGGAAGGGACACGGCCCGGTCCCGTGGGAGCACGAGCCGAACCGGGGCTTCCTGCGGGCGCTGCACGCGCTCGCGCGGGCGGCCGGCGAGATCGGTGAGAAGGACGAGTACGAGCGCTGCTCGGCGTTCCTGCGCGACTCCTCCCAGACGGCGGCCGACACCCTCGGCTGAGGCGCGGTGCCCCCGGGGGCGCGCCCGCCCCCGGGGTCACCCCGTGCCCTGGTCCGCCCGCCCCACGGCCCTGGGGTGCGGGAGGAAACCGGTCATAGTTCCGCCAGCGTTCGAGAGCCGTTCGAAAGGACGGTTACGATCCTCCGGACCGTTGTACCGATCCGCCGGCACAGAGGCCCCACCCTCTCCCCCCATTCCGGCCGACGCAGGGGAGAAGTCTGTCTTGGGCAAGCGTGCCGCCGCACCCACCGGACGACGACGAGCGCGGAGCCGCGGACGCGGCCGGGGGCGGTCCGGACGGCGTCCGATGGCGCGGCTGCTCTTCCTCGCGCTCGGTCTGGTCGTGCTCTCCCTCGGCGGCGGCGCCGCCCTCGCCCACTTCCACGGCAGCCCGGACGCCGACACCGCCGCCGGGCCACCGGAGCCGGCCGGCGAGACGCCCGCTCCGCGAGCCACCCCGTCGAAGTCGAAGTCGACGCCGAAGCCCAAGCCCACGCCGACGCCTCCGCCCAGACCCAAGCCCAAGCCGAGCGCGAAGCCCACGCCGACGAGGACGACGGTCCCCGCCTCCGGCGCGGGCACCTTCACCACCGCCCGGTCCAGTGGCGACCCCGTCGGCACCGGTGGCTCGCTGCGCCGCTACCGCGTCCAGGTCGAGGACGGCATCGACCTCTCCGCCCGCGACGCCGCCGCCGAGATCCAGCGGATCCTCGCCCACCCGCGCGGCTGGGCGGCGCACGGCCGTGGCCGGTTCCAACTGGTCGCGGAGAACGCCGACTTCGTCATCCGGATCGCCACACCGGCCACCGCCGACCGGCTCTGCCTCGCCAACGGACTCGACACCCGCGGCGAGTTGAACTGCGAGACGACCACCGGCGTCGTGGTGAACCTCAGGCGCTGGATGCTGGGCTCGCCGCAGTTCGCCGGCCCGCCCTCCGAGTACCGCCATCTGATCATCAACCACGAGGTCGGCCATGAGATCGGGATCCGGCAGCACCTGGGGTGCCCCGGGCCGGGGCGGCTCGCGCCCGTGATGATGCAGCAGATCAAGGGCCTCGACGGCTGCCGTTCGAACGCTTTTCCGTATGACGAAGATGGCACCTACATCACCGGTCCGATCGTGTCATGATGCGCATGGGACCGCGTGCCCGCAGCGCGCGGACCCGAGGGGACCGGGGCTCCACTGCCACACGGAAGGAGCGGACCGCTACCCGGTAGTACGTATCGAGGAGACAGAAATGTCCACCTTCCCCGATGCCTCCGGAGCCGGTTCGGTCGATGACCCGAACCTCGACTTCGCGGGCACGACGCCGTACGAGGACTATGTCCAGGCGGACGTTCTCACCCACCTCCAGCAACTGCGCTCCGACGATCCGGGCGAGATGGTCTTCCTGGTCACCACCCAGGTCATGGAGCTGTGGTTCACCGTCATCGTCCACGAGTGGGAGACCGCGAGCCGCGCGCTGCGCGAGGACCGCGTACCCGTCGCGATGGACGCGCTCAAGCGGTCCGTGCGCGAGCTGGAGGCCCTGAACCACTCCTGGCGGCCGCTCGCCCAGCTCACCCCGGCGCAGTTCAACTCCTACCGCGGCGCCCTCGGCGAGGGATCCGGCTTCCAGTCGGCGATGTACCGGCGGATGGAGTTCCTGCTCGGCGACAAGTCCGCGTCGATGCTGGTGCCGCACCGCGGCGCGCCCCGGGTCCACGCGGAGCTGGAGAAGGCGCTCCAGGAGCCCAGCCTCTACGACGAGGTGCTCAGGCTGCTCGCCCGGCGCGGACTGCCGGTGCCGGCCGCCGTCCTCGACCGCGACCTGGCCAAGAGGTACGAGCCCTCGCCCGAGATCGAGGAGGTCTGGGCCGGGATCTACGCCGAGCCCGACCAGAACGGCGAACTCGTCCGGCTCGGCGAGGCGTTGAGCGATGTCGCCGAGCTGGTCTGGCGCTGGCGCAACGACCACCTCGTGGCGACCCGGCGTGCCATGGGCTCCAAGACGGGCACGGGCGGTTCGGCGGGCGTGGCCTGGCTGGAGAAGCGGGCGCAGAAGAACGTGTTCCCCGAGCTGTGGACGGCACGCAGCCATGTCTGAGCCCCTGAAGACCCGGGAGACCCTGCCCGAGAAGGCGCTGCGCCTGGACGCGCACGACGGACTCGGCAAGCTGCGCGAGAAGTTCACCCTCGACGAGGTGACCTACCTCGACGGGAACTCGCTCGGCGCCCTGCCCGCCCACGTCCCCGCCCGGATGGCCGACGTCATCACCCGCGAGTGGGGCGAGCTGCGCATCAGGTCCTGGGACGAGAGCGGCTGGTGGACCGCGCCCGAGCGGATCGGCGACCGGATCGCCCCGCTCGTCGGCGCCGCCCCCGGCCAGGTCGTGGTCTCCGACTCGACCAGCGTGAACGTCTTCAAGGCCGTCGTCGGCGCCGCCCGGCTCGCCGGTGAGGGCCGGGACGAGATCCTCGTCGACGCGACCACCTTCCCCACCGACGGGTACATCGCCCAGTCCGCGGCCCGGATGACCGGGCACCGGATCGTGCCGGTCGCACCCGCCGACGTACCCGGCGCCGTCGGCCCGCGCACGGCCGCCGCGCTCGTCAACCACGTCGACTACCGCACCGGTCGCCTCCACGACCTGCCCGGCATCACCGCCGCGCTGCACGCGGCGGGCGCGCTCGCCGTCTGGGACCTGTGCCACAGCGCGGGCGCCCTGCCGGTCGGCCTGGACGAGCACGGGGTCGACCTGGCCGTCGGCTGCACCTACAAGTACCTGAACGGCGGCCCCGGTTCGCCCGCGTACCTGTACGTCGCCGAGCGGCACCAGGCCGCCTTCGACTCCCCGCTGCCCGGCTGGAACTCGCACGCGGACCCGTTCGGGATGACCCCGGGCTACGAGGCGGCGGCGGGCGCGCTCCGCGGCCGCGTCGGCACCCCGGACATCCTCTCCCTGCTGGCGCTCGAATCGGCGCTGGACGTGTGGGACGGGGTCGCGATCGAGGACGTCAGGGAGAAGTCCCTCGCCCTGACGGACTTCTTCATGGAGTGCGTACGGGAGTACGTCCCGGCCGGCCGGGTCACGTCGCTGACCCCGGAACCGCACGCAGAGCGCGGCAGCCAGACCGCCCTGAGCTGCGCCGAAGCACCCGCCGTCATGGCGGAGTTGATCCGGCGCGGGGTGGTCGGCGATCTGCGCCGCCCGGACGTGCTGCGGTTCGGCTTCACACCGCTGTACGTCGGCTTCGCCGACACCGAGCGGGCCGCGCGCGTCCTCGCGGATGTTCTCGCGGACGTGCCCGCCTCCTGAGGCCGGAAGGTCGGATGATCGCTTGATCTGCGGGGGCCGTACTCCTGGTACCGTCCCCGCAGGTCAGGCCAATTCGGCCCCGTCACCGAGAGGTTGGAACAGCATGCCGGACCCCGCCGCGCGCGACGCCGCCGAAGAGGCATCGGCCTTCTCGCACCCGGCCGTCACCCCGGACGCCTCCGCCGCGTACGGCGAACACCCCGACCAGGTCGTCGACTTCTACGCCCCGCGCGACGGCCGGCTGCGGGCCCCGCTCGTCGTCGCGCTGCACGGCGGCGCCTGGCGGGCACCGTACGACCGGAGACATCTGACCCCTTTCGTGGACTTCCTGGCCCGCCGGGGCTTCGCCGTCGCCAACGTCGAGTACCGGCGCGGCAGCGACATCCCCCGCCAGGGCGGTACGGCACCGGTCGCCGGGCGCTGGCCCGAGACGTTCCACGACGTGGCCGCCGCGCTGGACGCCGTACCCGCGCTGGCCGCGGAGCACCTGCCGCAGGCCGACGCGCGGCGGGTCGTCCTCACCGGCCACTCGGCGGGCGGCCACCTGGCCCTGTGGGCCGCCGCCCGGCACGTCGTCCCGGCGGACTCGCCCTGGCGGCTGCCCGCGCCGCCCGCGCTGCGCGGGGTGGTGGCGCTGGCCCCCATCGCGCACTTCGACCGGGCGGTGGAGCTCGGCGTGTGCGGCGACGCCGTGACACAACTCCTGGGAGGACCGGGGGAGTTCGACGTAAGGGCGCGGTACACCGACCCCGCGCTGCTGCTGCCGACCGGCATCGCGACCACGGTCGTCCAGGGCCGTGAGGACATCGTCGTCCCGCAGCCCGTCGCCGAGGCCTATGTGGAGGCGGCGGCGAAGGCCGGGGAGATGGTCGGATTCACGCTCCTCCAGGACGTCGGCCACTTCCCGCTGATCGACCCGGCGGCGGACGCGTGCGCGGTGGTGGCGGAGGAGATCGCCCAGCTCGCCTTCTGAAACCGCGTCTCGCCTTCTGAAACCGCGTCTCGGCTTCTGCGGGGCAGGACGCGGATGAGCCGGTAGTCCTCAGGGAGGACCCGGAAGGATCCCCATTCCTGGTGACGACCGCGTCACCCGGGCCCGCCTACCGTTGGCGGCGTGACCGAGACCCGTGAAACGAGCCGCAGCCCCGAGTTCCGCCTGGCCCAGGGCGCACTCGGCGGGCTGCGCGAGGACCTCTTCAACGACGCCTTCGCCTACCGGCCGCTGCTGCCGGCGCCGCCGGACGGACGGCTGCTCCGGCGGCTTCCGGAGCGGATACGGAGCCGGATGGCGTGGGCCCCGCACGCGGCCGTAGCCGTCTGCGCCTTCTTCGTCTTCCTGATCGGCGCGACGGTCGCCGACGGGTCCGCGCCTCCCCTGATGGTGGTGTACGCCTTCCTGCCCGCGGTGATCGTGCTGCTCACCCTGGTCCGCCCGGTCCTCGCCTTCTGGGCCTCGCTCGCCTCCACCCCCTTCCTCGGGTACATGGGTGATTCCGGCGACGGCTGGCCCTGGGCGCCGAACTCCTTCGCCGCGCACGTCATCGTCCTGACGGTGGTCGCCGCCCGCACCCGGCCCCGCACCGCGGCCTGGATGTGGGCGCTGACCTGCGGATACGCGGTCCTCGTCGAGTTCTTCCTCGGGATCGGCGACGGCTCCGACGCGCCGCAGCTCCTCTTCGTCGCCGCGCTCGCCCTGCTCGTCGTGACCGTTCTCCAGGTCCGCCGCCAGGCCGAGGAGGAGGTCACCGCCCAGCAGACCGTGACGGCCCACGAGCGCTCCCGCCGCACCCTCCTGGAGGAGCGCACCACCATCGCCCGCGAGCTGCACGACGTCGTCGCCCACCACATGTCGGTGGTCGCCATCCAGGCCGAGGCCGCCCCCTACCGGGTGGAGAACCCGCCGCCGGAGCTGGAGCAGGCGTTCGTCACCATCCGCGAGAACGCGGTCGCGGCCCTCACGGAGCTGCGGCGCGTCCTCGGAGTCGTACGGGCGGAGGACTACGAGGCCCCCGACGCCCCGCAGCCCACCCTCGCCGACCTGGAAGGGCTGGTCGCCAACGTCCGCGACGCCGGGCTCGACATCGAGAAGACGGTCACGGGCGCGGTGCGGGAGCTTCCGCAGGGCGTCGAGCTCTCCGCGTACCGGATCATCCAGGAGGCGCTGAGCAACGTCCTGCGGCACGCGCCCGGCGCGGCGGCGAAGGTCGAGGTCAGCTATGTCCTCGGCGGGCTCGGCCTGCGGATCGTCAACGGCCCGGCGCGCGGCCTGGTGAAAGCCTCGCCGGGTGCGGGGCACGGCATCACCGGCATGCGGGAGCGTGTGACCATGCTCGACGGCGAGATGACGGCCGAGCCGACCGAGGACGGCGGCTACGAGGTGACGGCGTTCATCCCCGTGACGCGAGAGGGGACCGAACAGTGATCCGCGTACTGATCGTCGACGACCAGATGATGGTCCGCGAGGGCTTCTCGGTGCTGCTCGGCGCCATGCCGGACATCGAGGTCGTCGGCGAGGCCGTCAACGGCCGGGAGGCGATCGCGCAGGTGGCGGCCCTGCGCCCGGACGTGGTCCTGATGGACATCCGGATGCCGGAGCTGAACGGCATCGACGCGACGCGCGAGATCGTGGCGGCGGACGCGGACGCGAAGGTGCTGGTCCTGACGACCTTCGACCTCGACGAGTACGTGTACCAGGCGCTGCGCGCGGGAGCCTCGGGCTTCCTGCTGAAGGACGCGTCGGCACGGCAGCTGGCCGACGGGGTACGGGTGGTGGCCGCCGGCGAGGCGCTGCTGGCGCCGACCGTCACGAAACGGCTGATCACCGAGTTCGCGAAGGCGGCCGAGACGCCCAGGCCGCCGGCGTTGTCGCGGGTCGGCGAGTTGACCGAGCGGGAGACCGAGGTCCTGGTGCTGATCGCCCAGGGCCTGTCGAACGCCGAGATCGCGGACCATCTGGTGGTGGCCGAGTCGACGATCAAGACGCATGTCAGCCGGATCCTGGTGAAGCTGGGGCTGCGGGACCGGACGCAGGCGGCGGTCTTCGCGTACGAGGCGGGACTGGTGCGGGCCGGCGGGTGACGCGGGTAGCGTCCGCCCATGGACGCTGCCTTCGACCCCTGGTCCCCCGCCTTCGTCGCCGACCCGTACCCCGCCTACGCCGAGCTGCGGGCCCGGGGCCGCGCGCACTGGTACGCGCCGACCCGGCAGTGGCTGATCCCGCACCACGAGGACGTGTCGGCGCTGCTGCGGGACCGGCGCCTGGGCCGCACGTACACGCACCGCTTCACGCACGAGGAGTTCGGCCGCGAGGCGCCGCCGGCGGCGTACGAGCCGTTCCACACCCTGAACGACCACGGTCTGCTCGACCTGGAGGCCGGGGACCACACGAGGATCCGGCGGCTGGTGTCGAGGGCGTTCACGCCGAGGACGGTGGAGCGTCTGGAGCCGGCGGTACGGCGGCTGGCGGCCGCTCTTGTCGGCGGCCTGGTGGACCGGGGCGGCGGGGACCTGCTCGCGGAGGTGGCGGAGCCGCTGCCGGTGGCCGTGATCGCGGAGATGCTGGGGATCCCGGACGACGAGGAGGAGCGGGGCCGGCTGCGGCCGTGGTCGGCGGACATCTGCGGGATGTTCGAGCTGAACCCGTCGCAGGAGACGGCGCGGCGGGCGGTGCGGGCGTCGCTCGAGTTCTCGGCGTATCTGAGGGAGCTGATCGCCCGGCGGCGGAAGGAGCCGGGCGACGACCTGATCTCGGGCCTTGTGGCGGTGGAGGAGCTCTCCGAACAGGAGATGGTCTCCACGTGCGTGCTGCTGCTCAACGCCGGGCACGAGGCGACGGTCAACACGACCGTGAACGGCTGGTGGACGCTGCTGCGGCACCCCGAGCAGCTGGCGGCGCTGCGGGCCGACCCCGAGGGGATGTCGTCCACAGCCGTGGAGGAACTGCTGCGGTACGACACGCCGCTGCAGATGTTCGAGCGCTGGGTCCTCGACGACATCGAGATCGGCGGTCAGGTGATCCCGCGCGGCTCGGAGGTCGCCCTTCTCTTCGGCTCGGCCAACCGCGATCCGGCGCGCTTCGGCGCCACGGCCGACGAACTGGACCTGCGCCGGGCCGACAATCCGCACATCACCTTCGGCGCGGGCATCCACTACTGCCTGGGCGCCCCGCTGGCGCGACTGGAGCTGACGGCGGTCTTCGCGGAGCTGCTGCGCCGGGCACCACGGCTTCGGGCGGTGGCGGAGCCGCGCTGGAAGCCGGGTTACGTGATCCGGGGGTTCCACGAGCTCCTGGTGGAGGTGTGACCCGCCGGGATCAGCCCCCTGCGCGGGTTGCCGCCTTCGGCAGGACCAGTCCCCACGCCTCCGGGCGGACCGCCCAGGTCCGGCGGCGGACCGGTCCCGACACCACGCGATCGGCCCGGTAGCGGAAGTCCGGGCCGGAGACGGTGAGGGTGCGGGCGCGCGCGTGGACGGCGGGTCCGGAAGGAGGGCGCACCGTGACATCCGCCACTCCGCCCAGCGAGCGGACCGTCACCCCCTCCACCGGCGCGTCCACGTCGCTGAGCAGGACGCCGTCCGCCTCCACCCGCAGGCGGTGGGTGCGCACCGCCAGCTGCGCGGGGGAGGGGCGCACCAGCGTGCGGACCAGGGAGCGGCAGGTGTCCCAGACGGAGGGCGGGGCGAAGGTGAGGGAGTCGCCCGGCACGGCGGGCACGTCCAGGTCGCCGAGGACGACCCCGTCGCTGTCGTCGACCAGCAGGTCCAGACGGCGTACCGCCCCGTCCAGGACCGCGCGGGCCGCCGCCACCGCGCTCTGCGGCACGCCGAGGGCGTGCGTCACTTCGAGGGAACCGGGAGCACCGATCGGAACGAGGGCGAGCATCCCGTCCGCGAGCTCACGCTCCCGGTGCAGAAACGTCACGGTGCGTAGCAGCGCACGGTCGTCCCCTATCACCACAGGGCGGCGCGACCCCCGCCGCGCCAGGGCCCGGAAGAATTCCTCCGGGGTGTCCGGCAGGCAGATCTTCGCTTCCGCTCCCGCACACAGCACATCTTTCGCGATCCGTACGGACTCGCCGTCACTTCGGCGGGCGACCGGGTCGATGACCACCAGCAGCTGGTCGTGAGCCGACACCTCGGTCCTTCCTCGGGTAGCATCTTTGTGCAAGAGCCCCTTGCGCTATTGCGCCAGGGGCTTCGTCTATTCCGGGGCACACCGGTGAGGCGGCGGAAGCCCGCTGACCTTGACATGCCCCGCCCGGAAGGGGTGTACGCCTGTGCCCGCACTTGTGCTGCTCGGTGCTCAGTGGGGTGACGAGGGCAAGGGAAAGGCCACCGACCTCCTCGGTGGATCCGTTGACTATGTGGTGCGTTACCAGGGCGGCAACAATGCCGGCCACACCGTCGTCGTAGGCGACCAGAAGTACGCGCTGCATCTTCTCCCTTCCGGAATCCTCTCCCCGGGGTGCACCCCGGTGATCGGAAACGGTGTCGTCGTCGATCCGGCGGTCCTGCTCTCCGAGCTGAGCGGGCTGAACGAGCGCGGCGTCGACACGTCCAAGCTCCTCATCAGCGGAAACGCGCATCTCATCACGCCGTACAACGTCACCCTCGACAAGGTGACGGAACGGTTCCTCGGGAAGCGCAAGATCGGCACCACCGGTCGGGGCATCGGCCCGACCTACGCCGACAAGATCAACCGCGTCGGCATCCGGGTCCAGGACCTCTACGACGAGTCGATCCTGACCCAGAAGGTCGAGGCGGCGCTGGAGGGCAAGAACCAGCTCCTCGCCAAGCTCTACAACCGTCGCGCGATCGACGCCGCGCAGATCGTCGAGGAGATGCTCCAGTACGCGGAGCAGATCAAGCCCTTCGTCGCCGACACCACCCTGATCCTGAACCAGGCGCTGGACGACGACAAGGTCGTGCTCTTCGAGGGCGGCCAGGGCACGCTCCTGGACGTCGACCACGGCACGTACCCCTTCGTCACCTCCTCGAACCCGACGGCGGGCGGCGCCTGCACCGGCGCCGGCGTGGGCCCGACGAAGATCAGCCGGGTCATCGGCATCCTCAAGGCGTACACGACCCGTGTCGGCGCCGGTCCGTTCCCGACGGAGCTGTTCGACGAGGACGGCGAGGCGCTGCGCCGCATCGGCGGCGAGCGCGGTGTCACCACCGGCCGTGACCGCCGCTGCGGCTGGTTCGACGCGGTCATCGCCCGGTACGCCACCCGCGTCAACGGCCTGACCGACTTCTTCCTCACCAAGCTCGACGTGTTGACGGGCTGGGAGCAGATCCCGGTCTGCGTCGCGTACGAGATCGACGGCAAGCGCGTCGAGGAGCTGCCGTACTCGCAGACGGACTTCCACCACGCGAAGCCGATCTACGAGATGCTGCCGGGCTGGACCGAGGACATCTCCAAGGCCCAGACCTTCGCGGACCTGCCGAAGAACGCGCAGGCGTACGTGAAGGCCCTGGAGGAGATGTCGGGCGCGCCGATCTCCGCGATCGGCGTCGGCCCCGGCCGCACCGAGACGATCGAGATCAACTCGTTCCTCTGACAGGTGGCGGGTGGCCACGGAAGCCGGTGGGGTCTCCTCACCGGCTTCCGTGCGAAACGGCGGGCGGGTGAATGTGGGAGGGCGGCGCACGCGAGCACACGGGCGCAGAGCGGCGCCGGGTCTGAGTTACCCCCGGTGTCTTGTCTCGGACAGCTTCAGCGCGAGGGCAAACAGGGCAATTGTCACCAGCCACGCGGCTACGCTTCCGGCCGGGTACAGCGCAAGGGCCCACCAGGTGTGCGACGCGTGGCCACCGGGTTGATAGGCGCGGCCGAGGACGAGGTTGAGGATGAGGAACAGCAGCCCTGCCGCTGCCCCCATCGCCTCATTGGCGAGGCGTCGTGTGAGGAGGGCAAGGGCGAGGAGCAGAGTGGCGTTGCGGGCAACGTCCATGCCCGTCATCAGCCCCGCCACGTGTGCAAGCACCACGGTGAGGACGACGGCACCCTGGTCGAAGCTGCGGATGGGGACCACCGCTGTGCTCTCTGCTTCGTGTAGACGTCGTTCCAGGCAGTACATGACGGCGAGGACCAGGAGGACCGGGGTGAAGTAGGCGAGGCGGGCGCCGGCCATACCGCCGGTCATGCTGGGAACAGGAACTTCAGCCGTCCCCACCGTGCCGCAGGCCAAGATGAGCAGGGCGAGCGCGATGGGAACGGTCCACCAGCGGCGAACGGTGATGACGTAGCGGTTCATGAAACGATCCGGACGCAGTGCTTTTGGCTCGCGGCCGTCTCGTTGAACCAGGCGGCCTGTCGTTCGGCCGGAAGGTGGCGGATTTTTTGGAGCGCCGCCCAGTCCGTGTCGAGCGTCCCCCGCCGTATGGATTCTTCGTCGACTCCGATTACCAGGGCGGCCCAGGCTGCGGCGGGAGAGCCCGGCTGTCGGCAGTCGGTCACGCCAGCGAGCGCAGCCGCCCCAGTCACTGCCGACTCCGCCAGACCTGAGGTGTACTGGTCGCGGTCGTCCCCGCCATGTTTGGGAGGGAGCGACCAGTACAGCGGCCACGTGCCAGGCTTGACAGCGATCTTCGAGGAGGCGAGGCGCAGCTCTCGCGGGGCGATTATCCCGGCGGCCTTCAGCCGGTCGATCGGAGCCAGCGCATCCCGGCGCAACTTTTCGGCGTAAGGCTTGTACTCCGGTGGCACGCATACCCTCGGCGCCTGACCGGTACAGGCCATGGCGACACTGCGGGGGCTGGTCGGGGGTTGGTAGCCCCAGTCGATCACCAGCGCGCGGCCGGTGACGAAGGTGGCTGCCATTACGAGCACGCTCACAGCTGCGATCCAGGGACGTTCGCGCATCTTGGTCAAGAACCAGAAGGCGAGGGCGAGACCGGCGACAACGAGCCAGGGCACTGCAAACACGGCGGGCTCGCGAACATCGGTGACGGTCGATGTCCCGTCGATGAAACCACCCAGGTGGCGAAGGTAGGGGTTGGCCATCGCGTGTGGCATGGACAGCCAAGCCCAGCAGCCGATCCCGACGACGGGGGCGGCAATGCTTCTGGGGAGGATAAGCCCGAGACACCAGCCGATGATCAGCCAGCCGAGGGGAAGCACGACCAGGTGCGCCACAGCAAGCCATCCAGCATCGCCGGGCCAGACACCCACCGCTCGGCGGGCCATCAGGAGCGCCGCAGCGATGAGCACGAGATGCAAGATCAGGACTGGCCCGGCGGCCCGCAAGAGCTGTTGCGGGCCGCTGCGTGCGCTGGTGATCCGCATAGCGCCCAGAATGCGGTGGCGGCCCGCTTCCCATGCCGCGGCCCCGGCCACCGCCGGGGCGATGATCGCCATGGCGAAAGCGGCCAGTTCACCGGACTCCACCCCGTATCCCGACGGCTTGGTGTAGGTGACATCGTCGATGTACAGACCGACGTAGAACAAGGCGGGCAGGGCCAGCCACGGTACAGCCGAGGCCCGGAGATTCGCCCAGGTGATCATTCGGTCGCCTCCAGCAGCGACGCGTAGGCGCTTTCCAGAAGTCGGCCGGGCGCGCAGCCCGGTTGGGCGTGGGCGGCAAACTCCTCAACCGCTCCCTTGAACCTCGGCCTACCTGCTTCGAGGACCACAACCTCGTCGAAAGCCTGGTCGAGGTCGCCGATGTCGTGGGTGGAGACGATCACATGGACCGTGCCACGCAGCGAAATCAACAAGTCCAGGAACCGGCGCCGCTGGTGCGGGTCCAGCCCTACGGTGGGTTCATCGAGGAGCAGCAACTCGGCGTCATGGACGAGCGCTTGCGCTATAGCGATCCGCTGCTGCTGGCCACCGGACAACGTCTTGATCTTACTGTTGATCTTGTCAGTAAGCCCGACTCGTTCGATCGCCTCCGGCGCCGTGTGCCAGGCGTCACGCTCACGCATGCCCTTGAGCCAGCCGACGTACGCCACATGCTCTCTGCATGTCAGTCCGGGCAGGAATCCAGGCCGTTGCGGCAGCCAGGACACCTTGTGCCGGTAGCCCCGCACCTGCCTGCGATTGGACGGGTCTAGCCTTCCGTAGCGGACGAGTCCCGACTGCGGCGTCGCGGCGCTGGCGCCGAGGGAGAGCAGAGTGCTCTTGCCCGCGCCGTTCGGTCCGAGAAGGACGGTGTGCCCCGGCGAGAACTCCAGATCGAGCCGGTCGAGGACGGGTCGTGATGTCCGGGGGTAACGGAAGGTGCAGGACTGGTAGTGCAAGGGCATGGGTGGTACCTCGGCGCCGGAGAGGCTCGTCCGGCCCCACGCCCACAGGACAGAGGGGCGGACGAACAGGGTCGTTAGTAGGAGACGGTAAGGGACTTGACCCAGAGCCGGACGCCTGTAAGAGAGTCGTTGACGGCGAAGTAGTAGTCGCCGGAGCCGTGGTCGGACCACGTACCTGTCGACGTGGACGTGGCGCTGGCGTGACAGTTCGTGAAATTGGCCTTCGTGTAGTACGGGTCGGGCCCGACGGTGTCCTTGCGGAGCACGACGCTGGTGGACGAGATGTTGCCGTCGTTGTCGCATCCAGTGAACTTGATCGTGGTGGTGCCGCCCGAGT
Source organism: Streptomyces sp. NPDC003027 (assembly GCF_053591435.1). Classification (NCBI taxonomy): domain Bacteria; kingdom Bacillati; phylum Actinomycetota; class Actinomycetes; order Kitasatosporales; family Streptomycetaceae; genus Streptomyces; species Streptomyces sp. NPDC003027. Next base: position 34,097 of record NZ_JBSFTU010000008.1, read on the forward strand.
CGTACCAGCGGCGGGATTCGTATCCCGGACCGACTCCCGACAGGTAGCTGGACCAGCTCGCGGCCTGGGCGGGCGCGGTGAGGATGCCGAGCACGGCCGCGGCGCCAAGCGTAACGGTGCCTATTCGGCGAGCGGGCTCACGAAGGGCGATCAGACGTGTGGATCTCATGTGTCGTCCTCGGGTTGGTTGGTGTGGACGACGAGGACTTTATGTACGCGATCAACGCGTGATCAATCGCTTCTAGTGTTTCGGTCGCTGGTTTGACTCATCGTCGCTGCACTGGCCGAATATGTCAGGAGTCATTACGGGAAGGCTGGAGTCTGAAAGGGCGGCCCTTAGCATGACTTCGGGGTAATTCCACTATGGTGACGACGAATATGTCACGTTCAAGGCCGATGGGAATGGTCCGCGCTCAACGGGCCCGCTCTCGGCAGCTCCGTTCCACGGTGCGTTCTGCCCGTGGGTTGAAGATCTGGAGCTCCCCGTCCGGCGATCAGCGTAAAACTAGGCGTACCAAGAGTGATCGTCCCTCGGCGCGGTTCCGGTGTACCGCAGGACTTCGATGGCAGCCCCAGCTCCAGAACATCTCCGGTGATGCCCTTTCGGCCGGGTTTGCCCGTGGGGCCCTTCGTCACTGTTCGCCGTCCAGCGCGAATGCTTCGCCGTACTCCGCCTGCGCGGCTGTGGTCGGCTGGCTGGCGGCGGTTTTGCGCTGGTCGTAGATATGCCGTACCAGAGTGGCCAGAACCGGAAATCGGTCGCGGGTGCGCTGGTCCATCCCGTGACTTGGTTCGCCGGGACTCCCGTTTGACGTCCGCCTCGGCGGCCTTGATGGAGCAGGGCGCGGCCCACTGACCCCACTGGGCCGAATCCTCGGTGGTCCACAGGGCGATGTAGAGGTAGAGGAAGCGGACGGTCAGCAGATCAGGCTTGGCGGTTAGCTGGGGCAGCTCCACTGTCTACTTGATGACATCAGCGCCGGTGACGGTTCTGGTCTTGATGTTCATGCGTCGCTTCCCGGTGGCCACGACGTCGGGCGGCAGCAGAAGAGAGGGCTTGATGCCGGGGTGGTGGCGTGCGATGCCGGCCCAGAAGCGCCCGACAAGTGTTCCAGCGGGGCTGGTGACCGGCACCCACTCCGCCGAACGGTCACTTGACCTGCGCAAACGCTACAACTAGTGCAGTCAATAGGCGGACGATCTGTTCAGCGGTAAGGCGCGCGTCGGAGGCGTTGCGTAGGTCGAGCGTTACCGTACGTCCGAGGCGACGAGTTCGCTGAGGGGGCGGGCGCCCCGCGGGTGGAGGAGAGGGGGAGGCGATGGCTGCGAGGAAGCCGCCGACGGAGCGGCAGCGACGGCTGGGGGCGGAGCTTCGCAAGATGCGGGAGCACGTGGGCCTGTCGATCAACGAAGCCGCCGTGCTGCACCGCACCGACCGGACCACGGTCAGCAACACCGAGTCCGCGCGGTCCGGTGTCAGCAGCGACCGCGTGCGCGTGTGGGCCGCCAACTACTCGTGCCCCGACGCTCGGTACGTCGACGCCCTCGCGGAGATGGCCAGGGAGCGCGGCACGTACTGGTGGGACGAGTACCGAACTTCCCTCAGCCCGGCGCTGCTCGACCTCGCCGAGATGGAGCACCACGCGGTCGCCCTCCGCTCCGTGCAGATCACGCACATGCCGGGGCTTCTCCAGCACAAGGACTACATCCGCGCCGTCTTCCAGGAGGCGGTGCCGGCCCTGTCGCCGGAGAGCCTGGAGAGGCTCGTCGCCTTCCGGGCCAGGCGCAGCGAGGTCCTCGACCGGCCGCAGCCGCCGGAGTGCACGTTCGTGATCCACGAGACCGCACTGCGGATGTGGTTCGGCCATCGGACCGTACTCGCCACGCAGTTGGACCACCTGCTGAAGCAGTCCGAGCGCGGCAACGTCACGCTCCGGGTGGTGCCGTTCGCCGCCGGCGGGTTCGCCCACGCGGGAAGCTCGACCCTCTACGCCCATGGGCCGGTCCCCGCACTCGACACCGTGCAGATCGACGTTCCCACCGGTCAGGCATTCCTTCACGCGGAGACGCATCTCGTGAACTACCGTGCGGTGCTGGATCGCATAGAGCAGCGTGCTCTCAGTCCGGACCGCTCTCTGGACTTCATCCGCGACATGGCACAGCAACTATGAAGGCGTGAGACCCATGGACATCCAGTGGCGTAAGGCATCGTTCTCGACAGACACCGGCAACTGCCTCGAACTCGCGTCACTCAACGGCGACATCCTGGTGAGGGAGAGTGACCAGCCGGACGTGGTGGTGACGACCTCGCGGGAGAAGCTCCGGGCCTTCCTGGAGGGCGTGAAGGCGGGCGAGTTCGACGATCTCGTGTAGCCGCCGCCTCTGTCGGGCCCCTCATCTGGTCGCAGGTGGGGGGCTTCTGCGTGCGCTCACGCTCTGGCATATTCCGATGACGGTAAGTAGACGCAACATGTTGTCTCAAGCCTCATGTGGGGCTACGGTTCTCGTAGTGCTCCCCAACTCGCGGCGCAGTGTGCCGGGTTGCGGGCATGCAAAAGCCCCGGAGGTGTTAACGGCACCCCCGGGGCATGGCCAACGCTTACCAGGAGCGTCAGCATGAACCACCGTATCCGGTCCGCCCTGTGGCGAACCCTCGCCCGGCTCCTCGCCCCGCCCACCGCATCAAGCGGCACCCGTACGACGACCGGCCGGTGCCTGGTCGTCCGTCGTACCGGTCCCCTCCTCGTCCCCGCCCCGAACCGCGCGGCGGCAGGCGCCGACGCCCCTGTCATCGACCCCGGCGGCCCCCTCGTGCGGCCGTACCTGCTGGCTCACGAGCAGCGGGCCCGCCGTACCGCCCTCGCCCTGGCGCTGGACGGGATCGACGTCGGGCCCTGGGTCATCCACGGGCGGCTCGTCGGGGTCGGGGGGACCGTCTGATGGACACTTCTGCGTCCGGGCTCAGGATCAGCCGGGTCCCCAGCAAGCCCGTACTCCGTGACGCCGACGGCAGCCTCTCCATCCCGCTCTGGCTCCAGCGCGACGGCCGGTTCGACACGGACGTCGCCCTCCGGCTCACCCCCGGCGAGGCCGAGATGCTGCACGCGCAACTCTGCTTCGCCCTCGACGGCGAGCCGGTGACCACGCCCCGCGCCCAGACCCCGGACTGCCGCAAGACCGCTCTCGGACCCACGAGCGGATGGAGGCTGTAGCGCCGTAGCCCCCCGTACGAGTCCCGGGCCCGCCCCTCAGCGGCGGAGCCCGGGAACGGCGCCGGCCACTCCTCTCGTCGCGCCGCCCCTACACTCCCTCACGGACATCGCCTCACCACGACGGAGACCGGCATGCCTGAACAGCACCTCACCTTCCACATCCTCTACACGCCCGACGAGGGCGGCTACAACGCCTTGGAACCGGTGACCGGCACGACGAGCTGGGGCAAGGACCTCGCCGAGGCCAAGACGATGATCGCCGAGGCTCTTGAGCTCTATCTGGCGGAACTGTCACCTGAGGAGGCCGCGGAGATCACCGCCCGCCAGGCTGACGCATGGTCCGGTGATGTCGACGTGACGGTGAGCGCTGCCTGATGCCACCGCTTCCGCAGATCTCTTCCGATCGGCTCATCAAGGCCCTGGAGCGGTTGGGGTTCACCCGCAGGGCAGGCAAGGGGTCGCACACCGTCATGCGGCGCGGAAGCGTCGTGTGTGTCGTGCCGCATCGAAATCCGGTGCCGCGCGGCACTCTCGCGAACGTACTGCGTCAGGCCGGGGTCACCGCAGAGCAGCTCATCGACGCCATGTGACCGTCAGCCGGAGAGGGCGACCGCGCCTGAGGGCCCGTACCCCAGCCGGGGTACGGGCCCCACTCACGCCTGCCGCTCCCTCACGCGTCCAGCTTCGTGTCGCGGCCGACCTTCTCCCAGGTCTCCAGGTCCGACCGCACCTGGTCCAGGTGGCCCAGGATCGTGTCGATCGAGTCGTCGCCCAACGCGAGACGCAGGGGGGTCCTCTCCGCGTTCAGTGCCGCCAGGACCGCCTTCGCCGCCTTCGCCGGGTCACCGGCCTGCGTGCCGCCGCCGGTCTCCACATAGCGGCGGGTCGCACCGACCGACTCCGCGTAGTCCGGGATGCCGTCCTCGCTCATCGTGTGGTTGCCGAACAGGCTCGTGCGGAAGGCGCCCGGTTCCACGATCAGGACGTCGATGCCGAGCGGGCGCACCTCGTCGGCCAGCGCCTCCGACATGCCCTCCAGGGCGAACTTCGTGGCGCTGTAGGCGCCGAACCCGGCCATCGACATCTGTCCGCCGACGCTGCTGAGCTGCACGATCGCGCCCGAGCGGCGGGCCCGCATATGGGGCAGGACGGCGCGGGTCAGCGCCGCCGGGCCGAAGACATGCAGATCGAAGAGGGAACGCAGCTCGGCGTCGCCGGTCTCCTCGACCGAACCGACGTGCGTACGGCCGGCGTTGTTCACCAGGACGTCGATCCGGCCGTGCCGCTCGGCGACCTCGCGGACCACCCTGTCGATCGCCGCGCCGTCCGTGACGTCCAGGGTGACCGCGTCGACCTGGTCGGGGTGGGCGGCGACCAGGTCGTCCAGCGTCCCGACGCGGCGGGCAGCGGCGACGACGACGTCACCGGCGGCGATCGCCACCTCGGCGAAGGCACGCCCGAAGCCGCTGTTGGCGCCCGTGATCAGCCAGACCCTGCTCATGTCCGTACTCCCTCGTTCGTTCCCTCGGTGGCTCAACCAGCTTGTGGCACGAAGGCGTTGTGCGTCCAAGATCTGTCGTGATAGCCCATGGTCATGACCATGGACGTGCACGGACGGGAGCTGCGGTACTTCGTCGCCGTGGCCGAGGAGCTCCACTTCACCCGGGCCGCCGACCGGCTGTTCGTCTCCCAGCCGGCGGTGAGCAAGCAGATCCGGGTCCTGGAGCGGCAGCTCGGCGCACCCCTGTTCGACCGCGACCGGCACGGCGTGCGGCTCACCGCCGTCGGTACGGCCCTGCTGCCGCACGCCCGCGCGGTGCTCGCCGCCTGGGACGAGGCGTGGGCGGCGGCCCGGCGCGCCGGGGAGGCCGCGAGCGCCACCCTCGTCGTCGGGATGAGTACGAGTCCCGGCCGGGGCGGGCTGCTGCCCGCCATCCGCTCCCGCTTCACCGAGCTGCGCCCCGAGGCCCGGCTGAAACTGCGCCAGGTGGGCTGGGAGGACCCGACCGCCGGCCTCGCCGACGGAACGAGCGACGTGGCGTTCGTCTGGCTGCCGCTCGCCGCTCCCGAACGGTTCCGCTGGATCGTGGTGGCCACCGAGCCACGGCTGGTGGCCCTCCCCGAGACGCACCGGCTCGCCGGCCGTGCGAGCGTCGACTTCACCGAGCTGCTCGACGAACCCTTCCTCGCCCTGCCGGCGAGCACACCCGAACTGCGCGACCACTGGCTGGCGATCGACGCCCGGGACGGTCGTCCCCCGGTCGTCGGGGGTGAGATCGCCAGTACGGACGAGACCTACGAGGCGCTCGTCGACGGCCTCGGCATCTGTCTGGTGGCCGCCGGCAACGCGCCCCTGCTCACACGCGGCGGTGTCGTCACGCTCCCCGTGCGCGGACTGACGCCGAGCCGCTTCGCCCTCGCCTGGCGCGCGGACGACCCCAGCGCGCTGGTCCGCGACTACGCCCGCGCCGCCGCGCTCGGCGCCAACGGCGGGACGAGCGGCGGCACCGGCACGGTCGGGCACCGGTCGCCGACGGCCGCCGGGCAGGCGTACGCCTCGGCGGCTGACCGTCAGCGGCGGTAGTACTCGCCCGGCTCCCCGTCGGTCATCGGGTAGAGGAGCAGCCGCTCCCGGCCCTTCCAGCGGTCCACCGCCACGTATCCGGACAGGCCGGTCCGCTCGCAGTCGCGGTCCGAGGAGTCCGGGTCCGAGGTCCCCGGGCCGATGATCAGCGGCGTACCGGCGCCGGCGAGCAGGGCCGTGAACGAGCAGTTGACCGTGTCGGTCGTCGCGTTCCCCTCGTCGTCCAGGCGGGGGAAGCCGCGCTGGATACGGAAGAGGGGGGCGCCGACGGGGCCCTGGGTGACGGTCACCTCGTCGGTGTAGCGGTCGGCGTTCGGCCCGTACACCAGCGGGTCCGGTTCGGACTTCCAGACGCCGACGAACGCCGCCGGGACGACGTCCGTACCGGCCTTCGCCTTGCGGAACGTGGCCTTCGCGGCCCCCGAGCTCCACTCCAGGACGTCCGGCGAGCGCAGCGTGAGGGTCTGGTGGGCGGCGGCGGTACAGCGCTGGGCGGGCGCGCTCGTCGTCACGCTGGACTCGCCGAGGACGACCTTGTCCTCGTCGGCGGAGACCAGCCGGGAGCGCCCCATGCACAGCCGCTCCTCGGTGACGTGGACGTAGACGACGCTCTTCGCCCCCGCCGCGCCCTGGGCGATCTCGATCCGGGAGGTCTCCCGGGGGTGGTCGGCCGAGCCCCGCAGCACGCCCTCCCAGGCGCCGAGGAACGCGGCCGGCACGATGCCGGCCGGCCGGGCGGAGACATCGCCGGTCTCGCCCCGGTCGCGGTTCTTCTGCCCGTCGGCACCGGTGGCCGGGTCCGGCCAGAAGACGTACGTGAGGCAGGCCGCCGCGGCGACGACGAGCGCGGTGGCGGCGGCGAGAACCGGGCCGGTGCGGCGGCGGCGCGGCGGCCTCGGAGCGGGTACGGGAGTGGGGTCGCCCGCGGAGCCGGTGCCGACGGGCACGGCGCCGCCGTCCGTGGCCCCTGTCCCGGCCGCACCCGGTTCCGTGCCCGACCCCGTGCCGGCTTCCGTGCCCGCCTCCGCCGATGTCTCCGCCGATGTCTCCGCCGACGTCCCGGCCGCCGTCTCCGCCGATGTCTCCGTCTCCAGGAGCCGGGCCGCGTGCCGGCCGAGGCGGGCCAGCAGGTCGGCGGGGAGCCAGGGTTCGGCGGCCGTGATCGTCCCGGCCAGCTCGGTGGCCGCGGGCCGGCCGTCCGGATCCTTGGCGAGACAGGCCCGGACGAGCCCGGTGAGTTCGGGCGCGAGGCCGGTCAGGTCCGGCTCGTCGTGGGCGATGCGGAACATGGTGGCGTGGACGCCGCTGTCCGCCGTACCGAACGGGGAGCGGCCCGTCGCCGCGTAGGCGAGGACCGAGCCGAGCGAGAAGATGTCCGAGGCCGGGGTGAGCTTCTCTCCGCGTACCTGCTCGGGCGACATGAAGCCGGGCGATCCGACCACCGCGCCGGTGCTGGTCAGCCCGCCGTCGGTGACCGTGTCGACGGCGCGCGCGATGCCGAAGTCGATGATCTGCGGGCCGTCGACGGTGAGCAGGACGTTGGAGGGCTTGAGATCGCGGTGGACGAGCCCGGCGGCGTGCACATGGGTGAGCGCCCGGGCGAGCCCGGCCGCCAGCGCCCGTACGCTCGCGGCGGGCAGGGGCCCCGCCTGCTCGACCACGACCTCCCGCAGCGAGGGTCCGGGGACGTAGCCGATCGCGACCCAGGGAGGTTCGGCCGCCGTGTCCGAGCCGAGCACCGGAGCCGTCCCCGTGCCGCCGACCCGCTCCAGGGCGGCGACCTCGCGGGCGAACCGGCGCCGGAACTCCTCCTGCGCGGCGAGTTCCGCGTGCACGACCTTCACCGCGACCGTCCGGCCGCCGGCCGAACGCGCCAGGAACACCCGGCCCATGCCCCCGACCCCCAGACGGCCGAGCAGGCGGAACGGGCCGATGCTGACCGGGTCTTCCGCGTTCAATGGCTCCACGTCGAAAGAGGATGCCAGACGGCCCCGGCCGGTTTTCGCCCCCGCGGTCTGCCGCCGGTCATTCCTCACCGCAGATCCGCAGGCCCTTGGGCGTGGCGCACGGCAGGTGGCCGTGGGTGCGGATGATGTCCTGGCCGCCGCCCCGGCTCAGATAGGTGAGGAAGCCGGCGGTCAGCGAGTCGGCCGGCGGCTGCCCCCAGGTGTAGGCGTACTCGATCTCCCGGTACGGGTACGTCGACTCGCCGATCTCGTCCACGTTCGGCACCCGGCCGTCGATGGCGACCCGGTGCAGGCCCTTCAGGCCGCTCGCGGCGCGGAGTTCGGTGTAGCCGATGGCTCCGGGCAGCCGGGCGACCGTCGACAGCACCTGCTCGGTGCTGTCGAGTTCGCAGCGCAGGACGGGCGCCTCCGGGTCGTCCTGGTTCTCGCAGTCGCGCGAGGAGTTGGCGGGCTCGTTGCGGCCGAGGACCCGGCGCTGGAAGACCTCCCGTGTCCCGGAGTTGGCGTCCCTGCTCACCAGCAGGACCCTCCGGGCGGGGCCGCCGAGCCGGCTCCAGTCGGTGATCTCGCCCCGGTAGAGGCGGCGGACGTCGTCGAGGGAGAGGTTCTCGACCGGCACCTCGTCGTTGAGGACGAGGGTGAAGAGGGAGACGGCGACCATGCTCTCGCGCAGCTGCGGGTAGCCGCCCGGTTTGCGCCCGTCGGAGAGCGCGATGACGGCCGGGGAGCCCTCCCCGCCGCGGGCCCCGGCCGCGGCCAGCTCCCGTATGCCCGCCGTCGAGCCGTGCGCGTCCACGAGGACGGTGGCGCCCTCGCACTGCTGCTCGTACTTCTCCGCCACGTCCCGTACGACGGGGGCGAACGCGGTCGATCCGGTGACGGTGAGCGTGCCCCGGGCGCAGCCCATGGGCGGCGGGGTCTCGTCGCGGACGATGATCGCGGCGAGGGTGACCACACAGGCGGCGAGGACGAGGGCGATGTTGCGGGCCGCCGGGCTGAACGTCGGCGTCCTGTCGTCCACGCTCCGGCTGTGGTTGCGGTGGACGTCGGTCTCCTTGAGCGTGCCGGTGAGCTCGATCTCGTCGAGGGCGACCCGGCCGGAGAGCAGGACGAGCAGCTTGAAGTACTGCTTGCGCCCCAGCGACACCTTGGGCATCAGGACGGCGTTGCCCTCCCTGCGCAGTCCGGGCTCCGCCTCCAGGTGGCGTTTCACCCGCTCGAAGGCGTGCGGGACGGTGGCGACGACGGCCTGCACGGTCTTGTCGTCGAAGGTGACCTTCAGCCCCTCGAAGCCGTCGGACCGGTCGTAGTCCGCGTGGCTGATGTCGCGCAGGCCGTCGTTCTCGATCCGGAGCAGGACGAGGGTGGAGCCCTCGGTGCCCCCCACCTCGCCGACCCGCACGGTCAGGTCGCCGACGGTCTGGTCACCGTCGCGCAGGGGTGTGTTGAGCTGCACGCGGTAGCCGAGCCGCCTGCCCCGCTGCATGAAGCGTTCGTACGCGACGACACCCGCCGAGACGAGGACACCGATGAGCGCGGTGACCACGGCGATGACGTTCTCTGCGGTTATCCACTCCATGGCCGCGACGGTACGGACGCTGCCGCGCCCCGAGGGGCGGTGTCGCGGGCCGCCACCAGGAATTCTCCCTTCCTTCAGGTGGCGGCGCTTCTGTTGCTGGGGGTGGGGAGCGTGGGTGTAATGGCCACGAGGGGGCGCCGTCGGAGAGGAACCCCATGCGTGTCGTCGAAGTGACCGCCTACGGCGGTCCTGAGGTCCTGAGGATCGCCCGCCGGCCCGAGCCGGAGCCCGGCGACGTCCCGGGCCGGGTACGGGTGCGTCTGAAGGCGGCCTCCGTGAACCAGGAGGACCTGAAGATCCGCTCCGGCGCGCGGGCCGCCGCCCTCGGCGCCCTCGCTCCGCCGTTCGTCCTCGGCTCCGACTTCGCGGGCACCCTCCTCGACCCGGCGCCCGGAATGCCGGCGGGAACCCGCGTGGCCGGGTTCGTGCCCTGGACGGAGACGGGCGGCCAGGGCACGTACGCCGAGATCGTCCTGGTCGAGCCGGAGTGGCTCGCCCCGATCCCGGACGACGTGGACTACACCGCGGCGGCGTCGCTGCCGCTGTCCTCCGTGACCGCCCGGCAGGCGATCGACCAGCTGGGGCTCCCCTCGGGTTCGACCGTGCTCATCACGGGTGCGAGTGGTGTCGTGGGGCGGTTCGCGGTGCAGCACGCGGTGGCCGACGGCCTGCGGGTGATCGCCCTCGGCCTCCCGGGCGACGAGTACGAACTCGGTGTGCTCGGCGCCGCGCACGTCCTGCCGGTGCCCCGGGGCGCGTCGCCGGCCGAGATCACGGGAGTGCTCACGTCCCTCCCCGAACGCGTGGACGGCATCTTCGACGCGGCGCTGCTCGGCGTCCCGCTGCTGTCGGCGCTGAAGGACGACGGTGTCTTCGTCTCGGCCTCGCAGGAGCGGATGCCCGCCGCCGAGCGGGGCATCTCGGTCTCGGCGGTACGGGGCAGGCCGGACCAGGCGCGGTTGAAGGAGATGCTGGAGCAGGTGGCGGCCAGGAAGCTGATGACCCGGGTGGCGGACGTCATGCCGCTGGAAGAGGCGGCGGAGGCGCACCGCAGGGTGGAGGCGGGCCACCGGCCGGGCCGGCTGGTGCTGCTGATCTGAGAAGGGCCCCTGGCTCCGGGCGTACGCGCGGGCTTCGTTCGGGCCACTAACAGCACGGGTACCCACGGGTACTCTGCGCGGCATGAGTCGCGACATGACCGCAGAGGGCGGGGACGATGCCCCAGAGACGGACGATGCCCCTGGGACGGACGAGCGGCAGACCCCGGCCCGCCTTCGCGCGCTGCCGAGCCGTCTGCTCGCCCTGACCGCCGCGCGGGCGGACCGTCTCGTCAGCGCCGGTCTCGCGGGCGAGGACGCCCGCAAGTGGCACTACGCGGTGCTCGTCTCCCTCGACGAGTCCGGCCCGACCAGTCAGGCCGGTCTGAGCCGTCGTACCGCCATCTACCGCAGTGACCTGGTCGCCGTCATCAACGAACTCGCCGAACGCGGCCACGTCCAGCGCACGCCCGACCCGGAGGACCGCCGCCGCAACGTCGTCACGCTCACCGCGCGGGGCCGGGAGCACCTCGAACGCCTCGACCGGATCCTCGCCGAGGTCCAGGACGAGTTGCTCGAGCCGCTGTCCCGTGCCGAACGCGCGCTGCTGACAGGCCTGTTGGAGCGGATGCTCCACCGCTGAGCACATCCGGCCACGCGTGTCACGAAAGCTGGTCTAGACCTTGACAGGTCCAGACCAAAAGCGCTTCTCTGGCCTTCCCCCACGGAAGGACGAGCGCATGCCGCGACGCCTGTTCACTCTCATGGCCGCCCTCTGTGCGGCGGTCGGTCTCGCCGTACTCCTCCCCGTCCACGCGGGCGCGGCGCCCGCGTGTGTGGCGGGCTGGAGCTCCTCCAGCGTCTACACGGGCGGCATGACCGCCTCGTACAACGGCCGCAACTGGTACGCGAAGTGGTGGACGCAGAACGAGCGTCCCGGCACCGCCGACGTCTGGCGCGACGAGGGCGCGTGCGGAGGCGGCGGGACGGACCCGAACCCGAGCCCGTCCGGATTCGTCGTCACCGAGGCCCAGTTCAACCAGATGTTCCCGAGCCGGAACTCCTTCTACACGTACAGCGGCCTGACGGCGGCCCTCAGCGCCTACCCGGGCTTCGCCACCACCGGCGGCGACACCGTGAAGAAGCAGGAGGCCGCGGCCTTCCTCGCCAACGTCAGCCACGAGACCGGCGGCCTGGTCCACATCGTCGAGCAGAACACGGCCAACTACCCCCACTACTGCGACAGCGGCCAGCCCTACGGCTGCCCCGCCGGCCGGGCCGCCTACTACGGCCGGGGCCCCATCCAGCTGTCCTGGAACTTCAACTACAAGGCCGCCGGTGACGCCCTCGGCATCGACCTCCTCAACAACCCGTACCGCGTCGAGCGCGAGGCGGCCGTCGCCTGGAAGACCGGCCTCTGGTACTGGAACACCCAGAACGGCCCCGGCACGATGACCGGCCACAACGCCATGGTCGACGGCGCGGGCTTCGGCCAGACGATCCGCTCGATCAACGGCGCGCTGGAGTGCGACGGCAAGAACCCGGCACAGGTCCAGAGCCGGGTGACCAAGTACCAGCAGTTCGCCCAGATCCTGGGCGTGCCGACGGGCTCGAACCTGTACTGCTGAGCCCCGTACGCCGCCGGTTCCCGGGCCCCTCGCCGGAGGACCCGGGAACCGGCCCGACGCGGCTCGCACCTGTCCGGGACGCACTCCTGTACGTCCGGGCACGTCCCGCTGGCTAGGCTGGCGAGGTACCCCCTCCTGGAGGACACCGTGAGCACACAGCCGGACCACGGCGCGGAACTGATCCCGCGTCCTGAGCGCACACCCGATGCCCTGCGGGTCGCCCTCGCCCGCATTGCCCCGCATCGGCTGCCGGAGATGGAGCAGCAGAAGAACGCGGCCTTCTCCCTCGCTGCTCAGCACGACACTCTCGGGCCCATTCACGGATGGATGACCGTGTGGGCCCGCGAGGTCGAGATCGAACGGCGAGCCGACCTCTCCACCCGCCGCCGCAACGCGGTGGACGCGGTGCATCGCACCGGCAGCAAGGAGGACCCTGCCTTCCGTGCGGCGATGGACGAACTCCGTGCCGTCGAGGCCGAGGCCACGCGGGCGGTGTCCGAGTGAGCTGGCGGTGGGAGTACGACCCCGACGAGGAGTACGTCACCGGGGGTGCTCCGCCGGCGTTCATCGCCGAAGTGGAGAAGTCCGCCGACGAGCTGGTGAGGGCCGCTGAAGCCTTCTACCTCGGCGGCGCCGCATATCAGGAGGAGGGGCCGAGGGGGAACGACGCGTTCGTTCCCGGGGGAATGTTCACGTACCTCGTCCTGCCGCGCCACGAATGCGTCTACATCCGGCAGGTCACCTACTGGTGATCGGCCCCGATCTCGTCCAGCGCCCTGGAGAGCCGCTCCAGCACCCGCGCCGTCTCCTCGAACCGCTCCTGGCCGCCGAGGGCGTCCGCGAGGCGGGCCGCCAGGGCCGCGTGGCCCGGGGCGAGGCGTTCGACGGCCGCCCGGCCGTCGGCCGTCGGGGTCAGGAGCTTGGCGCGGCGGTGGGCCGGATTGGGCTCGTACGCGGCGAGACCACGCTCCACGAGGAGGTCCGCGACCCGCTGCACGCTCTGGCGGGTGATGCCCATGGTGCGTGCGATGCCGGCGACGGGCCGCGGTTCGCGCAGGACGGCGCCGAGGACCTGCCACCACGCGGCGGTGAGGCCGACCGGGCGGGCCAGCTCCTCCGACACGGCGAGGAACTGGCCGTTCAGACGGAAGACGCCGAGGGCCGTGCGGGTCAGGGCGTCCTGCTGCGCGCGGTTCACGCGTTGAGCTCCTCGTACGCCGCCGGGTCCGAGTCGTGGAAGAGGCGGTACCAGGCGTCCAGCCGGGCGCCCTCGAAGGCGCCCATCCGGCCGAGCACCTCGCGGGCGAAGGCCACCGGTTCGGTCGGCCCGGCCGTGATCAGGTCACCGGCGCCGTCGGCGCCCTTGTCGGTGACCGCGTCCGCGTCGACGTAGAGCGCACCGCCCTGGTAACCGGTCGCGGCCAGATAGAACGAGACGGCGCTGGTGTGCGCGCGGTCGTCGAGGAGACCCTCGCGGGCCAGTCCCGCCGTGGCGCCGCAGATGGCGGCCACGGGGACGCCCGCGTCGAGGAAGCGGCGGGCCGCGGCCGCGAAGGGGGCGAGGTCGTCGCCGCTGTCCCAGAGATCGCCGCCCGGCAGGATCAGGAGCGCGCTGTCCTCGGGCCGGAGCTCCTCCAGGGCGAGGTCGGGGACGATCCGCATCCCGCCGATGGTGGTGACGGGCTCCGTGCTCGGCCCGACGGTGCGGATCTCGTGACCTGCCCGGGCGAGCCAGGCGGTGGCGTGGCCGGGCTCCCAGTCGGCGAGGGTGTCGTAGACGGCGAGGTGGACGGTGCGGGCCATGACGGGCTCCTGCTTGTGTGGATGCCGTTCTCTCTATGACAGAAGGCTGTCATGACGACAGAATGCTGTCAATGATGGAGCGGCCCGGCAACGTGTCGGGTCCCTCCGGGTCTCGGTGGACAAGATGGTCATGGCCGCTCCGACCTGCGCGTCCTTACCCTGGCGACATGACCCCTCATGTCGAACCCGACCCCCAGGCCGGCGCGGCCGTGAAGGCCGCCGACCGTGCGCACGTGTTCCACTCCTGGTCCGCCCAGGGCCTGATCGACCCGCTCGCCGTCGCCGGCGCCGAAGGTTCGTACTTCTGGGACTACGACGGCAACCGCTACCTCGACTTCACCAGCGGCCTCGTCTACACCAACGTCGGATACCAGCACCCGAAGATCGTCGCCGCCATCCAGGAGCAGGCCGGGAAGCTCACCACCTTCGCGCCCGCCTTCGCCCTCGACGTACGCTCCGAGGCCGCACGCCTCATCGCCGAGCGCACCCCGGGCGACCTGGACAAGATCTTCTTCACCAACGGCGGCGCCGAGGCCGTCGAGAACGCCGCCCGGATGGCCCGTCTGCACACGGGCCGCCCCAAGATCATGAGCGCCTACCGCTCGTACCACGGCGCCACCTCCACCGCGATCAACCTCACCGGCGACCCGCGCCGCTGGGCGTCCGACACCGGCTCGGCGGGCGTCGTGCGCTTCTGGGCGCCGTTCCTCTACCGCTCGCCGTTCTACGCCACCACCGAGACGCAGGAGTGCGAGCGGGCGCTCGCGCACCTGGAGGACACGATCGCCTTCGAGGGGCCGGCCACCATCGCCGCGATCATCCTGGAGACCGTCCCGGGCACCGCCGGCATCATGACCCCGCCGCCCGGCTACCTCGCCGGCGTCCGCGAGATCTGCGACAGGTACGGGATCGTCCTCGTCCTCGACGAGGTCATGGCCGGCTTCGGCCGTACGGGCAGGTGGTTCGCCGCCGACCACTTCGGTGTCGTGCCCGATCTGCTGACCTTCGCCAAGGGCGTGAACTCCGGTTACGTCCCCCTCGGCGGTGTCGCCATCAGCGCCGAGATCGCCGCGACCTTCGACAAGCGGCCCTACCCGGGCGGTCTCACCTACTCCGGGCACCCGCTGGCCTGCGCCGCCGCCGTCGCCACCATCGAGGTGATGGAGGACGAGAAGGTCGTCGAGCACGCCGCCCACATCGGCGAGGCCGTCCTCGGGCCCGGTCTGCGCGAGCTCGCCGAGCGCCACCCCTCGGTCGGGGAGGTCCGCGGCCTGGGCGTGTTCTGGGCGCTCGAACTCGTCAGGAACAGGGAGACGCGCGAGCCGCTCGTGCCGTACAACGCGGCCGGTGAGGCGAACGCCCCGATGGCGGCCTTCGGCGCGGCGGCCAAGAAGCACGGTCTGTGGCCCTTCGTGAACATGAACCGCACCCATGCCGTCCCGGCCTGCAACGTCTCCGAGGCGGAGGTCAAGGAGGGCCTCGCCGCCCTGGACGCGGCGCTGAGCGTGGCCGACGAGTACACGGTGTGACGGCGTAGACCGTCAGAGGCCAGGGGCCGTCCGGAGTGCTTCCGGACGGCCCCTTCGCCGTACGGACCCGGGGCCACGACACCCTCGGGGGCGGACACCGACCTGGACTAGGACCCGGCCTCGGAGCCGGAGCCGGAGCCCGACCCGGCCTCGGAGCCGGAGCCCGACCCGGCCTCGGACCCGGTCAGCGCCGCCGCGATCAAACCGCCCAACCGCTCCGCGAGCGCCAGCGGGTCGCGGTGCTGGAGGAACAGCGTGGTGAAGATCGGCCCGGTCACCAGGGCGTGGACGACGTGGACGTCCGGGCGGTCCGGTGGCGGCGGGAGCTCGCCACGGGCGACCGCGCGGTCCAGCAGCCGTTCGACACCGGCCAGTTCGCCGACGAGGAACCGCTCGCGGAAACGCGCCCCCAGGCTCGTCTCCGGCCCCATGTCCGCCAGCAGCCCCAGCGCCGCGGCGGAGGACGCCGGGCCGCTCATCGTGACCGCGATCTCCTCGACGAGCGCGGTGAGATCGCCGACGAGGCTGCCCGTGTCGGCCGGATCGAGGGGTTCCGCCGCGTGGACCGCGGCGGCGAAGACCATCTCCTGCTTGGTGGCGTGGCGCCGGTAGATCGCGGCCTTGCCGACCCCGGCGCGCTCGGCCACCGCGTCCATGGTGAGCCGGGCGTACCCGTCCGTGGCGAGGAGTTCGCGGGTGGCCTGAAGGATCGCCGCGTCCACCCGAGCGTCCCGTGGTCGTCCTGTACCGGCTGCCATGACCCCATGTTACGGTACCGACAGTTCCGAAACTATCGGTTTCGAAAGTGGGGGGAAGCACGGTCATGGTCGTACTCGCGGGGCGCATCCTGGTTTTTCTCGGCACACTCCATCTCGTCCTGCTCCTGGCGATGAGCGCCGGGCGCGTCGACGACTGGTTCGGCGGGGCCATGTGGTTCCTGGAGGGCGACGCGTTCTCCGAACCGTCCGGCGCGGGGAGCGCCTTCTGGATCTCCCTGGGGAGTTTCGCCCTGCCGCTGCTCCTCCTCGGGCTCCTCGTCTCGTACCTGGGGAAGGCGGGCGTGCCGGTGCCGCGCTCCATCGGCTGGGGAATCGCGCTGTGGGGTGCCGTCTGCGCGGTGGTCGTCGTACCGACACCGATGCCGCTGGTCCTCGTCCCGGCGGTGATGCTGATCCGCCGGAAGAAGGCGGTCGCGGGCCCGGCGGCGGCGTAGCGCTCCGGCCGTCCCGGGCCGGCCCTGGACTAGGGTGTCCCGAACCGGACGGAGGGGGGCCGACCATCATGCCCGCGAGCGGAGCTGTCACCCGCAACACCCTGCGACAGCAGATCGCGGACGCGCTGCGTGACGAGGTGCTCGCCGGGCGTCTCCAGCCGGGCGAGGAGTTCACCGTCAAGCAGATCGCCGAGCAGTACGGGGTGTCGGCGACGCCGGTACGCGAAGCTCTCGTCGACCTGTCCGCGCAGGGGCTCCTCGACTCCGACCAGCACCGCGGTTTCCGCGTCCACGAGTTCTCCGTCGACGACTACCGCGGGATGGTCGAGGCCCGCATGCTCGTCGTCGACGGCATCTTCCGACGCCACGCGACCGCCCCGGCCCCGCTCACGGCCGCCGTGCCGGACGTGGGGATCGGGGTCGCGCTCGTCTCCGTACGGCGCCGGGGCGAGGCGGCCGCGCGGGCGGCCCGCGCCGGCGACCTGGACATCCTCATCGGCTACGACATCCGCTACTGGCGCGAGCTGGGCCGGCTGGTGTCCGCCAACGACTACATCGCCGACTTCCTCCACCGGCTGCGGATCCAGGCCTGGGTCTTCTCCGTGCCGTATCTGCGAGCGGACCCGGACCTCCTGGGCTGGCTGTGGAGCGGCCACGTGGACCTGGTCGACGCGATCACGCTCGGGGACCCGGAGGCGGCCGTCGCCGTCGTACGGGCGTACAACACGCGGTCGCTGGAGTGGGCGGACCTGCTGGAGCGACCAGGCGGCGGCCGGGCGGCACGGGGCTGAGCGGAGCCGGTCCCGGGGGAGCGCGGGTTGACGGGGGGCGACAAAGGGCAGGTCACCAGCGGGTGTGCGACGCGGACCGCGCCGACTACCCTGGCCGTCCCTGCAACTGACGGAGAGCGAGCCTCCCTTGGCCTGTGACCTGTGGCTGGTCCCCCTTGTCGACGTGCTGTGCCACAGCCCCGACAACCCCTTCGCCGAAGAGATCGCCGCCTACGACAAGGCCCTCACCGAGTCCGGTCTGCCCACCGTGCCCGTCTTCGCCTACATGCCGGGGCTCTCCGGTGACGTGGCGCCCGTCGCCGGGTTCGACTACGACGCCCTGCACTTCCTGCGCCGCGCCTATCTGCTGCGGATCTGCGGTCTCCCCGTCGAACCGGTCGACGAGCTCGGTGGGGACTACGAGCAGCTCCTGGAGATGTTCGAGGCGACCGCCCAGCAGTCCCACCTCGTCTGGCACTACGACCACGCCGGTGCGTACGTCCCCGTGGACTTCCCGGTCCCGCTCTCCAATGACGAACTCCTGGAGGGCGGTGGCCCGCTCGGGTCCTCGCACGGACTGCTGCGCGAGCTGGAGTTCGTCGCGCCCGCCATCGGGATCGACCCGGCCAACCCGCCGGCCGCGCCGCTGCCACCGGAGCGGCCGACCGAGCTGGAGGAACCGGCGGGACCCGTTCCGTACGACGACAGTCCGTTCGCGCGGGAGCGCCATGTGTGGCTGGGCCTGCACGCGGCGGCGACCCGGAGCCTCGGACAGGGCTCGATGATCATCCTCAGCTGACTCGTCCTCGGCTGAACCTCCGCCGTGGAGGGCGCGCCTCACTCCTCGCCGCCCTCCACGGCCGGGGGCCCGGCGCCGGTCAGCGCGGCCCCGGCCGTGGCGGCGTGGCCCGGTCGCCCGGTCCCGAGCATGGTCAGCGCGGCTCCGGCGGGCGCTGCCTCGGCATGTTCGGGCGGGTGCCCGGCGGCAGCGGGAAGCGGGCCGGGGGCTGGCCGGGCTCCTGGCGGGGCGCCGGGGTGGCCACCGACTGGAGGGCCAGCGGCGACGGGCCGGAGCGGAACTCCACCATCCAGTCCGCGGTCTCCACCCGTACCAGCTCCGTCACGTCCTCCGAGAAGCGCCGCAGCACCCCCAGGCACCGCTCCGCGGCCTCGCTCGCGGTCCCCTCCGTCGGCCCGAGCACCTCGCGGACGCTCTCCGACGCCCAGTCGAACTGCAGCGTCCGCAACCGGCGCTGCACCGCCTGCGCCGTCGCCACGTCCCTCATCCAGCCGGACGTCAGCCCGAAGTACCGGTCGCACGCCACGCAGGCCGCGCCGAGCAGCAGGGACAGGTACCCCCAGGCCGCCGCCCCGTCCGCGACCTCCGTCAGGTCCAGCAGCGGCAGCGCGGCGCCCGCGATGACGCCCAGCGCCGTACCGAGCCGCAGCGCCTGCGCGCAGCGGCGCTTCCAGACGCGGTCGGACAGATACCACTCCGCCGTGCGCAGCGCCTGGGACTCGACCCAGCGGTACAGCTCGTCCAGCCGTTCCGCGGGCTCGCCCCAGTCTCCGAGCGGGAAGGGCGTCCCGGCCAGATCACGGCGGACCGGCCCCTCGGGCTGCCCCGGCGGCTGCATCTCCGGCTGCTGGCTCACCGGGGGACTCCTCTGTTCAGCTCAGCGCTCGTGTCCTTCTGTGACATGCGGTGCACGTGGTGCCTGCCCTTCCTACCGCCGAATGGTGGGCTGTGGGCCCGGAATCCCGGGATTTCCGCCCGCAAGAGGGTCTTGATCAGGTAGAGGAGCCCGCAGTTTCTCACTCGAAAGAGTTGTGGCGGCGGCCCGCGCGGGGACCACGTAGGCTCGGCGTACCGAACATCAGTCGTCGAAATGCCAGGAGTGACCGTGATTCCCGGTGGTGGTCAGCCCAACATGCAGCAGCTCCTCCAGCAGGCCCAGAAGATGCAGCAGGACCTCGCGCGCGCTCAGGAGGAGCTCGCCGCGACGGAGGTCGAGGGACAGGCGGGTGGCGGCCTGGTCACGGCGACGGTGACCGGCTCCGGTGAGCTGCGCGGTCTGGTGATCGACCCCAAGGCCGTCGACCCGGAGGACACCGAGACGCTGGCCGATCTGGTCGTGGCCGCGGTCAAGGCCGCCAACGACAACGCCCAGGAGCTGCAGCAGGCCAAGCTCGGCCCGCTGACCCAGGGCCTGGGCGGCATGCCGGGCCTGGGCTTCTGAGCCTCGCGCTCGCGTCCCCGGGCTTCTAAGGCATCGCTTCAGCCACTACCGTAAGAATCAAGCAGACCCGAGAAGGGCGTTCCGTTGTACGAAGGCGTGGTTCAGGACCTCATCGACGAACTGGGCAGGCTGCCCGGCGTCGGTCCCAAGAGCGCGCAGCGGATCGCCTTCCACATCCTCCAGGCCGAGCCGACCGACGTACGCCGGCTCGCGCACGCGCTGCTGGAGGTCAAGGAGAAGGTCAGGTTCTGCGCGGTCTGCGGCAATGTGGCGCAGCAGGAGCAGTGCAACATCTGCCGCGACCCGCGCCGGGACCTGTCCGTCATCTGTGTGGTCGAGGAGCCGAAGGACGTCGTGGCGATCGAGCGGACGCGCGAGTTCCGTGGGCGGTACCACGTGCTCGGCGGCGCCATCAGTCCGATCGAGGGCGTCGGCCCGGACGATCTGCGCATCCGGGAGCTGCTCGCGCGGCTCGCGGACGGCACGGTCACCGAGCTGATCCTGGCGACCGACCCGAACCTGGAGGGCGAGGCCACCGCGACGTACCTGGCGCGGATGATCAAGCCCATGGGACTGAAGGTCACGCGTCTCGCGAGCGGCCTGCCGGTCGGCGGCGATCTGGAGTACGCCGACGAGGTCACCCTCGGCCGTGCCTTCGAGGGGCGGCGCCTGCTAGATGTATGACGACAGGGCCGACACGGCTCGTGCGCTCGCTCGTGAGCTCAAGGGAGGCACCCTCGATGTCTGACCCCACGCTGCACTCGATCATGCAGGACCCGGACGACTTCGCGGTCCAGATCGCCGACTCGATCGAGTCCTTCATCGTGGCCACCACGGAAGTGGCCAAGGGCGACGAGCCCGACAGCGCGGTGCCGTTCCTGCTGCTGGAGATCTCGCAGCTGCTGCTCGCGGGCGGGCGGCTCGGCGCGCACGAGGACATCGTCCCGGACGAGCGCTACGAGCCGGACACGGGCCCGGACCTGGACGTCGACGACCTGCGGATGCGGTTCGCGGCGCTCCTGGAGCCGGTGGACGTGTTCTCGGAGGTCTTCGACCCGTACGAGCCGCGCAAGGCGCCGGTGCCGTGCCGGATCTCCGACAACCTCGCCGACATCGTCATGGATCTGCGCCACGGCCTGGCCCACTACCGCGCCGGGCGGACGAGCGAGGCCCTGTGGTGGTGGCAGTTCTCCTACTTCTCCAACTGGGGTCCGGCGGCTTCCGGGACCCTGCGCGCCTTGCAGTCGCTGGTCTCCCATGTCCGCCTCGACCAGCCGCTGGCCGCGCTGGACGGGCTCGACACGGACGAGGACCTGACGGAGGAGGACCTCGCGGAGGAGGCGGGCCGCGTCATGGCGGCGGAGATCGCGGGCCCGCTGGGCCTCGGAACGCTGAACAAGTAGCCCGCGGACCCGCCTCCCGCCGCCGCGCCCTCGACGCCCGCGCCTCCGGCCGCCGCGGCTCCGCCGCGCGTGGCGGCCGGGGAGCGCCCATCCGCCGCGTGTGACCCCTCCCACAACTCCGCGTACCGCGCCCCACCTGGGGCAGGGAGTCGACCACGGGCAGTCCGGGCTGCCGACCGAGATCACTGATTGAGCGGGACATCTCAGGATGTGATATATGGTCGGCGATTCCGGGCTGCTCGTTAAACTGAGCCGACCGCAGTGATGACTGCGGCAGAGACCGAGCGAGGAGCGCACGTGGGCCTTGTCGTGCAGAAGTACGGAGGCTCCTCCGTTGCCGATGCCGAAGGCATCAAGCGCGTCGCCAAGCGGATCGTGGATGCCAAGAAGAACGGCCACCAGGTGGTCGTCGTGGTTTCCGCGATGGGCGACACGACGGACGAGTTGATCGATCTCGCCGAGCAGGTATCCCCGATCCCTGCCGGGCGTGAATTCGACATGCTGCTGACCGCCGGAGAGCGGATCTCCATGGCCCTGCTGGCCATGGCGATCAAAAACCTGGGCCACGAAGCCCAGTCGTTCACGGGCAGCCAGGCCGGTGTCATCACCGACTCGGTCCACAACAAAGCGCGCATCATCGATGTCACGCCGGGCCGGATCCGTACCGCCCTCGACGAGGGCAACATCGCGATCGTCGCCGGCTTCCAGGGCGTCAGCCAGGACAAGAAGGACATCACCACGCTGGGGCGTGGCGGGTCCGACACCACGGCCGTGGCGCTGGCCGCCGCGCTGGACGCCGAGGTCTGCGAGATCTACACCGACGTCGACGGTGTGTTCACGGCGGACCCGCGCGTGGTGAAGAAGGCGAAGAAGATCGACTGGATCTCCTTCGAGGACATGCTGGAGCTCGCCGCCTCCGGCTCCAAGGTGCTGCTGCACCGGTGCGTCGAGTACGCACGCCGTTACAACATCCCGATCCACGTCCGCTCGTCCTTCTCGGGGCTGCAGGGCACGTGGGTCAGCAACGAACCGCGAGGGGACCGCAAGGTGGAGCAGGCCATCATCTCCGGTGTCGCCCACGACACCTCCGAGGCGAAGATCACCGTCGTCGGCGTGCCGGACAAGCCGGGCGAGGCGGCGGCCATCTTCCGGGCCGTCGCGGACGCCGAGATCAACATCGACATGATCGTGCAGAACGTGTCCGCCGCCTCCACCGGGCTGACGGACATCTCCTTCACCCTCCCCAAGGCCGAGGGCCGCAAGGCCATCGACGCCCTGGAGAAGGCGAAGGGCTCGATCGGCTTCGACTCGCTGCGCTACGACGACCAGATCGGCAAGATCTCCCTGGTCGGCGCCGGTATGAAGACGAACCCGGGCGTCACCGCCTCCTTCTTCCAGGCGCTGTCCGACGCGGGCGTGAACATCGAGCTGATCTCGACCTCCGAGATCCGCATCTCGGTCGTGACCCGCCAGGACGACGTCAACGACGCCGTGACGGCCGTCCACACCGCCTTCGGGCTCGACAGCGACTCGGACGAGGCCGTTGTCTACGGCGGTACCGGCCGGTGACGTGGTCGCGGCCGCTGACGTGCCGCAGTTGAACCGCAAGCCGACGCTCGCGGTCGTGGGAGCGACCGGAGCCGTCGGTGCGGTGATGCTCCAGCTCCTGTCGCAGCACGCCGACGTCTGGGGCGAGATCCGGCTCGTCGCCTCCCCCCGCTCGGCCGGCCGCAAGCTGGCCGTGCGCGGGGTGGAGACGGAGGTCCTCGCGCTGAGCGAGGACGTCCTGGAGGGCGTCGACCTCGCCCTCTTCCTCGTGCCCGAGGACGTGGCGGCGCGGTGGGCGCCGATCGCCGCCGCCAAGGGCGCGGTGGTCGTGGACACCTCGGCCGCCTTCCGGCTGGATCCGGACGTGCCGCTGGTGGTGCCCGAGATCAACCCGCACGCGGTACGGGTACGGCCCCGCGGGATCGTCGCCAGCCCCGGCTGCTCCACGCTGGCGCTGATCGTCGCCGTGGGCGCCCTGCACGCCGAGTTCGGGGTCAGTGAGCTGGTGGTGACCGTCCAGCAGGCCGCGAGCGGCGGCGGGCAGGCCGGCGCCGCCGCCCTGCGCCGGCAGCTGACGCTCGTGGCCGGGACCGATCTCGGCAACCACCCCGGTGACGTACGGCGTGCCGTCGGCGACGACACCGGCCCCTTCCCCGGGCCCGTCGCGCTCAACATCGTGCCCTGGTCAGGGGCGCCGATGGAGGACGGCTGGTCCTCCGAGGAGCTCCGCGTCCGCCACGAGACGCGCAAGATCCTCGGGCTCCCCGGGCTGCCGGTCGCCGCCACCTGTGTGCGCGTACCCGTGCTGACCGCCCACTCCGTCTCCGTACACGCGCGCTTCGAGCACCCCGTCACCGTCGCGCGCGCACACGAGATCCTGGCCACCTCGCCGGGCGTGGTGCTGTACGACGACCCGGCCGCGGGCGACTTCCCCACGCCCGCCGACGTCGTGGGCACGGACCCCACCTGGGTGGGGCGGGTGCGCCGCTCGATGGACGACGAACGGGCACTGGAGTTCTTCGTCTGCGGCGACAACCTCCGCAAGGGCGCGGCCCTGAACGCCGTACAGATCGCCGAGGCGGTCATCCGGCCAGAGCGTCGCGAGCGTCCGGAAATCGACGCCCCGTGACCGTTTGATTTCGTAGAATCTGTGGACGTCCTGTGATCAAGTCGCCAGCGAAGCGCTCTTGAACTGGGACGATGCCATGTTCGAGGATGTTTTCCTCCCTTACTGCAACCGGTGGTCGGGTGGGAAGCGTCTCCGCGTGCGCCCGTGCGGTGTGCCGCGAAACGTGCTGCGAATACGGGGCATTGGGGATGAACGGGTGCGCATGACGGCAAAGGGAACACCGTCGAAAACGGTGGCGTACGCGTACAACCCTGACGGGGGGAAGCGTGTCCAACAGGCGTGGCAGAGGTACTCGACATCGCAGCGGTCGTCCCGCTCCGCGGCGCGGCGGCCGCCCCGCTCAGGGGCCCCGTCGCCGTTCCCGTACGCGGCACCGTCGTGCACCCGCTCAGGCGTCCGCGCCCGGCGGGCGGCATGCCGGTGATCGCACGCACGCCCGCCAGAGCCCGGACGTCCGGAGTGATCGGCATCCCCGCGCCGCGCGACAGCGCTGACGGCACCGTGGCGGCGGGCACCACCGTCGACCACCTGACCGAGACCTACCGCGCCCACTACCGCTCGCTGCTCGGCCTCGCCGCGCTGCTCCTGGACGACACGGCCTCCTGCGAGGACGTGGTGCAGGAGGCGTTCATCCGCGTCCACTCGGCGCGCAACCGCGTCCGGGACCCGGAGAAGACGCTCGCCTATCTGCGTCAGACGGTCGTCAACCTCTCCCGTTCCGCGCTGCGCCGCCGCATCCTCGGCCTCAAACTGCTGTCCAAGCCGATGCCCGACATGGCGAGCGCGGAGGAGGGGGCGTACGACCAGCTGGAGCGGGACGCCCTCATCAAGGCGATGCGCGGGCTGCAGCGCCGGCAGCGCGAGGTGCTGGTCCTGCGGTACTTCGCGGACATGACGGAGGCCCAGGTCGCCGCGACGCTCGGCATATCCCTCGGGTCGGTGAAGGCGTACGGCTCGCGGGGCATCGCGGCGCTGCGTGTCGCGATGGAGGCGACGGCATGAGCTCCGACGACACGAACCCCTGCCCCGGCGGTGGACCCGGCCCCGGCCCCGGCTCCGGTGGCGGCTTCGGCCTCGGCCCCGGTGGTGCCAGCGGGCCGCCCGACGATGAACGCGAAGACATGGGACACGGGATTGTGAACGACGGGCCCGACAAGGCGCAGGCCGACGACCTCCTGGGGGGCGACGACCCCTTCGGGGACGACGAGCTCGCGCTTCGACGGCTGCTCCAGGGCGCCGTCGCCGACCTCGAGCCCACCGACGGCGCGCTCGACCACCTGCGCCGCGCGGTGCCCGCGCGGCGCGCCCGCAAGCGGCAGGCCATCGTCGGCATCGCCGCCGCCGTGGTGCTGATCGGCACGGCCGTCCCGGCGTTCGTGCACGTCGCCAACTCCGGCGGTACCTCCGCCGACCACGCCGTCAACGCCGGACACGGCGAGCAGGCCCAGGGCGGCACCGGCGCCGAGACCGGGATCGAGGGCGGCGAGAAGGACGCGGACACGCCGGCCGGGACCGCCGGCCCCCGCCAGGGCGAGGGCGAGGAAGGCGGAAAGCCCGCGGCGTCGGCCTCCGGCGAGACCGGCGGCACGGAGCCGGGCTCGAAGCCGTCCGCCGACGCGGAGCCGGACGCCTCACCGGTGTGCGAGGCCGGCCAGCTGGGCGTCAGCTCGGTGTGGGCGGGCGCGCCCGACGGGGAGGGGAAGGTCTACGGCACCTTCCGCATCGCCAACGTCTCCGGCCGCGACTGCGTGGTGAACGGTGCGGGCCGCGTCGGCTTCGCGACCAAGGGAGCGGCCGACTCATCAAAGATCACGGTTGTCGCCCACACGCCCGGGGACGCGGCGAGCGGACTGCCCGACCCCTCGCAGGAATCGCCGAAGCTGCTCCTGGCGCCGGACGACGCCTACGAGGTGAAGTTCGCCTGGGTTCCCAAGGAGACCTGCCCCACCACGGGAACCTCGCCCGATCCCACCGCCCCGACGGACGCCGGCGGGACCTCGTCCGGATCCACCGGATCGACCGACAGCGGATCGGCGAGCAACGACGCGTCGACCCAGCTCGGCGCGGAGGACGGCACCCCGGCCGAAGGCAGCGTCGAGGTCAGCCACACCCCGGAACCGGGCGCCCCGGCCGCCGCGACGACGATCCCCCACGCCTGCGCCGGAACGATCTACCGCACGGGCGTGCTCGACGCGTCCTGACCCGACCGGGCGGGGCGGTACGGGCACCCGGCGGCACCAGCGGCAGGCGCCGGGCGGCGCGCGCCCAGGGGTCTGCGGAGGCCCGGGAGGACCGGCCCGCCCGCGTGCCGGGCGGCCTACAGGCCCAGTTCCGCGTCCCGCTGGGCCTCCACCTCGCGGCGCAGCAGGCGGAACCACATGAAGACGACGAAGCCGGCGAAGACGAACCACTCCGCGGTGTAGCCGAGGTTCTGGAACGCCTTCAGGTCCAGCGACGTGCCCGCCGCGGCCGCCGCCGGGACCGGGGTCAGGCCGTCGGGGGAGTCGGTGACCGTCACCCACGCGTCGTACACGTCGTCGTTGACCAGGTTGATCAGGGCTCCCGCGCTGATCATGCCGACCTGGCCCTCGGGGAGTCCGCCCGCCGCACGGACACCCTTGGTGCCGGCGTTCTCGGACGCCTGGAGGGCGCCCACCACCGTGACCTCGCCGGACGGCGGGGCCGGCGCCTTCGCACCGGCCGGCAGCCAGCCTCGTACCACCGGCAGGGACTTGCCACCGTCCGTCCTCAGCATCGTCAGGACGTAACCGCCACTGCGGCCGTCCAGCTCACGGCCCGGCACCAGGAACTGCTCCCCGTACCGGCCGCTCGCCTCCGCGTGCCTGCCGGAGGTCTCCTTGTCCACCGGCAGCAGCTTCTCCAGGGGCTCGGTCCGCAGCGTGCCCGGGTCCGGGGCCCGCTCCGCCTCCTGGTGGGTGTCGACGCGATCCTCGAACTTGCCCATCTGCCACACCCCCATGAACAGGCAGAAGGGGATCGCCAGCAGGACGAAGACGTTGATCCCCCACCAGCGGGGTGTTCTCAGGAACCGGTACACCCCTC
This sequence comes from Streptomyces sp. NPDC003027, assembly GCF_053591435.1. NCBI lineage: Bacteria > Bacillati > Actinomycetota > Actinomycetes > Kitasatosporales > Streptomycetaceae > Streptomyces > Streptomyces sp. NPDC003027. Next base: position 60,802 of record NZ_JBSFTU010000008.1, read on the forward strand.
CACGGTACGCAGCCGCCTCACCCCCCGACCGGCCGGGTCCCCAGGTGCCGCGCGGCGAAGGCGAGCTCCAGACGGACCTGCTTGATCCGCTCCTCCACCACCAGGGAGCCGTGCCCCGCGTCGTACCGGTACACCTCGTGGACCGCGCCCCGGGCCGCGAGCCGCTCGACGTAGTTGTCGATCTGCCGGATCGGGCAGCGCGGGTCGTTGACGCCCGCCGAGATGTAGACCGGGGCTGTCACCTTGTCCACGTACGTCAGCGGCGACGAGGCCTCGAAACGGTCCGGCACCTCCTCCGGCGAGCCGCCGAACAGCGTCCGGTCCAGCGCCTTCAGAGCCTCCATCTCGTCCTCGTACGCCGTCACATAGTCCGCGACCGGCACGGCGGCCAGCCCCACCGACCAGGAGTCCGGCTGGGTGCCGAGCCCGAGCAGGGTCAGATAGCCGCCCCAGGACCCGCCCGACAGGACCAGCTTCGCCGGGTCGGCGAGCCCCGAGGCCACCGCCCACTCACGGACCGCCGCGACGTCCTCCAGCTCGATCAGACCCACCCGGTGCTTCAGCGCGTCCGTCCACTCCCGGCCGTACCCCGTCGAGCCACGGTAATTGACCCGGACCACCGCGTAGCCGTGGTCGAGCCAGGCCGCCGGACCGGAGGCGAAGGCGTCGCTGTCGTGCCAGGTCGGACCGCCGTGCACCTCGAAGACGGTCGGGAACGGCCCCTCACCCTCCGCCGGCCGCTGCACCAGCGCGTGGATGCGGCCGCCGGGCCCCTCCACCCACACGTCCTCCACCGGCACCGAATCCGGCGCCTTCGGGCCGGGCGGGTCGAGAACGACCCCGCCCCCGGTCGAGCGCACCACCGGCGGCCGCGCGGCCGACGACCACAGGTACTCCACGCTGCCGTCGGGTCGGGCCGTGGCGCCCGACACCGACCCCGCCGGGGTCTCCACCCGTACCAGCGCGCCCGTGGCGATGTCGTACCGCCACAGCTCGCTGCGCGCCTCGAAGCTGTGCACGATCAGCAGCCCCGAGCCGTCCGGATACCACTCCGCCGACACGTCGCCCGGCAGGTCGAGCCGGAGATCCGTCTCCTCGCCCGTCGCCACGTCCCACAGCAGCGGCTCCCAGCGGCCCCTCCGCTGGTGGCCCACGAGCAGCCGGGTGTCACCGGCCACCGGAGCGAAGCCGAGCACCGCCAGGCCCAGCTCCTCCGTACCACCCCGGGTGTCGTCGAGCTCGGCCAGCACGGAGGAGTCCTCGGCCCGCAGCACGCGCAGCGCCGCGTGCATGGCGTCGCCGTGCTCCGTGTGCTCGATCGCGATCAGGGACCCGTCGTAGGAGAGATCACCGACACCCGCCGACTCCCGGTGCCGGTAGATCTCTATCGGCGCCGAGCCGTCCCGTACGAGATGGACCGTCGATCCCTCCTCGTCCGTCGAGCGGCCCACGACGACCGTGCCGTCCCGGCCGATCGCGAGCCCCGCCGGATAGGAGGGCGCGAGCCCGGGCACCGCCGGCTCGTCCGCGCCGCCCTCGAAGGGCTGGCGCATCCACACCCCGAACTCGTCCCCGTCCTTGTCGGAGAACCACCAGATCCACCGGCCGTCCGGGGACAGCATGCCGTCCGTCGTCCCGTTCGGCCGGTCCGTGACCTGCCGCTGCGTGCCGCTCGCCCGGTCCCAGGCGTACAGCTCGTACGTGCCCGTCGCGTTGGACACGAACAGCGAACGGTCCGGTGCCTCCTCGGCCCACTCGGGCAGGGACACGCGCGGCGCCCGGAAGCGCTGCTCCCACAGGGGCATGTCGGCGAAGTCGTTGGTCTCAGTCATGGCCCCCATCATGCTCCGTGCCGCCGACAAACCGCTCGCATCGTCCTCAGCCTGTGGATAACCTCCGGCCATGTACTCACCGACCCCCGCCGACTGGCGCGAGGCCAACCGCGCCCGCTGGGACGAACGCGTCGCCATCCACGCCGCCAGTGAGTACTACGACCTCGACGCGTTCCGGGCCGGCAAGGAGGCACTGCGCGACTTCGAGCTCGCGGAGGTCGGCGACGTCACCGGCCGCTCGCTGCTCCACCTCCAGTGCCACATCGGCCTGGACACCCTCTCCTGGGCCCGGCACGGCGCCTCGCACGTCGTCGGCCTCGACTTCTCCGAGCCCGCCGTCGAGACCGCCCGCTCGCTCGCCGCCGACCTCGGCCTCGCCCCCGACCGGGCCGCGTTCGTCGCCGCCGACGCCTATGACGCCGTCGAGGCCGTCCCCGACTCCTCGTACGACATCGTCTACACCGGCACCGGGGCGCTGTGCTGGCTGCCGGACATCGACCGCTGGGCCGAGACCGCCGCCGCGCTCGTCGCCCCCGGCGGCTTCCTGTACGTGGCGGAGTTCCATCCGCTCACCGACTCCCTGGACGACGAGACGGGTACGCGGGTCGTGCACGACTACTTCGTCCGCGATCCCTGGGTGGACACCACCCCGGGGACGTACGCCGACGTCGACGCCGCCACCGTCCACAACCGCAGCGTGGAGTGGGTGCATCCGGTCGGCGAGGTCGTGACGGCGATAGCCAGGGCCGGACTGCGGATCGAGTTCCTGCACGAGCACGACGTCTCGCTCATCCCGCGCTTCGGAACGCTGCGGCGGCGGGAGGACGGTTACTACCGCTTCCCCGCCGACCGCCCGCGCGTCCCGCTGATGTACTCGCTCAGGGCGTCGCGCCCGGCGTGAGCCCGCCCGTTTTCGGCGCGGTCAACCGCGGGATCTGTCCGACACCGGCTCTGTCGGCGGTGGCGGCGGCGGTGGTGGTGGCCGGTTGCGCACGAGGGTGGTGGCGACCGCGGCGGCCAGCGCGGTGGCGCCGAGGCCGAGCGCGAGGCCGGAGGGACCGGAGTCGTCGACGGTCTCGGAGCGGGTCTCGGAGCGGGGCTGATCGGCGGTACCGGGCTGATCGCCGGCGGCGGCCGGCCCGCCGCCGAGGACGCAGACGAGGGCGAGGACGAGTACGGCGGCGGCGGGTACGGCGATCCGGGGTACCTGCCTGGTGTCCATGTATCCAGAGGAGCGGACGGCACCCGGCCGGGCCACCCGGCGGACCCCGTTCGGGTCAACGCGCGGTTCGACGGGCGGTTCGACGCGCGGTTCGACGGGCGGTCCGGCGTCGGCGGTCACCGAGGGGCGGTCACCGTCGGGTCGGCCACGGGAATCTCGTTCGCCGTGTCGTCCGGTGAGAGCCACGCCATGCCGATGAGCAGGAAGACCACGAACGCGATGCCTCCGGCCACCGCGGCCGTCTTCCTCGGACGGCGCCGGGAGAGCTCCGCGAGTCCGCTCTCGGAGCGCCGCGGCGCCTGCCGACGCGACGGCGACCCTGCCGAGGGCCCGGTCTGGGGTCTGGTCGAGGGTCTGGACTGCGGTCTCGCCTGGTGCCCGGTCTGCCGCACCGCCTGCCTTCCGCCCTGCGGCGCCATCCGCGCGGTCGTGTGCGGTACGGGCCGGCTCTGGTGCTGGAGAGGCGGCTGGGGATGCTCGCGCCAGGCCCCGGAGGCGAACCAGTCGGCGATGGCCCGCGCGGCGGGCCGCTGCTCCGGCTGCTTGGCCAGCAGCGTGAGGAGGTACGCCTCGAACGCGGCCGGCAGTCCCACCCCCAGCTGCCGCGGCGGCGCCGGCGGCGTGTCGATGTGCTGGTACAGCAGGGCCGTCGCGGTGTCGCCCTGGAACGGCGGCCGTCCGGTGAGGAGTTGATACAGCACGCAGCCCAGCGAGTACACGTCGGACGCCGGCGAGGCGGGCTGCCCGAGCGCGCGCTCCGGGGCGAGATAGAGGCCGGTGCCCACGATCTGCCCCGTGGTGGTGAGCGCGGCCGACGGATCGTCGACGAACCGGGCGATGCCGAAGTCGGCGAGCTTCACGGCCCCACCCGCGGTGACCAGCAGGTTCCCGGGCTTGATGTCCCGGTGCACCACACCCTCCCGATGGGCGGCGGCCAACCCGGCGGCGGCGTGCGCGGCGATGACGGCGACCCGCTCCGGGGGCAGCGCCGAGGGGGCGCCCGCGTCGGTGGCGAGGCTGGGCCCGTCGACCAACTCCATGACGAGGAACAGCTTTCCGTCCCATGTACCGAAGTCGAAGACGCCCACGACATGCGGATGACTCAGCCGCGCCGCCGTCTGCGCCTCCAGCCGGAACCGCTCACCCGCCGAAGGATCCGACTCGTGCCCGAGCATCAGCTTCACGGCGACGGACCGGCCGAGAACCTCGTCGGTGGCCTGCCACACCTCGCCCATGCCGCCACGCCCGATACACATCTGAAGCCGATATCGGTCCGCGACCAGCACCTGAGACCCAGCCTTTCGTCGGTCAGCCACCTGACAGGAACACTCCAGAGTAGAGCGATCCGATCACTGCTCCGATCCCGAGCCACCCCCTGGCCCCACCACCCGAAAACGAGCCAGGGGGCCCGACCCGTTCTCGCGGGTGGGGTCCCCGGTACTTCGGCTGTCGTGATGGCAGATTCGACGCACGCCTCTTCGTCTCGAAGTTGGTGCAGTCACTCCCCTTTGCCAAGGGGCTACTTGTTCGGTCAGCGCGTTGGCTCCGGTCGGTCTGGCACAGTTCCCCGCGCCGGCCTGACTCGTCTCAACTCATCTCCTCGCGGGCGACCTTGAGGTCGTCCACCAGGAAGACATCCTGAGACCACTGCCCAGGCCATGCAGCGAGTATCAGATCTTTCGGCCCCGCTTGGGCCAGCATCGTCCGCTTCTCGGTGAGGCGGGTGGCTTGAGTGACAACTCCCTTGGCGTCGACGCGGATCAGGGTGACGGTCTGGCCGCGCCAGGGAAACCCATCCTCCACTGAGCTGGTACGACGAAGGGACGAGGCATCGAACTGAGGGAACCGAGGCATGAGGGGACCTTATGGGGTGCGCCAGCCCGATGGTGGCGCGATGGCACATCTACTGGGCTCCGAGACAGAAGCGCCCCGCATCAGTGATCTGGGCCTGCTTTCACCGTGCTTCGACATGGTGATCGTGAGCTTCGGCGGCGGCAGGAGCGGATGCTCACCGACTTGGCCGACACCCGCAGCATGCTGGAGGCGCTGAGCCAGCGCATGGAGCAGAACGCCAAGGCGTCCCTTGAGGCGCGGGCATCGGCTCTCCCGGTCCCAGTGGTCGCCGCCGAGCCGGTGGCCCAGCCGGCTGTGGTCGAGGACCCGTACGGGTCGGAAGCGTCGGCGGTGCAGTCCAAGGCCGTCGAACCTGACGTGGTGAAGGAAGCCCAGGTGGATCCGCTCGAAGAAGTCCGCACTACCCACGGCCGAGCCGGCGCCACCGGGGAGAACGCGCCTCCCGAGTTTCCCGTCGAGAAGCCTGGCCACGAGAGCTCCACAGCGGGCCAGGAGGATGACACGGCACACCTCGGGCGGCTGCTGTCCGCCGCGGCCATCGCCTCCGCGCAGCTGATCTGCCACCGTGAGACGTGGGACTTCATCACCGAGCAGACCAGTGGCCGTCCCCACTTCCGCCTACCGGAGCAGGTGAGCGATGCGGACGACGGGCGCATCGAGACATCACTGTCGGGCAGGTCCCTGCTCGCCCTGCTCACCACTATGTGGCAGGTGATCCGCGACCACGAGACGAGCGCCGCGACCGGAAGGGATCAGGATCTGGCGACGTGGGCCCTGGCCGCGGCCGTGTACCGCAGGACCGCCCTAGCGGTGGATCAGGTGACCCACGAGGATAAGAAGGAGAACGGTCCCGCCGTCATCGTCCTCGACGACCGCAGCAAACGTACGGCCGCCACTTCCTGATCGGCCCCCTGCGGGGAACCGGATCCTGAAGCTGGTTGCTAAAGGGACTTCGGAAACGAGTCAGGGGCCCGACCCGCTCTCGCGGATCAGGCCCCTGACCTGGTGTTTCAGCTGTCGGGGTGGCGGGATTTGAACCCACGACCTCTTCGTCCCGAATGAGGTTCGGGCAAGATCGGCACCTGGTCGCCTTGCTAACCGTGCAGGTCAGGGGCAAGTTTTGGGTTGGTGTGGCAAGGGCTCGGTCGGCCTACGGAGGAAGATCATCTCCCAGAATTCTCCCAAGTCCTGGTGCTGTGACCGCCTCGCGAAGCGGCGCCGCTCCCGCCGGCCGCTTCGCAGAGGCGAGTTTGCACGCTGCTTAGAGGGACTCGGGTACTCCTGCAGGGTGGCATCGACGGGCTTTGCGTCCTGACCCGCACGGGCAGGGCGTGTTCTTGCCAACGCTGCGGCCCGGCCCGACTGGCCTTTGCTTCGGAATCGTGCGCCCAGACACCCGCTGCTTCCCGAGGTCTCGCCACAGTGACAGCACAGCAGGGACGTCATTGCCCTTGTCCAGGAGCCATTGTGCTGCTGCTTTGCCGGATGCGTCAGGGAAGGTCGCTGCGGCTTCAGTAAGCCCGCCGTGCTCCAGGAACTGCCGAGCGATAAGCCCGTACGAGTCGCGTTCGTCGAAGCGCCGCATCCCCTGGACCCGAAAGATGTCGGGCGCGAAGCCGGCGCCGATCATGACGGCGGCGCCAGCTACCACCGCGCCTGGGTCACCGGTCGGCTCGTCCGGGGTGCTCATCGCGTTGAACCGGTCGATGAGCACCTTCTCTGCGGCCGGGATTTCGATGGGCAGTTCTGCCGCCAGGAGATCCTCGTACCGCTCCTTGACCTCCTCGGGGCCGCTGTAGGCGAAGGAGTCGATCACCTTGTCGTGGAAGAAGTGCAGGACGAAGAGATCGTCCTGCAGCGAGGAACGGAACGCCTCAACCGACTTGGTGCGGCTGTATCCGACAACCTGAACGGTTTCCTCGCGACGTGTACCGCGGCGCTTGTCATCCCCCAGCCGTGCGCCTTGCGACGACAGGAATGGGCACACCTGCGCAGAGTAGACAGCGCAGATCTCGTGTACGGGTGCCTCTGCGAGCCCAACTTCTTCGGGAAGAGGTGTGTCGCCGAAGTGGGGGAGCACTTGCCATCGTGCTTCGTCTCCGAAGGGAAGCCCGCAGACAGCACACCAGTCGAAGGTGGCCAGTACGAGCTTTCGCCGTTCATCGATCGCTCCGAAGTTTGCCCCCTCTGCGTCACGCCCAACCGTTGCGATCACGGGGTAACCCCTGGACTCGCGTTCGAGGTGGCCTAGACGTTGCGGTGGTATCACCTCTTGCGGCCTCAAGGCCACCTCCAAGCGTCGTACGGTCGAACCAGGTTAGCGGTGAGGAGCAGGTCACCTACCGAAAACCGGTCAGGCCGGACGGCAGGTCTTCCATCACTCTCGGCCGCTTAGTGTGAGTAAGCTGTGGAAGCCAGGTCCGGACTCTCGGTAGCACCGGGGGAACCAGCCGAGCGCACTAGTCTTCGCCGTCCGGAGGCGCGTCAGCAGCGTGCCCACCAGCGGAACTCCACTCCCTTCCACGCACGGCCCCCGTGCGCCCAACGTTCGGAGTCCTCCGCATGTCTGCTCAGCCGACCCTGGCCGCGCTCCGCGGCTTCCACTGCGAGCACACCCCTAGCAAGAGCCGCATCCTCGCTCTCGTCCACCACCGAGAGGGCCCTGCCTCACTGCAGGCCGTTCTCACTTGCCGGCACCCCGAACTCGCGCAGCAAGCAGTGGGCATCCTCCAGCAGGCCATCGGTTCTTCCGCCGGCGCTTGGAAGCCCGAGCCGCTGGAGAAAATTTGCGCCCAGCTGCCGGATGCTCCGGCTTCCTCCCTCCGCAGTGCCGCACGGCACGCGCTCGCGGGCGTCTGGCCCATGCCTCCCGGCAGCTTCCTGAAGTGGGAGCAGATCGCCGATGGCGTTGACGATGACTCGGACGAGGACGACGCCGACGCGGTCACGCGCGCCGTGCGTACCCCGAACGACGCACGGCTCGCTGATCTGGCTGGTCCGGTCATTCGGGTAGAGGTACTCCGAGAGTTCCACGTGCATGACCAGCAGTCCGTGTTGAAGGCGGCCAGAAGCGCGGGCTGGGAGCCCCAGCCGAACGACGACCCCGAGGGCGACGACCCGCAGGACGTCGTCGGGGCCGTCATGTGGCTTGGGGAGTCCGACAGCGAGATCGAGGGTGCGGACACGGTCACGGATACCTCTCAGGGCCTGCGGCTGCGCACCGAGAACGGGCATGAGGTCGCCGACTGGAGCGAGGAAGCGGTGGTCGCCGACTTCGGTGCGGGCTGGCGGTACACAGCGGCTGTCCGCCGAGGTGAGCCGACGACGCCGTCTACCAGGGAGCAGAGCCCGGACTTCGCGGCGCTGTTCGCGACGGAGGCGCCGCACTGCGACGACCCAGAGTGCGAAGTCGAGCGGTGCCAGTGGCAACTTACCCCCCGAACCGCCGACATCCTCTACACGGAACTGTGCGTGCTCGCCGATCAGGCGTACGACGACAGCGAGGAACTTGGTGACAGGCCCGTGGTGCCAGACGAGCACGACGGCCACTGGGGAGTGTTCGCCTATCTCCCGAAGCTGACCTTCGCGGCCGACCTCCAGTGGCGCCGCCAGTTCGCCCGGGCCGCCGACGACCTCGCCGGTGACCTCGAACGCGGGCAGTGGCCGGAGCCCACCTGCACGGCCGAGGAACTCGCCCTTCACCTCGCCATCCGCGACGCGGGAGACCGCGGGGACGAAGACGATGCCACTGGTGACCACGGGAGACTGCCCACCCACCGTGACGACTACGACTTCGACATGTGCTCCGAAGTGTTCTTCCAGGACACTGACGTGCTGATGCTCTACAACTCTCGCTTCGACGGGATCGAGGACCCCGACGGCGAGACGAACCAGCACATGGGCATCGGCGATCTCCGTGCGGCAGCTTGGTTCGAGCCGTTCCTGAACGTCCAAGCGCGAGATCCCCACCGCGGGTTCCGCCGCTGACTGCCAGGCGGCGTCGCGGAGGATCCGGACCGCGATGGTTCAGGAAGTCAGGCCCTCGCGGCGGACCCTGAGGGAGTACGTGGTGCCCTCGGGTCCGCTGCAGCGGCTTCACCCGACCGAGGTGGCCACCGCCTGGCCCTTCCGCTCTCGCAACTGCGCGGCGCACACGCCGAGACTCTCGGTGATCGCCTCCACGATCCACCATCCTCGCTCGTTGTGTTCACGACTCTGCTGCGATGAGGCCAGGCGTGGTGTGACACAGCACCTGTACGGCTAGCGGGTGCTGTGTCAGCGGTGTCGCAAACGCGGTAGCTATCCAGGGAAGCCGAGGTCCTTGAGATAGGCGAGCCGCGCGTTTATGGCCGCAGAGAAGTGGCGCCAGTCGAGCTTGTCGACGGGCTCATGTGGCTTCGGGTCGGCGGCCGAAGAGGTGATGTAGCACGCGGCGTTGTAGAGCCGCTCGGACAGGAGTCTCTGGCAGAAGACACCGAAGCGCTCTTGGTAGGACATCCCATGCCAGATGTCCTCCACGGGCAAGGCGCCCTTGGCCGGCTTGACCGGCCTACGAGAGCCCGCCTCGTCCTGCATGATGAAGAAGTATCCGAGCCATGGTTCCTCTCCTGGGTACAGCTCAGCCAAGGCTGCATGGCGCAAGTCAATCGCGCTGCCGAGCGCTTCCTCGACTCGGTTGTTGTAGTTGTTGCCGAAGGACGGGCCGCCGAGGGCCTTCAACTCGAAGGCGGCCACGAGGGTGTTCCTGTGGACGACGACCAGGTCCCATTGCTTCTGAGGCCGGTAGTAGCCGGGCAGTTCGAGCCCCTGTGACTTGGTGACACGGATGCTCTCTGGCGGGTACCCAGCTTCGAGGAAGAACTTCGACAGCAGGATGGCGATGGCGTCGAAGTGCTTGCCGCCACGTACGGAACCTGCTGTGCCTGCTCCCACAGCGGCCTTAATCGCCGACTGCTCTCTCTGAAGTTCCTTAGCGCCCCAGTACGCCGCGATGGCGTCTTCGAAGTCTTGGCGGGTGACCGTCAAGATCCGTTCCTCCTAGTCAGGCAGCTCGGCGAGCCCGTAGACACGCAAAGCGGCCTCGGTGGCAGCCTCTACATCCCGGTTGTCGAAGGCTTCGGCGAGAGCGGTCTGGTCGCTCTCACTAATCGCCGCCGGGTCTGGGACGCGGATCTTCCGGAGGTACTGCGCCTGGAAGCGGAGAGTGCCCCCTCGCATCTTGACCGCGTACGCCTCCACGAATGCCTCCGCGACCTTGGACAGCAGTAGGCCACCGAGTACGCGCATGTCCCAGACGTCCGAGACGATGAAGTACAGGTTGTGGTGAGGGTACAGGCGACCTTGATCGAGGACAGGGTGGATCCGCAGCTTCATGTCCGGAAACAGCAGCTTCTGGCGATGGGTGAGCTGGTGGTCGACCTTGTCGATGGTCTTGTACCAGCGCTGAGGCTGTTTGACCGCGACGTAGCGCTTGCGCAGGGCTTCGCCGTGCTTCTCGAAGTAGGAGGCGAGACGCGGATACGCGTCGAGGTCGACCAGGTCGCCGCTCTCCGTCCAGGGATTCACCAGGTGGGTGCCGTCCCAGGTGATCGTGCCGCTGGCGGTGTCGCGGACCATGGCCATGGGGAGCAAACGGTCTTCCTCGACCAGGTCCTTGTCCTTGGTGAGGAAGACCTTGTCTGCGCCGGTGGCGATGCCGATCCCGACCTTCGTTCCGGTCTCGGTGTCCTCCAGGAGCCGGAAGCGTTCGGTTAGGTCCTCAAGGACGGCGAGCCTCGCTGGCGAAGCGGCCGGCCACGAATCCTCCTCCGGGAACCAGTGAGGCATGCGAGCGGCTTGGTAGGAAGCCGTGGCGACCGTCAGCGGCTTCCCCTCCAGGTACCAATTGGTGAAGTCCCGCGCTTGTTCCGCTCCGAAGGACCGGTTCGTGTCCGCGGCAACCGCTGAGCCCTGGGGCCTGTTCGAGATGAGGGTGATCGCGGGGTAGGCCGAAACTTGATCGTCGAAGGCGTCGACATCGTGCATCACGAGGGCGAGGTCCATGCTGAAGTGCTTGGTCACCAGCTGCCTCAGCCGCCGTCCGTACTGGTTCCGCATCCATCGGTCGGCGCAGATGAAGCCGAGCTGGCCGTCTGGGTTGAGGCTACGCAAGGCCACCTCGTAGAAGCCGATGTAGACGTCGGCCCGGCCACCCATCGTGGAGCAGGCCCGGCGGTACGCGGCCATCCGGTCGTCGGGAACGTCTTCGAGCCGGATGTACGGAGGGTTACCGACGACGTAGTCGGCGCGATGCTCGGCGTCCGATTGCAGCAGGTAGTCGCCCTGCGTCACCCAGGCTGTGGCGACCTTCCTCGCGTCCTTTGGCTCCCAGCCTTCTTCTTGCAGCGTTTCTGCGATCAGCGTTCGGCTCTGTTCGACGTTGCGGTCCAGCAGGTCGAAGGCGCGGACGGCGTCGATCGCATCTGTGATGGAGCGCTGGTGCGTGTGGCATGACGCGCTGATTCGGGAGGCGACGACGGTCAAGAATGCACCGCCGCCGCAGGCCGGTTCCACGAGCCTCAGATCGCAGAGGTCCTTGTCTGCGGTGTAACCGAGAAGGTCCAGGATGAGCTCGACCACCCAGGCACGCGTGAACACCTCACCGTGCTCCACGGCCTCCTGCAGAGACTCGGGAAGGGAGAGGTCGTCGGTGCTGATCAGCGCGATAGTTGCCACGCAAGGACAGTACCGCCGAACCTTCCTGAAGCCTGACTTCTATCCACAGAGCGTAGTCAGTCAATAACAGGATTGCGAGATACGGTCGGCGGCGTCGGGCGGGTGGGCGCGATTGCCTCGCCGAGCGCGCTGAGGTGCACGGCGAAGTCCTCCGTCAGGCTTTCCAGGACGGCTTTGCCCTTGCCCGCAGAGGCAAGCGAAGGGAAGCCGATCACCCCGGTCTCTGTGTAGTTGCTGGTCCCGTGCACGAGGAGGAAGGGACGCGCTGCGCCGTGGTCCGCGTTGCCGTATCCCTCGCGGACGAGCTCGGGAGCGGCGTGGAGCAGGATCGACGTCTCGATCTCGCCGGCGTGCATGTCCGCGTGCCTGTCCGATTCCAGGCCGCCATACTCGCGGGCACGGTCCCAGTCTGGGCCGAGGGGGAAGAGGGAGACCGCCGGGCCGTCGACGTTGGCCTCCTGCACCACGTTCGACAGGACGTAGTTCCCACCGTGGCCGTTGACGATCACCAGCTTGTGGATGCCCGAGCGGGCGAGGGAGGCGCGGATGTCGTCGATCACGGCGTACAGGGTTCTGGCGCTGATGCTGACCGTGCCGGGGAACGCCGCGTGCTCGTGGCTGCACGAGATGGTGATGGGCGGGAGGAGATGCACGGGGTAGGCGTCGGCGATCTCCTGGGCGACGATGCACGCGATTGCCGTGTCGGTGATCAATGGGAGGTACTTGCCGTGCTGCTCGAAGGAGCCGACTGGGAGCACGGCGACGCGGGGCTGCAGCTCCTGGACATCGGTGCTCGTGGCGGTCGGCAGCAAGTTCACGGCTCTCCTTCGGTCGACTAGGGGGTGACCTGCTTCGTCAGGTCTAACTCCCTGTTGAGTTCCGAAACTTCCACCAGTTTGCGCCAGCGCGCAAGACGCGGTTGAAGCCGGTACAACTCGTCGAGGATCCGTGTGGAGCCCGTCCGGTGGGCGATGCCGAGGGCTTGTTCTGCCGGCCTGGTGCGCGCCTTCCACGTCCTCCAGGATCGCGTTGGCCGTGGCGAGCCGGGCGAGACACAGCCCTCGGTCCCGCTCCTGCACGGCTGGCCTGGCGCTCGACACTCCACCTGATCTTTGAGGACGCGATCGACGAGGGTTTGATCACGTCCAACCCGGCCGCCAGGCGGCGCGGGCTCGGTAAACGAGCCGGCCGCTCCCGCAACCGCGGGCCTGAGAAGGTCGTCACCGACGCGTTCGGCATCCTGCTGACCGCCGAGCGGGCCTCCCTGCTGTCCGGCCGCGACGACGAGTTCGTCGCCGTGGTCCTCAAGGGCTACACGGGCAAGCGCTGGGGCGAAGTCGTCGGCTTGGAGACGGAGTTCGTCCGGCCTGGCGCGTTTCGCGTCGAGTGGCAGCTGTACGAGCTGGACACCGGCGAGCTGGTGCGCTGCCCGCCCAAGGACGACAGTTACCGGACCATCGACGCGATGGACTGGCTGTCGGCCCTGGTCTTCGACCACATTGCGCGCACGAAGCCGACCCCCTGCCCTTGCCACGGGCGGACATACGTCTTCCGAGGCCAGGGGGCAGCGCGGAGCGGGGGCCACCAGGGCGCCAAGCTCGTCGACGTCGCGCGGCTGGCTGGGGTCTCGACGGGGACGGTGTCCAACGTCCTCAACCACCCCGACCGCGTCGCAGAAGCCACGCGGATGCGGGTTGAGAAGGCGATCGCCGATCTCGGGTTCGTGCGGGGCGGCGCGGTCTCGGGGCAGGCGGCCCACTGGCGCAGGAACGGTTTTGCGACCTGCTGTTCACCCCAGCAGCTTCCGGCTGGTACCCGAAGAAGGCCCCGCAGGAGGCCAGGCCCGTGCCCATCCTCGGCGAGCCGTGGCCCGGCGTCCCCGCCCGAGGGCGGGGCGCCACCGATCGCGCCGATGCCTGCTGGCTCCCGGTCGCCAAGGGCCTCACACCTCACGGCCTCCGTCACACCCACCGGACGATGATGGAGGACCTGGGCACGGAGAAGGTGCTCATGGACGAGCGCATGGGCCACCTCGACGGCTCGGTCTCTGCGCGCTACGCCCACGTCACCCGCGGCATGCGCCGACGTCTCATGGTCGGCCTGACCCAGCAGTGGGAGGCGGCCCTCGACGCCCGCCTGGCCCTGTGCCCGACGTCACCAGTGCGCGCCCTCAACGACCTTCTGCGCGCACGGCGCGGTCGCTCTCCGATAGCTCCACGGTGCCCCGCAACACTGTTGCGGGGCACCGCTGTCTTCCCGCGAGGGCGGCGATGCTGCTCATCCTGGCCCCGGCGCCAACGGCTACCGAGGAGCTGTACGCGACTCTCGGTCGGGGCTCGTTCGCTCAGCACGGATCAGATGCGATCTTGACCGATCATCCTTCCACCGCCCCTGCCACGCAGGACTTCTCCGCCGCTGGTAATGCAACATTAGAGCGATTATCAGGGCAAACCGGAGTAAATTGGGCACAGGCGACGCGGTAGCACTGTCGACAGATATGTATGGGCCCATATCCGACACGCGAGGAGGCTCCTCGTGACGACCTTGACTGTCCCTGACGGGTACACCAAGACCGCGTGGGAGAAGATCGTCCGCCGCGGGCGGAAGCTGATGAAGGAGAAGTCCGGGATCCAGTGGGCTCTCGGAGATCTCGTCATTGAGGCGCTTGATGGGCACAGCCGTGGACACGGCGAGGTGAACCAGGTGATCAAGATCCTGGCGCACCAAATCGGCGCCAATCCGGAGACGCTGCGCCACTACTACTGGGTCGCAGGGCAGTGGCCGAAGGCGAAGCGTCGGAAGGATGTGAGCTTCACGGTGCACGAAACTTTGGCCTACGTTCCGAGCCGGTACGTCTTGATCCGCAAAGACCCATATGACCCGTTTACCAAGGAACACCGCTGGACGGTGAACGAGGCTCAGAAGGTCGCGAACCGCGCCGTCGGGACGCCGACTAACCAGGCAGAGCGTCTCGCTCACACTCGGCGCCTGCTCCACACGGATGAAGACGCAGCCAAGGCGGTCACCGAGATGCTCGGGCGCCCGGACGTCCGGGCTCGACTCGCATCCGACCAGCACGCCCGGCACCTGATGCGCCAGGCACAGTACGAGCACTGGCGCGAAGTCGACGAGGCAGCGGAAGCCGAAGCCGAGCTGGCCTCGGCGGACGATGCCGAAGAGGTAGAGGAGGAGTTCGAAGAAGAAGCCGCTCCCCTCGGCGTTCAATACAGCGAGGCACCGATGGAGATCCTGCGGTTGATCGGGGCGTTCGCCTCCTTCTCCGTCTCGCTCCAGCGGATCATCCCCGAGGTCCACACCCAGGACTACACCGAGGAAACGAAGCAGGCGGTCCTCGACAACGTGCACAAGGCGCGCATGCTGCTCGACTGGTGCGAGACCGCCATCATGACCGGAAAGACTGACCCGGACAAGGCGCTCGCGCGCCTGATGAAGGACGAAGAAGGCGAGTAAGCATGACGACAACGCGCCGCCAAGCGGCGCACGACAGTGGAGAGGACATCTGGAGTCGGGTGGCAAAGGCCGGAGAGGACGGCCTCCCTCCGGAGCGGGCCATCGGCCGGAACACCAGGGGCCAGTTCGAGCGAGGCAAGAGCTGGATCCGAGACGTGAAGTGCGGAGCTGAAAGGAAGAGCTTCGTCAGGTACCGCGGCCACTACGCGGTCACCCTTGACCCCGACAAGTGCACGGCCTACGCGGCCGAGCGCCTGCAGTCCCTGTACAAGCAGGCCGTGCGCATCTACAAGTCCTCGCTGAAGGAGCTGCCACCCGAATCACAAGAACTCCTCACGGTGACACTGCTGACCAAACAGTTGCAGTCCATCTTCGACGCGATGGATATCCTCAAGGCCGCCGGCTTCTCCCCAGAGACTGCGGCGGCGAAGGCCGCGGCAACAACCCCCGCGAAGAGGTCTCCGGCAACGTCCAGGAGCCGGAAGACCTGACCGCACAATCAACCGCGGGACGAGGTGGGCCCACATCCAGGGTGGACCCACCCCGCCAGTTCGACGATCGCTTTGCCTAGGCCCGTCAGCAAGTTACGCCGGTCCATTTGAGTGCTGGAGTCCGTTGGCGACGCGGGCAGCCGGGTCCGACCACCGGCCTCGGCCGCGAAATTAGCCGCCGAAAGCCGCCTGGAACGCACTCTGGCCCGCCTGCACGAGCATGGCCAGCCCGGGAGTCGCCGTCCCGATGTCCGTGAGTGCTGTCTGCAGCCGTTCGTACGCGGCGCGGACCCTGCCCGGTTCGGGCTGGTCGGCGCTAGCTGCCTCCTCCAGCACCTCGGCGTCCAAGATGATCTGGCTCTGCTGGTCGTCAGCAGCGCCCAGGGTCGGCGCGAACTGCCTGACCATCTGGGCGAACTCCGCGAGCTTGGAGGCGTCCAGGCCGACGTGGTTGTTCTGGAGGACGTGCTGCTGAGAGCCGGCGACGAAGCCCTGCGAGTTGGTGATGTTGTAGGTGTCGCCGCCGTTCGGCCGACGGCTCAGGTAGTCGTTCACGCTTCCTCCGGCGAGTACGCAACGTGTGCCGTTTGCGGTGATCCGAACTGTGGCACCGTTGTCCGTGGAATGGATCTGCACGAGGCCGTTGTCGGCCAGGTAATCCAGGGCGCTGAGGACCTCGTCCTCGGCCAGAAGATCCCCGGCGAAGCTGCACTGGGGATCGTTCGCGTACGACAGGACCGCGACGGCGGCGTCCCTGCCGCCGGTACGCAGTACCCACTGCAGTAGCACCTCGCAGGCGTGCCGGAAACGAGCGACTGCGTCAGTCCGCAGGTCCAGCAGCCGCTTGGCCTCCAGCACACCGTCGTCCGAGGGATACACCTCCGAGTCGGTGCTGTCGAAGGTCTCTACGACCTGTACGAGCCCGAGCCTCTTCAGCCGGAGCGCCATCTCTGCGGCCTCGGTCGTCGGGATCCCTTCGGATTCGAGGAAGTCGGCTACGTCGACGAAGTGGCCAGGGCTGCGGCGGGAGGCGTCGTACAGCCAGATCAGGAGCCGGGAGAGGTACGGGTCGCTCTCGATCCCGCTCGCGCTGGACAGTGCCAGTGTCCCGAGGCTCGGCCCCTCGACCTCGACGGGAACGCGCACGGGATGCTTGCGGTTCGCTCGCTCGAACTCCTTGGCGATCTCCCGCTGCATCTTCTCGATGGCGCGCCTGTTGATCTTGAATCCTGCCAACCCGGACCTCCTGGGGTCACTGATCCCACAAGGGTAGACGGCACCACTGACACCGTTGGTTTCGCAAACGCGTACGCACCCTGGATCGGGCCTTACCCGCCTGACGCGGCATAGTGCACTCTCCGTCGGGAGACCCCGACCAAGATCTTCTCCCAGATTTCTCCCAAACGATCTTTGGGAACGAATCAGGGGCCTGATCCACAGAGTGGATCAGGCCCCTGACCTGGTGTTTCAGCTGTCGGGGTGGCGGGATTTGAACCCACGACCTCTTCGTCCCGAACGAAGCGCGCTGCCAAGCTGCGCTACACCCCGATGTCGCTGCTCTGTACTTCACGTCGCGGCGACATCGATTACTTTAGCCCACCGGCGCCCGGAGACGAAATCCGGTTTCCGCGGTCCAGCGCCGCAGGTCGGGCGCGGTCCAGGCCGATGATCATGAGGCCGGGCGCCGCTGAAGACGATCGCGACCGCCCCCCCCTCAGCCCCGCGCCGTCAGCGTCAGCAAGGTCGCCTCCGGTGGGCAGGCGAAGCGGACCGGGGTGAATCGGTTGGTGCCGCAGCCCGCCGAGACGTGGAGGTAGGACGTCCGGCCCTCCGCCGTGTGGGTGGACAGGCCCTTGACCCGGTCCGTGTCCAGGTCGCAGTTGGTCACGAGGGCGCCGTAGACGGGGACGCACAGCTGGCCGCCGTGCGTGTGGCCCGCCAGGATCAGCTCGTACCCGTCCGCCGTGAAGGAGTCGAGCGTGCGCAGATACGGGGCGTGGACCACGCCCATCGAGAAGTCGGCCGAGGCGTCGGGGCCGCCGGCCACGTTCGCGTAGCGGTCGCGCTTGATGTGCGGGTCGTCGAGGCCGGTGAAGGCGAGCTCCAGGTCGGGGAGCTTGAGCCGGCCGCGGGTGTTCGTCAGGTTCACCCAGCCCGCCGCGTCGAACGCGTCGCGCATGCCCTCCCACGGGTTGTGGATCGCGCCGACCGCCGGCGCGTTGCCGTTCAGGCCGTGGCGGCCCTGGGCCTTCTCCAGCAGATAGCGGGCGGGGTTGCGCAGCCGCGGGCCGTAGTAGTCGTTGGAGCCGAAGACGTACACGCCCGGGAACTCCATCAGCGGGCCGAGCGCGTCCACGACCTCCGGCACCGCGTCCGTGTCGGAGAGGTTGTCGCCGGTGTTGACGACGAAGTCCGGGCGCAGGCCCGCCAGCGACTGCAACCACGCCCGCTTCTTGCGCTGACCGCAGACCATGTGGATGTCGGAGACCTGAAGGACCCGCAGATCGCGCATGCCGCGCGGGAGGACGGGGACCGTCACCCGTCGGAGCCGGAACGAGCGGGCCTCGAAGCCCGCCGCGTAGACGAGTCCGGCCGCAGCCGTCGCCGTGAGACCTGCCGTGATCTTCAGGGGGATCCCGTACCGTGCGCGCATTTACCCATCGTCGCAGACGGAGCCGGTTCCGTGGCCGTGCGGGCGGCCACCCGGGGGCGGTCCCGTCGCACGAGCGTTAATGCGCGGGCGGGCAGCGCGTCCCACCTGACACACTTGGCCCCATGACCACGCTCAAGGCCAAGCTGCAGGACGACCTCAACGCCGCCATCAAGGAGCGCGACGAGCTCCGCTCCTCGACGCTGCGGCTCACCCTCGCCGCGATCACGAAGGAGGAGGTCGCGGGCAAGACCAAGCGCGAACTCTCCGACGACGAGGTGCAGAAGGTGATCGCCAAGGAGGCGAAGAAGCGCCGTGAGGCCGCGGAGGCCTTCGCCCAGGGCGGTCGCGCCGAGTCGGCCGAGCGGGAGAAGGCGGAGGGCGTCATCCTCGACGCGTACCTGCCGCAGCAGCTCAGCGACGAGGAGCTGGAGCAGATCGTCGCCGCGGCCGTCGCCGAGGCCACGGGTGCGGGCGCCGAGGGGCCGCGCGCGATGGGCGCCGTCATGAAGATCGTGAACCCGAAGGTCGCCGGGCGCGCCGAGGGCGGGCGGGTCGCCGCGACCGTCAAGAAGCTCCTCGCGGGCTGACGCCCCGGCCGTTTCGCCGGACGTACGTGTGAGGGGCGCCCCCCGGACCGGGGGGCGCCCCTCACACGTGTCGTACGCCGTCGTCGTCCTACCGGCCGTTGCCCCCGCCGTTCCCGTTCCCGCGGCCGTTGCCTCCGCCGATCAGGTCCGGCGGGATGGTGATCTCCGGCAGCCCGTCGTCGCCGTCGCCCGGCTCGCGGTCGCCCGGCTTGTCGCCGCCGCCCGGCCTCCTGTCCCTCTCCTTGTCCTCGGGCTTGTCGCCGCGCGGTACGGAGATGGGAGCGAAGCTCGGCGTCTCGGAGGCGCTGAGCGCCCCTGTCATCGCGATCTTCCAGATGGGGCCGGGCAGGCAGCCACCGCAGACCTTGTCGTACGTCACGCCGCCGATGACGATGTCGTACATCGAGGTCTTCTCGCCGACGTCGTCACCGACCCACACCGCCGTGGACAGGTTCGGCGTGTAGCCGACGAACCAGGCGTCCTTGCGGTCGTTCGTCGTACCCGTCTTGCCGGCGTTGTCGCGGTCGCTCAGACCGGCCTTCGTACCGGTGCCGTCCTCGACGACGCCCTTCAGCATCTGGTTGATCGTGTCGGCGGTCCGCTCGCTCATCGCGCGCGAGCACTCGGTCCGCGGCACCTTCAGGTTCTCGCCGGACGCCGTCCTGATCGACTCGATGGCGATCGGCGTGCAGTACGTGCCCCGGTTGGCGAAGGTGGCGTACACGGCGGCCATGTCCAGCGGGGTGGCCTCCTGGCCGCCGAGGGTGATCGACGGAAGCTCCTTGAGCTTCTTGCCGAGTTCCCGCTCGTACCCCATCTTCTTGGCCATCTCGATCGTCTCGCAGAGGCCGGCCATCTGTTCCAGCTTCGCGAAGTACGTGTTGATGGACTTGCCGAGCGCGCTCGTCATGTCCCAGCTGCCGGCCTCGGACTCCAGCTCGTTCTGCAGCACCCAGTCGCCGGTGCCGGCCGGGCCACCGGCGCAGGTGGTGTACGAGTTCATGGGGAGCGTGATCTTCCACGGGGTGGCGAAGGACTGCGCCGGGCTCAGCCCCTTCTCCAGCGCCGCCGCGGCCGTGATCGGCTTGAACGTGGAGCCGACCTGGAAGCCGTAGGTGGTGCCGCCCATCTTGCTGCCGACGGCCAGGTTGAGCGTGGTCTGGTGCTGCTTCTGGTCCAGGCCGTACGGGCGGGACTGACCCATCGACAGGATCTTGCCGCTGCCCGGCTCGACCTGGACCACCGAGGCGGCGACCTTGTCGTCCTCGTTGATCTTGGCGACGGCGGCCGCGTTCGCCGCCTCCTGCGCCCGCGGGGAGAGCGTGGTCCTGATGGTCAGGCCACCGAGGTTCCACAGCTTCTGCCGCTCCTCGGTCGTCTTGCCGAAGACCGGGTCGGTCAGGATCGTCTTGCGGACGTAGTCGCAGAAGAAGCCGGCGCCGTCGACCGCGGTGATGCAGCCGTTCCGCGGCGCCTTCACCTTCAGCTTGATCGGCGTGGCCTTGGCCCGGTCCGCCTCGGCCTGGCTGATGTCCTTCACGTCGGCCATGCGCTGCAGCACCACGTTGCGCCGCTTGGTGGCTTCCTGGACGTCGTTGACCGGGTCGTAGCGGCTCGGCGACTGGACGAGGCCGGCCATCATCGCGGCCTCCTCCAGCTGGAGGTCGGCGGCGGGCTTGGAGAAGTAGCGCTGGGACGCAGCCTCGATGCCGTACGCCTGCTGACCGAAGAAGGTGATGTTGAGGTAGTTCTCGAGGATCTTCTTCTTCCCCAGCTCCTCCTCGACCTGGATCGCGTACTTCAGTTCGCGCACCTTGCGGCCGATGGTCTGCTGGGTGGCCTGGGCGACCTTCTCGGGGTCGTCGCCCGCCTCCTCCACGAAGACGTTCTTCACATACTGCTGGGTGAGCGTGGACGCGCCCTGTGCCACGCCGCCCGACTGGGCGTTGCGGTTGATCGCGCGCAGCACGCCCTTGAGGTCGACGGCTCCGTGCTCGTAGAAGCGGGAGTCCTCGATCGCGACGATCGCCTTCTGCATGTACGGGGAGATCTTCTCCAGCGGCACGACCTTCCGGTCGCGCGAGTACACGGTGGCGAGGTGGCCGCCCTCGGAGTCGAGGATCGTGGTGCGCTGACTCAGCGGCGGTGTCTTCAGGTTGGACGGGATTTCGTCGAACCCCTCGACCGTGCCCTTCGCCGCCAGCCCCAGTGCCCCGGCCGCGGGCAGGGCGATGCCCGCCAGCACGGCCCCGGCGAGCACGCTGACACCGAGGAACTTCGCGGCCTGCTGGGTCCCGGTCAGACCTCCACCCGAGCGCTTGTTTGCCATGGGGGCAGCCTAATCCGTAGGGGGTGGCGTTCCGCAGGAGCGGGGGCCTCTCGGAGCGTTCGCGTACCAGACCGTGACATCCGCCCAGGGCGTGGGCGTCCGGCGACGCGCGGGGCGTCACCGCTCTCATTTGCCGGACACGCGTATAGGCCTTGGCCTAAGCTGCTCTCAACTGTCACAGCAGTGTGGTCCCGCATCCCAGGGCCGGGCGTGACGTCGGTGTGGACACCCATGAACCCGAATCGTGGGAAGCCATGCCCGAATCCGCCCCATGCGTCACCCGAAGTCCCCGGTGACCCTGTCGCGGAAGCGTGAACCGTGCCGGTATGCCGGTTTGGGCACGCATGTCCTCGGGTCACTCCCCTGGGTGATCTGCCGCGTACGCATAGTCCGTTCGGGCCATTCAAGATTGGGCCCGAAGGGGGTGTTGCGCTGTGCCCACCTTCCGTAACGTCACCAACTGGTAGCGGTGAATATGCCGCTACCGCCGTGGGGGAGCCTCGATTCGGGAGAGGACGGCGCCGGTATGGGCTGGGTAGCTGACTGGAGTGCGCAGGCGGCCTGCCGCACTACCGATCCGGATGAACTTTTCGTGCAGGGTGCGGCGCAGAACAGGGCGAAGGCGGTGTGCACCGGGTGCCCGGTGCGGACCGAGTGCCTGGCCGACGCGCTCGACAACCGCGTGGAGTTCGGCGTGTGGGGCGGCATGACGGAGCGTGAGCGCCGTGCCCTGCTGCGCCGACGGCCGACCGTCACCTCGTGGCGGCGGCTGCTGGAGACGGCTCGTACGGAGTACGAGCGCGGCGCGGGCCTGCTGCCCGTGGCGATGGAGGACGACGCGACGTACGAGGCGTACGCCGCGGTGGGCTAGTTGCTGACGTACGAGGCGTACACCGCGGTGGGGCAGACCCGCGGGACGTCCCGTACCGCTCAGGCCGAGCGCGTACGTCCGGCCGTGAGCCGGTCACCGATGGCCCGCAGGCCGACGAGGTCGTGTACGTCGCCGGGCAGCGCGGCCACTTCGGCGACCGCCACCTCCGGGTGGAGCGCGGTGAAGCGGTCGCGCGTGCGCTGTTCGCGCGCGAGGACCTGCATCCGTTCGGCGTGCAGACGGAGCAGCCCCGCGGTCAACTGCTGGACATCCGGGTCGTGCTCGGCTGTGGGGGCAGCCTCGGGTGTCTCGGGTGTGACAGGTCGTGCGGGAGGTACGGCGGCGGTGGCGGTGTCCGACGGCTCCGCGGAAGTCTCCCGGGGGCCACGCCCAGCAGTCTTCCCGGCCCCCTGATCCACAATGCGCCCCTCGTCAAGATTTTCCGCGGCGGCCCGCGCCCGTTCGGCCGACAGCCGGGCGGCGCCGCTGCCGTGGACGCGGTTGAGGACGAGACCGGCCAGCGGCATCTCCTCGGCGGCCAGCCGCTCCACGAAGTACGCGGCCTCGCGCAGCGCGTCCCGCTCCGGCGTCGCGACCACGAGGAACGCCGTGCCCGGGGCCTGGAGCAGCCTGTACGTCGCGTCCGCCCGGGTCCGGAAGCCGCCGAACATGGTGTCCATGGCGGCCACGAAGGTCTGTACGTCCTTCAGGAACTGACCCCCCAGCAGCTTCCCCAGGGTCCCCGTCATCATCGACATGCCGACGTTGAGGAACTTCATCCCCGCCCGGCCGCCCATCTTCGCGGGCGCCATGAGGAGCTTGATGAACGTCCCGTCGAGGAAGGACCCCAGCCGCTTCGGCGCGTCCAGGAAGTCGAGCGCGGAGCGGGACGGCGGGGTGTCGACGACGATCAGGTCCCACTCGTCGCGGGCCCGCAGCTGCCCGAGCTTCTCCATCGCCATGTACTCCTGCGTACCGGCGAAACCGGCCGACAGGGACTGGTAGAAGGGGTTCTCCAGGATCGCCCTGGCCCGTTCGGGGTCGGCGTGCGCCTCGACGATCTCGTCGAAGGTCCGCTTCATGTCCAGCATCATGGCGTGCAGTTCGCCGGAGCCCGAGCCGGAGCCCTTGATGCCCTCCACCCTGCGGGGGACGTTGTCGAGCGAGTCGATCCCCATGGACTGGGCGAGCCGCCGCGCCGGGTCGATGGTCAGGACGACCACCCTCCGGCCCCGCTCCGCCGCGCGTACGCCGAGGGCCGCCGCCGTCGTCGTCTTGCCGACCCCGCCGGCGCCGCAGCAGACGATGATCCGGGTGCCCGGGTCGTCGATGAGCGGATCGAGCTCGAGGGCCGGCGCGGAGTCCAGCCCGTTTGCCAGGACCGGGATGTCCAGCCTGTTCATCGGGACCGGCATGTCGAGCCCGTTCCCCGGGGCCGGGACAACGTCCTTCGCCGGACCCGGGGTCACGTCCTTCGCCGTCACGCGCCCACCCCTTGCTTCCGCAGTTCCTTCGCCAGCCGGTACAGGCCGGCGATGTCCGCCCCGTCCCCCAGGAAGGGAAGTTCGTACGACGGCACGCCGAGCCCGGCGAGGACCGCCCGCTGCTCGCGCTCCAGCTCCACGCGCTGGGCGTGGTCCGCCGCCTGTTCGAGGAGGGGGCCGACCAGCTTCGTACCGCCGCTGACGCCCGCCGCGGCGAGGGTCCTCGCGATCGCGTCCCGGTGGTCGCCGGAGGCCGCCCGTACCGCCGCCTCGTCGAGCACGTGCGGACGCACCATGTTCACGATGACGTTGCCGACCGGCAGTTCCGCCTCCCGGAGCTCCGCGATGCCGTCCGCGGTCTCCTGGACCGGCATCTCCTCCAGCAGGGTCACCAGGTGCACGGCCGTCTCGGGGGACTTGAGCACCCGCATCACGGCCTGCGCCTGGTTGTGTATCGGGCCGATCCTGGCGAGGCCCGCCACCTCGTCGTTGACGTTGAGGAAGCGGGTGATCCGGCCGGTCGGGGGCGCGTCCATGACGATGTGGTCGTAGGTGTGACCGCCGTGCTTCTCGCGCCGGCGGACCGCCTCGCACGCCTTGCCGGTCAGCAGCACGTCGCGTACGCCGGGGGCGATCGTCGTCGCGAAGTCGATCGCGCCGAGCTTCTTCAGGGCCCGGCCGGCGCTGCCGAGTTTGTAGAACATCTGGAGGTAGTCGAGGAGGGCGCGCTCGGCGTCGATGGCCAGCGCGAAGACCTCGCCGCCGCCCGGGGCGACGGCGATCTTGCGCTCCTCGTACGGAAGGGCCTCCGTCTCGAAGAGCTGTGCGATGCCCTGTCTGCCTTCGACCTCCACGAGAAGGGTCCGCTTGCCCTCCGTGGCGAGGGCGAGCGCGAGGGCGGCGGCGACCGTCGTCTTACCGGTACCGCCCTTGCCGCTGACGACCTGGAGCCTGCTCACGCCTTCGAGCCTAACCACTGGCCGTGAAGCCCGGGCGACCGCCGCCCCATCCGGGTCGGGGTCGCCCGTGGGGGAGGCCGGGTGTGGCAGCGGATACAGTCGGCTCCATGACCAAGTGGGAATACGCGACCGTGCCCCTTCTCGTGCACGCGACGAAGCAGATTCTGGACACCTGGGGCGAGGACGGGTGGGAGCTCGTCCAGGTCGTGCCCGGGCCGAACAACCCCGAGCAGCTCGTGGCCTACCTGAAGCGGCAGAAGCCGTGAGCGGGGCCGTCGAGGCCAAGCTGGCCGAGCTGGGACTGACCCTGCCCGAGGTCGTACCGCCGCTGGCCGCGTACCAGCCGGCCGTGCGGTCGGGCGTGTACGTCTACACCTCGGGGCAGCTCCCGATGGTGGAGGGCAAGCTTCCGGTGACCGGCAAGGTCGGCGGAGAGGTCACCGCCGAGGAGGCCAAGGAGCTCGCGGCCACCTGCGCGCTGAACGCCCTCGCGGCCGTGAAGTCCGTCGCCGGTGACCTGGACCGGATCAAGCGGGTCGTGAAGGTCGTGGGCTTCGTCGCCTCCGCCGCCGACTTCACCGGGCAGCCGGGCGTCGTCAACGGCGCCAGCGAGCTGCTCGGCGCGGTCCTCGGCGACAAGGGCGTGCACGCGCGCAGCGCGGTGGGCGTGGCGGTGCTGCCGCTGGACGCCCCCGTCGAGGTCGAGGTCCAGGTGGAGCTCGAACAGGACTGACGTCCCGCCGTCCGCGACGAGCCGGTTCCCCCCGCCGGGGGGAATCGGCTCTCGTGCATCCGGGGTGTCCGGCATACGATCCGGCCATGGCGAATGGTCAGTGGTACCCCCCGGAATGGCCCGACCGCGTCCGCGCTCTCGCCGCGGGCGAGCTGGTCCCCGCGGCGCCCAGACGGGCCGCCACCGTCCTGCTGCTGCGGGACGGCGCCGAGGGGCAGGGGCCGAGCGTCCACATGCTGCGGCGGCGTACGTCCATGGCCTTCGCGGGCGGCGCGTACGCCTACCCCGGCGGCGGTGTCGATCCGCGTGACGAGCATCCCGTGCGCTGGGCCGGCCCCTCCCGGGAGACCTGGGCCGAGCGCCTCGGCCTCCCGGACCCGGCGCAGGCGCAGGCCGTCGTGTGCGCGGCCGTGCGCGAGACGTACGAGGAGGCGGGCGTGCTGCTCGCCGGGCCGACCGCGGACTCGGTGGTCGGGGACACGACCGGCGACGACTGGGAGAAGGACCGTGCGGCGCTGGTCGCCCGGGAGCTGTCCTTCTCCGACTTCCTCGACCGGCGCGGCCTGGTGCTGCGGTCCGACCTGCTCGGCGCGTGGGCGCGCTGGATCACGCCGGAGTTCGAGCGCCGGCGGTACGACACCTGGTTCTTCGTGGCCGTGCTGCCGGCCGGCCAGCGCACCCGCAACGCCTCGACCGAGGCGGACCGCACGGTCTGGATCCGCCCCGCGGACGCCGCGGCCGGCTACGACCGGGGCGAGCTGACGATGATGCCGCCGACGATCTCCACCCTGCGGGGCCTGGAGCGCTTCGGTACGGCCGCGGAGGCCCTGGCCGCCTCGGAGGGCCGGGACCTGGCTCCCGTGCTCGCCCAGGCGCGGCTGGAGGGGGACGAGCTGATCCTGAGCTGGCCGGGCCATGACGAGTTCACCAAGCACATCCCGAGCGGGGGCGGGGCACGATGACGGACGCCGCCGCGCTGCCGGGGCAGCCCAGGGGAGGGGTCCTCTCCGGGCCTGCGACCACCCGGGCCTTCAACGTGCTCGCGCCGAACCCGTCCGCGATGACGCTCGACGGCACCAACACCTGGATCGTCTCGGAGCCCGACTCCGACCTCGCCGTCGTCGTCGATCCCGGGCCGCTCGACGACGGCCATCTGCGGAGGGTCGTGGAGTGCGCCGAGAAGCTCGGCAAGCGGGTCGCCCTCACCCTGCTCACCCACGGCCACCCGGACCACGCCGAGGGGGCGAGCCGGTTCGCGGAGCTGACGGGGACCCATGTGCGGGCTCTCGACCCGGCGTTGCGGCTCGGTGACGAGGGGCTCGGGGCGGGGGACGTGGTCACGGTCGGCGGTCTGGAGCTGCGGGTGGTGCCGACGCCCGGCCACACCTCGGACTCGCTCTCCTTCCATCTGCCCGCCGACCGGGCCGTCCTGACGGGCGACACGATTCTGGGGCGCGGTACGACGATCGTCGCCCATCCCGACGGGCGGCTCGGCGACTATCTCGACTCGCTGCGCCGGCTGCGCTCGCTCACGGTCGACGACGGGGTCCGTACGGTGCTTCCCGGCCACGGGCCGGTGCTGGAGGACGCGCAGGGGGTGGTGGAGTTCTATCTCGCCCACCGCGCCGGCCGGCTCGCGCAGGTCGAGACGGCCGTCGAGAACGGTCTGACGACCGCCTCGGAGGTCGTCGCCCATGTGTACGCCGACGTGGACCGCTCGCTGTGGCCGGCCGCCGAGCTGTCCGTGCGGGCGCAGTTGGAGTATCTGCGGGATCACGGCCTGATCTGAGCGCCGTACGCGCGGGGTCGGGCATCGGGAGCGGGGGGTGGGGCGCCGGGGGTGGGTGCGGGGAGCTGAGCACCCCCGAGAAGTGGATCTTTTGGCCCGTGCTTTACGCTCCGCTTACTTCTGAACCGTAGTCCACGGGGGGCCGTCCATGTTCGTCCTGTCCATCCTGCTGCTCATCGCGGCGGTGGTGCTCTTCTTCGTCGCCCGCGCCAACGACACGCGCGGGCTCAAGCTCGGCGCGCTCGGTGCGCTCCTCGCCGGTGTCTTCTCGCTGATGGGCTCCACGCTCTACATCATCAGCGCGTACGAGGTCGGAGTCCCGGTCGCGTTCGGCAAGGTCGGCTCGCCCATGACCTCCGGCATGCACTTCAAGTCGCCGTTCACCGACGTCACGACCTTCTCGACCCGCCCCGTCGACCTCAACCTCTCCGACAAGGACGTGGTCGAGGTCCGTTCCTCGCAGGGCGGTGTCATGTACGCCGAGGTGACCGTGAAGTGGGCGGTGACCCCGGCCAAGGCCGTCGAGCTCTACCGGCTCGCCGGCAGCGAGGACGCCATCCAGCAGCGGCTGGTCTACCCCGACAGCCGGGAGATCGTCCGCAACGTGTTCGCCCGTCACACGAGCGAGCAGGGCTATGCCAGTGACCGCGAGAAGATCAACGCCGAGATCGGTGACCTGATCAAGGAGCGTCTGGCGCCGCGCGGCATCGCCGTCACCACGGTCAACCTGCGCAACGTGAAGCCCTCGGACGCCCTTCAGGGCCAGATCGACCGCAAGATCCAGCAGCAGCAGGCGACCGAGCGCGCGACCGAGGCCTCCCGTACGGCCAAGGCCGAGGCGGACCGGCGCCGTATCGAGGCCGAGGGCATCGCCCGCGCCAACAAGATCCTCAACGACTCGCTGAGCGACAAGGTCCTGCTGAACCAGTGCATCGAGGCGTTCAAGGAGGCCGCGGCGAAGAACCCGGTCTACGCCGTGCCGTGCGGCGGTGGCAGCGGGAACCCGCTGATCGTCGACGGTACGAAGCGGTAGTCACGCCTACGAGAAAGGGCCGCCCCGGTCGAAACCGGGGCGGCCCTTTTCGTACGTACGGATCGCGGACCGCGAGCTGTCCGTACGGAGGCTTGGCGCGAGCTGTCCGTACGGATCGCTTACCGCGAGCGCTTCGCGAGGCGCTCCACGTCCAGCAGGATCACGGCGCGGGCCTCCAGGCGCAGCCAGCCGCGCTGGGCGAAGTCCGCCAGGGCCTTGTTGACCGTCTCGCGGGAGGCGCCGACCAGCTGGGCCAGCTCTTCCTGGGTCAGGTCGTGGACGACGTGGATGCCCTCCTCCGACTGCACACCGAAGCGGCGCGACAGGTCGAGGAGTGCGCGGGCGACACGGCCCGGCACGTCGGAGAAGACCAGGTCGGACATCTGGTCGTTGGTCTTGCGCAGCCGGCGCGCGACCGCGCGCAGCAGGGCGGTGGCCACCTCGGGGCGGGCGTTCAGCCAGGGCTGGAGGTCGCCGTGGCCCAGGCCGAGGAGCTTGACCTCGGTCAGCGCCGTCGCGGTGGCGGTGCGCGGGCCCGGGTCGAAGAGGGACAGCTCACCGATGAGCTCGCCGGGGCCGAGGACCGCCAGCATGTTCTCCCGGCCGTCGGGCGAGGTGCGGTGGAGCTTCACCTTGCCCTCGGTGACCACGTACAGGCGGTCGCCGGGATCTCCCTCGTGGAAGAGCGCGTCGCCACGGGCGAGCGTCGCTTCACTCATCGAGGCGCGCAGCTCCGCGGCCTGCTCGTCATCGAGCGCCGCGAAGAGCGGGGCGCGCCGCAGAACGTCGTCCACGAGTTCTCTCCTATGTCGACCTGCTCAGGGGACCTTGATCCCATGATGCCGGACGCACAAAACAGTGCGATCAATCACAACAAGTTTGACGTACCGAACCGCCCGTCCGTACGCCAGGGGCCCGATTGGGTCCTGATCGGCCGTGGCCGGGGCGGATGTCCGTGCTGCCCCTTAGGCTGGCCGGGTGTCCAACTCGCCGGTGAGAGCGCAGGCCAAGGGGGCTGGGAGAGTGTCCGCCAAGGGTGATTCCGCTGTGGGCGAACAGGGTGTGCCGAAGGCGGCAAATGCGGCAAAACGCCCGGCGGGAGGTGCGGTGAAGGCAGCGAAGAAGGCTTCTGGGACGGCGAAGAGCGGGGTGGCGAAGACCGCCAAGGCCCCGGCGGTGAAGACCCCGAAGGCGGCCACGAAGACACCCAAGGCTCCGGCGGCGAAGACCCCGAAGCCGGCCCCCAGGCCCGCGAAACCGGAATCCCGCCTGGCCATGGTCCGCCGGGCCCGGAAGATCAACCGGGAGCTGGCCGACGTCTATCCGTACGCCCACCCCGAACTGGACTTCCGGAACCCCTTCGAGCTGCTCGTCGCCACGGTCCTGTCCGCCCAGACCACGGATCTGCGGGTCAACCAGACCACCCCCGCCCTCTTCGCGAGGTACCCGACGCCGGAGGACCTCGCCGCCGCCGTGCCCGAGGAGGTCGAGGAGCTCATCCGCCCGACCGGCTTCTTCCGCGCCAAGACCAAGTCGATCATGGGCCTCGCCAAGGCCCTGCGTGACGACTTCGGCGGCGAGGTCCCCGGCCGGCTCGACGACCTGGTGAAGCTGCCGGGCGTCGGCCGCAAGACCGCCTTCGTCGTCCTCGGCAACGCCTTCGGCGTTCCCGGCATCACGGTCGACACCCACTTCATGCGGCTCGCCCGCCGTTGGAAGTGGACCGATCAGGACGACCCGGTCAAGATCGAGGCCGAGATCGCCGAGATCTTCCCCCGGAGCGAGTGGACGATGCTCTCCCACCGGGTGATCTTCCACGGCCGCCGGATCTGCCACGCCCGCAAGCCCGCCTGCGGCGCCTGCCCGATCGCCCCGCTCTGCCCGGCGTACGGCGAGGGCGAGACCGACCCCGAGAAGGCCGCGAAGCTCCTGAAGTACGAGAAGGGCGGCTATCCGGGCCAGCGGCTCAACCCGCCACCGGACTACCCGGGCCGCCCGGCGCCCCCGGCCGTGGGCGTCGCCCCGGGCGCCGGGGCGTGACGGGGCCGTGAGGGAACGAAGCCATGCTGCGATCGCGTTGTGAAACACGGGGGTGCCTATGACGCGCACTGACGAAGAGACAGCGGCCGGCACGACGCACGGCGTCGGTACCGGCGGCCTGCTCAGCCGCGAGGGGCTGCCCGGCTGGCTGGCCCCCGTCGACCGGGCCGCTCGCACGGTCCGGCCCGAGCAGCTCAGCCGCTTCCTGCCGCCCGCGAACGGCGCCGGACGCCAGTCCGCCGTGCTCATCCTCTTCGGTGAGGGCGAGCGCGGGCCCGAGCTGCTGCTGATGGAACGCTCCGGCAGCCTGCGCTCGCACGCCGGACAGCCCTCCTTCCCCGGCGGCGCCCTCGACCCGGAGGACGGTGACCCGGCCGACGGCGGCCTGCTGCGGGCGGCGCTGCGCGAGGCCGAGGAGGAGACCGGCCTCGACCCTTCCGGTGTCCAGATCTTCGGCGTGCTGCCCCAGCTCTACATCCCGGTCAGCCGCTTCGTCGTCACCCCCGTGCTCGGCTGGTGGCGCGTCCCCAGCCCGGTCGGGGTGGTCGACCCCGCCGAGACCGCCC
This sequence comes from Streptomyces sp. NPDC003027, assembly GCF_053591435.1. Classification (NCBI taxonomy): domain Bacteria; kingdom Bacillati; phylum Actinomycetota; class Actinomycetes; order Kitasatosporales; family Streptomycetaceae; genus Streptomyces; species Streptomyces sp. NPDC003027. The sequence continues at coordinate 91,430 of NZ_JBSFTU010000008.1, forward strand.
GGGTCTTCACCGTCCCCGTGGCGGATCTCACGGATCCGGCCAACCGCGCGACCGCCGTCCACCCCAGCGGCCACCGAGGCCCTGCGTTCACGGTCGCTTCCGCTCTGGTCTGGGGTTTCACGGCCGGAGTGATCGACAGGATTCTGCACTACGCGGGCTGGGAGAGGCCGTGGGACCGCGCGAAGCAGGTCCCGCTCGACTGGCGCTCATGACAGGCTGGCCCAGGGCGACCTAAGACGAATCTGCGAGGCTATTGACGGTGAACGTGCTGGACATCCTGCTGCTGCTCGCCGCCGTGTGGTTCGCGATCATCGGCTACCGCCAGGGATTCGTGGTCGGCGTCCTGTCGGTGATCGGCTTCCTCGGCGGCGGCCTCGTGGCCGTCTTCCTGCTGCCGGTCCTCTGGAAGCAGCTGACGGACAATTCGGAGGTCACCACCACGGCGACCATCTTCTTCGTGATCGTCGTCATCGTCTGCGCCTCGGTCGGCCAGGCGTTCACCACCCACCTCGGCAACAAGCTGCGCCGGCACATCACCTGGTCACCCGCGCGCGCCCTGGACGCGACCGGCGGCGCGCTGGTCAACGTGGTGGCGATGCTGCTGGTCGCCTGGCTGCTCGGCTCCGCGCTCGCCCAGACCGCGATGCCCACGCTGGGCAAGGAGGTGCGGAGTTCCAAGGTGCTGCTCGGCGTCGAGCGGGTGATGCCCGATCAGGCGTCCGCCTGGTTCTCCGACTTCACCTCGACGCTCGCCCAGAACGGCTTCCCGCAGGTCTTCAGCCCCTTCGCCAACGAGCCCATCACCGAGGTACGGCCGCCGGACCCGGCGCTCGCCGGCAGCCCGGTCGCCGCCCGCGCCCAGCGCTCCATCGTCAAGGTCGTGGGTACGGCCACCAGCTGCGGCAAGGTGCTCGAAGGCACCGGCTTCGTCTTCGCCGACCGCCGGGTCATGACCAACGCCCATGTCGTCGGAGGCGTCGACGAGCCCACCGTCCAGATCGGCGGCGAGGGCAGGCTGTACGACGCGAAGGTCGTCCTCTACGACTGGCAGCGCGACATCGCCGTACTGGACGTGCCGGACCTGGACGCCGTGCCCCTGCGGTTCACCGACCAGGACGCCCGCAGCGGCGACAGCGCGATCGTCGCCGGCTTCCCGGAGAACGGCTCGTACGACGTGCGCTCGGCGCGCGTCCGGGGCCGTATCAACGCCAACGGACCGGACATCTACCACCACGGCCAGGTGCGCAGGGACGTGTACTCCCTGTACGCCACGGTCCGTCAGGGCAACTCCGGCGGCCCGCTGCTCACCGAGAACGGAGAGGTCTCCGGCGTGATCTTCGCCCGCTCGCTCGACGACCCGAACACCGGCTACGCGCTGACGGTGGACGAGATCCGCGACGACATCGCCCAGGGCCGCACGGCCAACCAGCAGGTCGACAGCAGGGGCTGCGCGCTGTAGCCGGACGGGCGCGGACGGTCGGTCACGGTTGACGCCCACGGCCGGTGGGCGGACGCCGGACGGCCGGATGCCGGACGGGCGGACGCGGGCGGCTCAGTCGCGGGTGTGCCGGAGCCGGGCCGACACCCAGCGGGCCCGGCGGCGCAGGATGCGCGGGATCCCCATGTCGTCCCGCGCGGCATGGGAGCGGCCCGGGTCCTGAGGGCCACTCCTCTCCAGAGAACCCGGCCCAGCGGCCGAGCGGCGGTTGCGTGCCGTGTCACCGTAGTCGTGCGTCCAGCCCATACCCCGACGTGTGCCCGGGCCCCAAGGTCGGTAACCGCCCCGGAGCCCGCCAATTGGAGTATGCGCGGGGCAATTGGCGTTCGGTGGGCGGATGTACGTTCGCCGGATCAGCGGTCGGGCTCGGGGTCCTTGAGCCAGTTGATGAGCTCCGTCGAGAACGCCGCCGGGTCCTCTTCGTGCGGGAAGTGCCCCAGGCCGTCGAAGAGGCGCCAGCGGTAGGGCGCCTCCACGTACTCGCCGGAGCCCGCCGCGCTGCGCGTCCGCATCGCCGGGTCCATGGAACCGTGCAGATGCAGGGTGGGTACCCGCACCGGACGCTTCATACGCCGGTTGAACTGGATCCCGTCCGGCCGCGCCAGCGAGCGGACCATCCAGCGGTAGGGCTCGATCGAGCAGTGCGCCGTCGACGGAATGCACATCGCCCGCCGGTACACCTCGATCGCCTCCTCGTCGGGCAGTCCCGGGCCCGTCCAGTCCTGGATCAGCCGGCCCACCAGCGCCCCCTCGTCCGCCACGAGCTGACGCTCCGGCAGCCAGGGGCGCTGGAAGCCCCATACGTACGAACCAGCCCGTGACTGCGAGAAGTCCGAGAGCATCGCCGACCGCCAGCGGCGCGGGTGCGGCATCGAGGAGACCGCGAGCCGGCGCACCAGCTTCGGGCGCATGACCGCCGCCGTCCAGGCGAGATAGCCGCCCAGGTCGTGTCCGACCAGCGCCGCGTCCGGCTCCCCGAGGGAGCGGATGACGCCGGTGATGTCGAGTGCCAGGTTGGCGGGGTCGTAACCCCTCGGCGTACGGTCGCTGCCGCCCACACCCCGCAGGTCCATCGCGACCGCCCGGAAGCCAGCGTCGGCGAGGGCGGGCAGCTGGTGGCGCCAGGTCCACCAGAACTGCGGGAAGCCGTGCAGCAGCAGCACGAGCGGGCCGTCGCCCATCTCCGCGATGTGGAAGCGCGCGCCGTTGGCGGCCACGTCCCGGTGGGTCCACGGCCCATCGATCCGTACGGGGCTGCCGGTGGTGCCGCTGCCGTTGCTGCTCTCAGGGACGGTCATGCGGACGAGCGTCCCACAACCGCGGGCTTCTCCTGGACCGTGCCCGGCAGGACCGCTCGTTCGGGTCGGGGGTGCGGCTTGGCGTTCTGCAGGATCGCGGCCGTCTGCTTGGCCGAGGCGATCGACTTCTCCGGCGGCTTGACCTTCTTGAACTTGGCGTAGGCGATCAGTCCGAGCAGCCCCGCCAGCAGCACGTTCGCCGCGAAGGAGAGCAGGAAGCAGACCGAGATGTGCCAGCCGCTCCACGCCTGGATGCCGTAGGCGAGCGCGAAGCTCAGCATGGGCAGTGAGAACAGCAGCACCGCTGCCGCCGCCCCGCCGGCGGCGCCGCCGATGGCGCCGCGCTTGACGTCCTGTCGGATCTCGGCCTTCGCCAGCGCGATCTCGTCGTGCACCAGCGCGGACATCTCGGCGGTCGCCGAGGCGACCAGCTGGCCGAGGCTGCGCTCGGCTCCGTTGACCGGGTCGCTCATCGCTGCTCCCTTTTCTCTTCGACGGTCCGACCTCAGATCATGCCGGACTGTCGGCGTCATCGCGCGGTGCCCCCGCCAGTCGTGCCTTCTCGCGATGTTCGGCGGCCTTCCTCTCGTGGATCGCCGCCATCCGGAGGTGGTACTCCGGGTCGTGCTGCTCGTACACGTCCGGGATGCCGTCCTCGTCCTCGTCGCGCTCCTCTTCGGCGAGCAGCGCCTCGTACTTCCGTACCCGCAGCTTGAGCAGGAATGTCGCCAGTACGGCCGCGATCAGGGAGCCGATCAGGACGGCGGCCTTGACCTCGTCCGTCAGGGCCGCGTCGCCCTCGAAGGCCAGCTCGCCGATGAGCAGGGAGACGGTGAAGCCGATTCCGGCGAGGGTGGCGACGGCGAACACGTCCGGCCAGGCGAGGTCCGGGTTGAGCTCGGCCTTGGTGAAGCGGGCGGCGAGCCACGTACCGCCGAAGATGCCGACCGCCTTGCCGACCACCAGGCCGAGGACGACACCGAGGGTGACCGGCTGGGTGAAGACGTCGCCGATCGACTTCCCGGTGACGGCGACCCCGGCCGAGAACAGGGCGAACAGCGGCACGGCCAGTCCGGCGGAGAGGGGGCGGACCAGGTGCTCGATGTGCTCGCCGGGGGAGTGCCGCTCGCCGTCCCGCCGGGCGCAGCGCAGCATCAGGCCCATGGCGACACCGGCGATGGTGGCGTGGACGCCGCTGTTGTACATCAGGCCCCAGACGACCAGGGCCAGCGGGACGTACACGTACCAGCCGCGGACTCCCGTGCGCAGCAGCACCCAGAAGACGACGAGTCCGGCGAAGGCACCGCCGAGGGCGGCGAAGTTCAGGTCGCTGGTGAAGAAGACCGCGATGATCAGGATCGCGAACAGGTCGTCGACGACGGCGAGCGTCAGCAGGAACGCGCGGAGGGCGGAGGGCAGGGAGGTGCCGATGACCGCGAGTACGGCGAGCGCGAAGGCGATGTCGGTGGCGGTGGGTACGGCCCAGCCGTCCATCGAGCCGCCGCCGACGGCGTTCGTCACGGCGTAGACCAGGGCGGGCGCGGCCATGCCGCAGAGCGCGGCGATCACGGGGAGCGCGGCGGCCTTGGGGTCGCGCAGCTCGCCCGCCACCAGCTCACGCTTGAGCTCGATGCCGGCGACGAAGAAGAAGACGGCGAGGAGTCCGTCGGCCGCCCAGTGCTCGATGGACAGGTCGAGGCCGAGGGCGGCGGGGCCGATGTGGAAGTCCCGTACGGACTCGTAGCTGTCGCCGAGGGGGCTGTTGGCCCAGACGAGCGCGGCGACCGCGGCGAGGAGCAGCAGCACGCCGCCGACGGTCTCGGCGCGCAGCGCGTCGGCGAGGAACCGCCGCTCGGGGAGCGGCAGCAGGCCGAGGAACCTGCGGTCGGTGGGGGTGCGGTCGGTGGTGGTGGGCGCGGGCACGGTGGGAGGCCTCCGGTCGGTTGGGCAGCACGAAGCACATGCCGACCAGACTTCCCGGCGCACCTAGTTTTCCTTGTCGCGTCGCTGACGCTTTCTTTACCTTACCTAAGGAGCCCGGGTGGTGTCCGGTGATCTTCACCGTAGGTGCCGGCGGCCCGTCCGGCCCGTTGTGGACGGGCGAAGGCGCCCGCCCCAGGTGGCCTGGAGCGGGCGCCTTCGTGGCCTCGGGGGCTCAGTCCTCGCTGGAAGCGCTCGGCAGCTTCGTCTGGATGAGCGCCATGACCGACGAGTCCGTCAGAGTGGTGACGTCCCCCAGCTCCCGGTTCTCGGCGACGTCACGCAGCAGCCGCCGCATGATCTTGCCGGATCGCGTCTTGGGCAGCTCCTGCACGGGCAGGATCCGCTTCGGCTTCGCGATCGGCCCGAGCGTCGCGCCCACGTGGTCGCGCAGCTCCGCGACGAGGCCGTCGGTCTCGCTCGCCGTACCGCGCAGGATGACGAAGGCGACGATCGCCTGTCCGGTCGTCTCGTCCGCGGCGCCGACCACGGCCGCCTCGGCGACGGACGGGTGCGAGACGAGCGCCGACTCGACCTCGGTGGTGGAGATGTTGTGCCCGGAGACGAGCATGACGTCGTCGACCCGGCCGAGCAGCCAGATGTCGCCGTCCTCGTCCTTCTTCGCGCCGTCGCCGGCGAAGTACTTGCCCTCGAAGCGCGACCAGTAGGTGTCGATGAACCGCTGGTCGTCGCCCCAGATCGTACGGAGCATCGACGGCCACGGCTCGGTGAGGACCAGATAGCCGCCACCGCCGTTCGGCACCTCGTTCGCCTCGTCGTCGACGACGGTCGCGGAGATGCCCGGGAGGGCGCGCTGGGCCGAGCCCGGCTTGGTGTGGGTGACGCCCGGCAGCGGCGAGATCATCATCGCACCGGTCTCGGTCTGCCACCAGGTGTCCACGATCGGGGTCTTGCCCGCGCCGATGTGCTCGCGGTACCAGATCCACGCCTCGGGGTTGATCGGCTCGCCGACCGAGCCGAGGACACGGAGGCTGGAGAGGTCGAACTTGGCGGGGATGTCGTCTCCCCACTTCATGAACGTACGGATCGCCGTCGGGGCGGTGTAGAGGATCGTCACGCCGTACTTCTGGACGATCTCCCAGAACCGGCCCTGGTGCGGGGTGTCGGGCGTGCCCTCGTACATGACCTGCGTCGCGCCGTTGGCCAGCGGGCCGTAGACGATGTACGAGTGTCCGGTCACCCAGCCGATGTCGGCGGTGCACCAGTAGACGTCGGTCTCCGGCTTGAGGTCGAAGACGGCGTGGTGCGTGTACGCGGCCTGGGTCAGATAGCCGCCGGAGGTGTGCAGGATGCCCTTGGGCTTACCGGTCGTGCCGGAGGTGTAGAGGATGAAGAGCGGGTGCTCGGCCTCGAACGGCTCCGGCGTGTGCTCGGCGGACTGGCGGGCGACGATGTCGTGCCACCACACGTCCCGGCCCTCGGTGAAGGTGCTTCCCGCCTCTTCGAGGGACTGGCCGGTGCGGCGGACCACGAGGACGTGCTCGACCTGCGGGCACTTGGCGACGGCCTCGTCGATGGCGGGCTTGAGCGCGGACGGCTTGCCGCGGCGGTAGCCGCCGTCGGCGGTGACGACGAGCTTGGCGTCGGCGTCCTGGATGCGGGAGGCGACGGCGTCGGCGGAGAAGCCGCCGAAGACCACCGAGTGCGCGGCGCCGATGCGGGCGCAGGCCAGCATGGTGATGGCCGCCTCGGGGATCATCGGGAGGTAGACGGCGACCCGGTCGCCCTTGCGGACCCCCAGCTCGGTCAGGGCGTTGGCGGCCCGGGAGACCTCGTCCTTGAGCTCGGCGTAGGTGATGGCGCGGCTGTCGCCCGGCTCGCCCTCGAAGTGGATGGCGACCCGGTCGCCGTTGCCCGCCTCGACATGGCGGTCGACGCAGTTGTACGCCACGTTGAGCTCGCCGTCGGCGAACCACTTGGCGAAGGGCGGGTTCGACCAGTCGAGGGTCTCGGTCGGCTCGGTGGCCCAGGTGAGCCGCCTCGCCTGCTCGGCCCAGAAGCCAAGCCTGTCCGCCGCGGCCTGCTCGTACGCCTCCGCCGTCACGTTGGCGTGCGCGGCCAGCTCGGTCGGCGGCGCGAACCGCCGCTCTTCCTTGAGCAGGTTGGCCAGGCTTTCGTTGCTCACGACATCTCCCTTTCCCAGGGCGTCCTATGTGCCTATGTGTCCCGCGTCATACCTCATCAGTCCGAGGCCCGGGTGACAAGAGTCTCCAGGAAATTGGTTTAGACCTATAGGGTGGCGGGCGTGAGGTGGCCCCTTCTCCCCGGGCGGCGGGGAGAAGGGGCCACACACACTCACGGACGGGCGTCCGGGAAGGTTCACGGCGGTTCGAAGTCGGATTCGGATTCAGGGCCCGGCCGCGGGGAGGTTCACGAGGCGCGGGCCTCCTCCAGGGCGGTGGGCGGCACCCGGTCGAACACGTCGTCGTAGCCGTGGGGCTCGTCCGAGTCCACCAGCAGATACGCCTGTGCCTCCCCGACGTGGAAGTACATCCCGTGCAGCGTCAGGGTCCCGTCGGCCAGCCGCCGTGCCACCGGCTCGTACGCCCGCAGATGCTCCAGCTGCTGGACCACATTGGTCAGGCAGAGCTGTTCGACGTCGTCGGCGGGCAGCCGGCCGGAGATCCGGGCCCAGGCGTGCTTGCGGCTCGCCATCCGCTCCAGGCTGGGCAGGCCGTGGCGCAGCCAGCGGCGCAGGGGGGTCTGCGGGGCGTCCGGCCGGCTGTTGAGGAGGGCCTGCATCGCGCCGCAGCCGGAGTGCCCGCACACGGTGATCGAGTCGACCCGCAGTACCTCCACCGCGTACTCGATGGCCGCCGCGACCGAGTCGTCCCCGCTCTCCTCGCCGGGCAGCGGAACGAGGTTGCCGACGTTCCGCACGGTGAACAGGTCACCGGGGCCGCTGGAGGTGATCATGCTGGTGACGAGCCGGGAGTCGGCGCAGGTGAGGAAGAGCTGCGAGGGGCTCTGGCCCTCGCGAGCGAGTCGGGCGAGCTCGTCGCGTACCAGCGGGGCGGTGTTGCGCTGGAACTTTCCGATGCCGCTGGCCAGTTGGTGACCGTTCGCGCGCCGGGTCTCGTGGGCCGGCTGTTCTCCCTGGCTGCCGCAGTGGTGGTTGCGCCAGGGCATCCAGGGCCGGCAGCAGGAATGGGGTTCGGCGTCGGGCTCGGCGATCCGGGCACCGGAGGGGCCGGCCATCTCCACCGTGCCGCCGTTGCGGACGTGGGTGGCCTGCCAGTCGTGCAACGTCTCGTAGGCGGCGTGGTCCATGAAGGAGCCGTCCAACTCGACGACCACGTGGCTTCCCTGGGGCACCTGGTGCAACGCCCGGCTCAGCCGGGGGACGGCGATGAAGGTCAACTGGCCGCGCACCCGCACCAGGTGGCGTCCGTCCTGTTCCTCGGCGGTGACGCGGGTCTTGGCGAGGCGCCCCATGGCGACGGCGGTGGCCACGGCGATGCCGAGAGCGACACCCTCCAGGATGCCGATGAGTACCACGGCACTCAGCGTCACTCCATACACGAGGACTTCGCGATGGCGGGTGACGCTGCGGATGTGGGTGATGCTCACCATCTGGATGCCGACGACCATGACGAGCGCGGCGAGCGCGGGCAGTGGGATCAGGTCGATGACGGGGACGAGGAAGAGGGCGGCGAGCACCACCCACACGCCGTGCAGCATGGTCGAGTGGCGGCTGATCGCGCCCGCCGACACATTGGCGGTGCTGCGGACGGCGACGCCCGCGACCGGCAGTCCTCCGAGCGCTCCCGAGACGATGTTCGCCGCACCCTGGCCGGCGAGTTCGCGGTCGAGGTCCGAGCGGGGGATGCCGTGCCCGTGGTCGGGGCGGGAGGCCACCAGCTTGTCGACGGCGACGGCCGAGAGCAGCGACTGCACGCTGGTGACCAGCGTGATCGTCAATACCCCGGCCGCGATGCCGAGGACCGGGCCTTCGGGCAGGCCGGGCAGGGCGTGACTGCTCCAGGAGGGCAGGTCGACGCGCGGAACGGAGAGTCCCGCGAACCCTGCGACGGCCGTCGCAAGGGCCACCGCGGCGAGCGCGGCCGGGACCTTTCGCAGCAGCAGCCCCGCCCGACCGGGCAGCTTGGGCCACAGCAGGAGGGCGGCGATGGTGAGGAGGCTGAGCGAAAGGCCCACGGGATGGAGGTCGGCCAACTGGCCGGGCAGCCCGAGGACGTTGTCCACGACGGAGCTCTGGGGGCTGCCGCCGAGCACGATGTGCAGCTGGGCGACGGCGATGGTGACGCCGATGCCGGCGAGCATGCCGTGCACGATCGCGGGCGAGACGGCGAGGGCGGAGCGGGCCACCCGCAGGGCGGCGAGGCCCAGCTGGGCGAGGCCGGCGAGGACGGTGATGGCGCAGGTGGTGCGCCAGCCGTAGATCTGGATGAGCTCGGCGGTGACCACCGTGAGTCCGGCGGCGGGGCCGCTGACCTGAAGCGGCGCGCCTCCGAGGCGGCCGACGACGATGCCGCCGACGGCGGCGGCCACCAGCCCGGCCTGGAGGGGGGCTCCGGTGGCGAGCGCGATGCCCAGGGAGAGGGGCAGCGCGATCAGGAAGACGGCGATGGACGCCGACAGGTCGGCGCCCGCGATGCGGAAGCGGCCGCCGCCCGGTGGGCTGTGGAGTCGTTTGAGGCGGGGGCCGGGCGCGGCCCGGTCGGGCGTGTGGTCAGGGGTTCGGTCGGGCGTGCGGTCGGGTGTGCAGAGGGTCATGATTCCCGTCTCCTCCGGGGCGGCGCGGTCGCGGCTCGTGCGGGACGAACAGGGGGGTCGCGGCCGTGGGGCACGGCGTGCAGCGGCGGGATGTGGTGCGCGGTTCCTCAGGCGAGTATCAACGCTGGGTAAATGGATCGTAATGGAGAGTAAAGACTGCGGCATTATTTTCGGGGCAAACAGGGCAATGATTCACCGGTTCCGGTGATAAGTCGGCGGAGTGCCGCTTGTCGTTTCATCTCTCCGGTGGCCGTGGTGCGAGGTTGGCGACGCTCGCAGAGGACGCTCGTACGGACCGAGGAGAGGTGGGCGGATGAACGCCGCCGGGAGAACGACCGCCGGGAGAGGGACTGCCGGGAGCACCGCCAGGGCGGGGGGTGCCGTCCGCGGGAGGGTGCTCGCCGTCGGCGCCCTCGCCGTCGCCCTGATCGCCGGTCTCGCCGGATGCTCGGGTTCCGAGGAGGCCCCGAAGGGCGCTCCGGGTGCCAAGAAGGCCCCTGGGGCGGCGCCGCAGAGCGCGGTGCGCCTGATCGGCGACGGATCGACCGCCTTCACCGGTGCCCAGCCGCACCAGCCCACCTGGCAGCGGCTGAAGCCGGGTCAGCAACCTCCGCAGTTCGTCGTGTTCTCGTGGGACGGCGCCGGCGAGGACAGTCAGCGGCTCTTCTCCCACTTCCGCAAGGTGGGCAAGAAGTACGACGCGACCATGACGTACTTCCTCAGCGGGGTCTACCTGCTGCCCGAGGAGAAGCGCAAGCTGTACGAACCGCCGCAGCACGCGGCCGGACGCTCGGACATCGGCTTCAACGACACCGAGGGCATCCGTGCCACCGTCCGCGAACTGCGCGGAGCCTGGCTGGAGGGCAACGAGGTCGGCACGCACTTCAACGGCCACTTCTGCGGCAAGGAGGGCGGTGTCGGCAACTGGTCCGTCGAGGACTGGAAGAGCGAGATCCGGCAGGCCAAGTCCTTCGTGAAGAACTGGAAGACGAACTCCGGGCTGACCACCGAGCAGCCCCTGCCCTTCGACTACGACAAGGAGCTGGTCGGCGCCCGCACGCCGTGCCTGGAGGGGCGCGCGAACTTTGTCCAGGCGGCGAGCCAGCTGGGCTTCCGTTACGACACCAGCGGCGTCAACGACCAGATCTGGCCGAAGAAGGACCACGGTCTGTGGGATCTGTCGATGCAGCTGGTCCCGGTCCCGGGCCGCGCGTTCCAGACGCTGTCCATGGACTACAACTTCCTGGTGAACCAGTCCGGTACGACCCAGGGCGACCCGTCGAAGCACGAGTACTGGGGCAACCAGATGCGCGACGGGCTGGTGCAGGCGTTCAACCGCTCGTACCACGGCAACCGGGCGCCGCTGATCATCGGCAACCACTTCGAGTCGTGGAACGGCGGCACGTACATGCGCGCCATCGAGCAGACGATCGCCACGGTCTGCGTCCAGAAGGACGTGAAGTGCGTGTCCTTCCGGCAGCTCGCGGACTGGCTGGACGCCCAGGACCCGGCGGTCCTCGCCAAACTGCGGACCCTGAAGGTCGGCGAGGCGCCGCAGGGCGGCTGGGCGGCCTTCCTGGCCCCCCAGCCGTCGGCTCCCGCGTCCGCGGCGCGGCCGGCCGCCCAGCAGAACTGACGCGGGCGCGGCCCGCCGAACCTAGGCGGGCTGAGTGGCGCTGAGTTCCTCGCTCAACACGAAATCGGGGTCGACCTGCGCGGCCAGGTCGGCCCCGGTCTTCGCGTTGCCCCAGCTCTCCGCGTTCTTCAGGTGGAAGTGGACCATCTGCCGCGTGTAGCGCTCCCAGTCGCGGTGGGCGTACGAATCGTCCGCCGCGTCCTGGAGGGTCTGCAGGGCCATCCGGTTGTCCGCCTCCAGGAGTTCGAAGCGGGGCGGGCGGCCCTTCTCCATCGCGCGGACCCAGTCCGAGTGGCCGACCGTGACCAGCAGGTCGTCCCCGACCTCGGCGCGCAGGAAGTCCACGTCGTCCTGGCCCTGCACCTTGTTGCCGACCACCTTGAGCGCGACCCCGAAGTCCCGCGCGTACTCCTTGTACTGGCGGTAGACGGAGACGCCCTTGCGGGTCGGCTCGGCGACGAGGAAGGTCATGTCGAAGCGGGTGAACATCCCCGAGGCGAACGAGTCGGAGCCCGCCGTCATGTCGACGACGACGTACTCGTCCTGCCCGTCCACCAGGTGGTTCAGGCACAGCTCCACCGCGCCGACCTTCGAGTGGTAGCAGGCCACCCCGAGGTCCGACTCGGTGAACGGCCCCGTCGCCATCAACCGGATGTCACCGTCGTCCAGCCGTACGGTCCGGGCACACGCCTCGTACACCGGGTTGTCCTCGCGGACCCGCAGCAGCCGCGAGCCCTCCCCGGGCGGCGTGGTCTTGATCATCGTGTCGGCGGAGGCGATCCGGGGGTTGGAGCCGCGCAGGTACTCCTTGATCAGCGGCAGGTGCGTACCCAGCGCCGGCAGGGCCGCCGCCTCCGTCTCATCGAGGCCGAGCGCGGCCCCCAAGTGCTGGTTGATGTCGGCGTCCACCGCGACGACATGGGCTTCGTTGGCGGCGAGATGACGGATGAAGAGCGAGGACAGCGTGGTCTTGCCGCTGCCGCCCTTCCCTACGAAAGCGATCTTCATGTTCACCTAGCGTAGTGCCATGATTGCGTGCCGTGGTCAAGGAGCGTGAAGAAGACCACTCCAACGTGGGGCGGCGGTCCCGGGCGCGTAGCCTCGCTACCTATGAGTACGCACGCCTCTGACCCCCTGGCCGCCCTCGGCTCCCTGCCGGGTGTCGCCGACTCGGTGGACTCCGTACGCAAGGCCGTGGACCGTGTCTACGGCCACCGAGTGATGCGCCGCCGCAGCAACGAGATCACTTCCGAGGCGGCCCTGCGCGGGGCGCGCGGCTCGGCCGCGCTGTCCGGAGCCGACTGGGCCCTCGAGGAGGTCCGCCGGCGCACCGACTTCAGCGGGGACGCCGAGGCGCGCACGGTGGGCGCGGCTCTGCGGCTGAGCGCCGAGGCGGGCCAGCTGCTCTCCATCTGGCGCCAGTCCCCGCTGCGGGTTCTCGCCCGGCTCCACCTGGTCGCCGCGGGCGAAGCCGGTCGCCCGGGGGACGGAACCGACTCCGTCGGCAGGCCGCGGCAGGCCGGTGAGACCGTCGACGAACCGCTGATCGAGGCGCCACTTCCGGATCCGGCGGAGGTCGCGGGCCGGCTCGACGGGCTCTCGGAGCTGATCATCGCGGGCGGTACGGCCCCGGCGCTGGTGACGGCGGCCGTGGTGCACGGCGAGCTGCTGGCGCTGCGCCCCTTCACCTCGTACAACGGGCTGATCGCGCGGGCCGCGGAGCGGATCGTGCTGATCGGCAGCGGTCTGGACCCCAAGTCGATCTGCCCGGCCGAGGTGGGACACGCGGAGCAGGGTCGCGCCGCCTATGTCGCGGCGTTCGAGGGGTACCTGTCCGGGACGCCGGAGGGCATGGCCGCGTGGATCGCCCACTGCGGGCGGGCGGTCGAGCTGGGGGTCCGGGAGTCGACGGCGGTGTGCGAGGCGCTCCAGCGGGGCGCCGCCTGAGGCGGGAGCTCTCCGGAGAAGGGTTGCGGCGGCACCAGCACTGGTGCCGCCGCTGGCACGTCTGCCGGGTTACCAAGCGTCCTCGATATGTGCCCATCAGGCGGGGATCTTCGCCCTTCGCCTGGTGCGGCTGGCCCGTAATCGACGGGTCGACGTCGCGTGGGTGCTCGGCTTCAGTGCTCGGTCCGTGGGGCCTTCTTGCTCAACAGGTGATCCTCTCGGATGTCCTAGGTCTCGCGGGCCTGATTCCTTTCTACTCCTGTCGGAGTCGAAGCGAAAGTGTTGGCTCCACTTCTTTGCTTTCAGCTCAAATGCGGGCAAAGCGATCGGCAAGAGCGGCGTGCCGCCGACGGTTGGCGTACCAGACGAGACCGGCGGTCGCGGCGGCCGCGCCCACCGCGGCGGCGGCGACGAGTGCGGGCCGCGGCGGCATCCTGAACCCGGGCAGCCGCTGCTTGAGGCGGACCGGCTTCTCGAAGACCAGGATCGGCCAGTCCCGGGCGATGGCCTCGCGGCGCAGCGTGCGGTCGGGATTGACCGCGTAGGGGTGGCCGACCACGTCGAGCATCGGTACGTCGGTCGCCGAATCGCTGTAGGCGTAGCAGCGTGAGAGGTCGTACCCCTCGGACTCCGCGAGCTCCCGGATCGCCTCCGCCTTGGTGGGGCCGTAGGCGTAGTACTCCACCTCGCCGGTGAAGCAGCCGTCGTCGCCGACGACCATGCGGGTCGCGACGACCCGGTCCGCGCCCAGCATCTCGCCGATCGGCTCGACGACCTCGGCTCCGGAGGTCGAGACGATCACGACGTCACGGCCCGCGGCGTGGTGCTCCTCGATGAGGGAGGCCGCCTCGTCGTAGATGAGGGGGTCGATCAGGTCGTGCAGGGTCTCGGCGACGAGCTCCTTGACCTGTGAGACGTTCCAGCCTTTGCAGAGCGCGGAAAGATATTCGCGCATCCGCTCCATCTGGTCATGGTCGGCGCCGCCCACGAGGTAGACGAACTGGATGTACGCCGTCCGCAGGACGGCACGGCGGTTGATCAGTCCGCCTTGGTAGAAGGACTTGCTGAAGGTCAACGTCGAGGACTTCGCAATGACCGTCTTGTCCAGGTCAAAGAAGGCGGCTGTGCGCGGCAAGGAGTGGTTTTCCACGAGCCTGAGCATATGTGCCCGCCATTCGGCGTACGCTCGGGCGTGTGGGTTTGCCTGAGAAGCCTCTCGGGTACACCATGGAAGTCACGGATCGTTCGCGACCGTGCTAACCCGGTCCGGCTCCTCCCCCCCCGAGTCGGCCGGAGAGACGACCCCCGCTCTCCCCCCCGGCGGGGGTCGTCGCATGTCCGGACGCGTTTTCGTCCTTCGGGCACTCATTCCCTCTCCTTCGCGGTCGCTCGTGCCGGCCGTGCGGCCGTGAAGCCGCGCCGCCTCGATTCGTCACTCACTGTAACTGTCGGGATGCTCTCCGGGAAGTACCGGTATGGGGGACGAAGTTATTCACAACGCCTGAGTTATCCACAGTTTTTGAGGAAGATCCCCACGATTTCCCGTACGGCCCCACGGTGATTCCAGCCGCGAAGTTCGCGGACAGCGGGAATCAGCGATCCGTCCCCGCCACCGGCGCGGACGGGATCACACCGACAGGGGGCGTGTGCTGTGGCGGGATCCATGACGAACGGGACTTTCGGGTCCGCGCGGTCTTCCAGGTCTTGGCGGTCTGCGAGGCATTGGCGGTCCGCGGGGTCTTCACGAGCCCCGGACCCCCGAGGCGCCTCGGCCTCTTCGAGCTCTTCGGCGTCCTCGGCTTTCCCGGTTGCTGCGGCTTCCTCGAAGTCCTCGGCCTCCTCGGCCTCCTCGACCCTCTCGCGGACGGCAGGCGGCGAGACTGCGGACGAGGGACGCAGGACGGGGCCGCTGATCGTGACCGAGGACCTCGCGCTCCTCGACGACCTGCTCAGGCTGTGCGCCGCGGCGGGGGCCGAGCCCGAGGTGCACCACACGGTGCCCGAGCGGCGGGCCGGCTGGGCCGAGGCCCCGCTCGTCCTGGTCGGTGACGACGCGGCGGTCCGCTGCCGCGGGGCCGTGCGCCGCCCGGGGGTGATCCTCGTCGGCCACGACCAGGACGATCCCGAGGTCTGGCGGCGGGCCGTCGAGATCGGCGCGGAGTGCGTGCTGCGGCTGCCCGACGCGGAGAGCTGGCTGGTCGACCGGATCGCCGACGGAGTCGAGGGCGTCGGGCGGCAGGCCCTGACCGTCGGCGTCATCGGCGGCCGCGGCGGGGCGGGCGCGTCGACGCTGGCCTGCGCCCTCGCCCTGGCGGCCGCCAGGACCGGCCGGCGCACCCTGCTGGTGGACGGAGACCCGCTCGGCGGGGGACTCGACGTCCTGCTCGGCGGCGAGCGGACGGAGGGCCGACGCTGGCCCGACTTCGCCGCCTCGCAAGGGCGGGTGGCCGGTGGTGCCCTGGAGGAATCCCTGCCGTCGGTGCGCGGGCTGCGCGTGCTCAGCTGGGACCGAGGCGACTCCGTCCTCGTGCCGCCGGAGGCGATGCGCTCGGTGCTCGCCGCGGCCCGCAGACGGGGCGGCGTGGTCGTGGTGGATCTTCCCCGCAGGGTCGACGAGGCGGTGACGGAGGCCCTCGCCCAGCTCGACCTCGGCCTTCTCGTCGTACCGGGAGAGCTGCGGGCGGTCGCGGCGGCCCACCGGGTCGCGTCACTCGCGGGGATGGTGCTGCGGGATCTGCGCGTGGTCGTGCGCGGGCCGTACGCGGCGGGGCTCGACGAGCGCTGGGTCGCGGACGCGCTGCGCCTGCCGCTCGCCGGGGAGCTGCCGCACGACGCGGGCCTCCCGGCTGCCCTGGACGCGGGCTCGCCGCCGGGCGCCGACGCGCGGGGACCGCTGGGCCGGTTCTGCGGCGAGTTCTGGGAGCGGGCGCTGGCCGCGGAGAGCGCGTCATGAGCGGCGCGGCGCGGGACCCGGGCGGCGCGGGTCTGCTGGAGGCCGTGCGGCAGCGGCTCGCGGAGAGCGGGGCAGAACCCACACCGGCGAGGGTGGCGGCCGCGCTGCGGGCCCAGGGGCGGCTGCTCGGCGACACCGAAGTCCTGGGCGCGGCCGAGGCGTTGCGCTGCGAGCTGGTCGGCACGGGGCCGCTGGAACCGCTGCTCGCCGACCCGGCGGTCACCGATGTACTGGTGTCGGCTCCCGACCGGGTCTGGGTCGACCGGGGTGGCGGCCTCGAACTCACCGGTGTCGCGTTCTCGGACGCGGCGGCGGTACGACGGCTGGCGCAGCGGCTCGCGGCGGTGGCCGGACGGCGCCTGGACGACGCCCGGCCGTGGGTGGACGCCCGGCTGCCGGACGGCACGCGGATGCACGCCGTGCTGCCGCCGGTCGCGGTCGGCTCCACCTGTCTGTCGCTCCGAGTGGTGCGGCCGAGGGCCTTCTCCCTGGGGGAGTTGACCGCGGCGGGCACCGTCCCGCCGGGCGGGGAGCGCGTGCTGCGGGCGCTGATCGACGCCAGGGTCTCGTACGTGATCAGCGGCGGCACGGGATCGGGCAAGACCACGCTGCTCTCCACCCTGCTCGGCCTGGTGGGCGACCGGGAGCGCATCGTGCTCGCCGAGGACTCCGCCGAGCTGCGTCCGGACCATCCGCATGTGGTGCGGCTGGAGGCCAGGCCGGCCAACCAGGAGGGCGCCGGCCAGGTGACCCTGCGGGACCTGGTCCGGCAGGCGCTGCGGATACGGCCGGACCGGCTGGTGGTCGGCGAGGTACGGGGCGGGGAGGCGGTCGATCTGCTCGCGGCTCTCAACACGGGTCACGAAGGCGGTTGCGGGACCGTCCACGCCAACACGGCGGCGGACGTCCCGGCTCGGCTGGAAGCGCTCGGGACGGCGGCGGGACTCGACCGGGCGGCGTTGCACAGCCAGTTGGGGGCCGGGCTCTCGGTGGTGCTCCATCTCGTGCGTGACCGGGCGGGGCGACGGCGGATCGCCGAGGTGCATGTCCTCGAACGGGACCGGGACGGACTGGTGGTGACGGTCCCCGCGCTGCGGTGGGGGGCGGGCGGGTTCGAGCCCGAGCGGGGCTGGGAGCGGCTGCGGTCGCTGATCGGGGGTGAAGCGTGGTGAGGGAGCCGTGGGTCGTGGCGCAGGGCGCGGCCGTCCTGTGCGCCGGGGCCGCGGCGTGGCGGCTGGCCGGACACGAGCGGAGCCTGCGCAGGGCACGGGTGGTGCTCGTGGGTGTGGCCGCGCCGGGGGAGCCGGGCCGTGAGCCGCCGTGGCGGGCGGTCGCCGCGCACTGGTGGGGCGCGGTGCGGGGCCGGCGGGAGTGGCTGTGCCTGCCGGTGGCGGTGGTGCTCGCCCTCCTCGGGGAGTCACCACTGCCGCTGGCGGCGGGGGCTGTCGCGGTGCCGCTGGTGGGGCGGAAGCTGCGGGCGGCGGCGTTGCGGGGGCGGCGGGAGGAGCGGGCCGCAGGGGTCGTGGCCCTGTGTGGCGCGGTCACCGCCGAGCTGAGAGCCGGGCGGCAGCCCGCGCAGGCGCTGCTCTGCGCCCTGGGGGAGGCGGGGGTGGCCGGCGCGCTGGGGGCGCGGGAGGAGGCCGCGGTGCTCGCGGCGGCACGGTTCGGCGGGGACGTGCCGGAGGCGCTGCGGCGGGCTGCCCGGCAGGACGGGGCGGACGGTCTGGCGGGGATGGCGGCCTGCTGGCAGGTGGCGGTGGACGGTGGGGCGGGTCTGGCCGCGGGGCTCGACCGGCTGGAGGCCGCCCTGCGTGAGCACCGGGACCACCGGGAGCGGATGAAGGCCCAACTGGCTGGGGCCTGGGCGACCGTGGCCGTCCTGGCGGTGCTCCCGGTGGTGGGTCTCGCGCTCGGCGCGGCGCTCGGGGCGCGTCCGCTGCACGTGCTGCTGCACACCCCGATGGGCCTGGGCTGTCTGGTCGTCGGTGTGGCCCTGGAGGCGGCCGGCCTCGGCTGGGCCGTGCGGATCGTACGAGGAGGGGAGCGGGTGTGACGGGGTCGGTGGGGGACACCGGGGTCATGGGGGAGTTCGTCCGTGGACCGGGGTCGGTGGCCGTGGCGGTCGGTGCGATCGCGTGGGTGGTCTGGGCCGCTCGGGCGATGGCCGACCGGCGGCGTGAGCGACGGACGCGGAAGCGGATCTCGGCCCTTCTGGAGGCTGGGCCCGTGCCAGGGCGGTCGCGGAGGGCCGGGTTCCCGGCCTGGTCGCGGAGGTGGGCCGCACCCGTGGTGGCCGCCGTAGCCGGCTGGGCGCTGTTCGGCGGGGTCGTCGGGTGCCTGGTGGGCGTCGGGGCGGCCTACGCCGTACGCAGGCGGTCCGCGCGGCCGGGGGCGACGGAGGGCGACGACGGGGAGGCGGCGCGCCAGTTGCCGCTCGCCGCCGATCTGCTGGCGGCCTGCGCCTCCGCGGGCGCCGGGCCGGGAGAGGCGGCGGAGGCGGTCGGACGGTCGCTGGGCGGGCCGGTGGGCGAGCGGCTGATACGGACGGCGGCCGAGCTGCGCCTGGGCGGTGAACCGGCCGACGTGTGGCGGCGTTTCGGTGCCATACCGGGCGCCGAGGGGCTGGCCCGTTGCCTGGAGCGGGCCGGTTCCTCCGGGGCGCCCGCCGCGGAGGCGATCGCGAGGCATGCGACGGGGCTGCGGGCGGAGAGCGCCCGTCGGGCGGCTGCCCGGGCGCAGCGAGCACAGGTGCTGATCACCGCGCCCGTGGGCCTGTGTTTCCTGCCCGCCTTCCTGGCGATGGGGGTGGCCCCGGTCGTGATCGGACTCGCGACCGGCCTGCTCGGGCGCTGAAAGCCGGAAGACCGTGACGAACGCGAACGCGAACGCGAACACGAACACGAACTCGGGCACGGGCACGGGCGCGAGGTCGAACAACAAACACGGACACGGACACGAATACCTATGGGGGCTGGCATGAGGAACAGGAAGAGCGGGACGGCCATGGCGACACTGCGAACGTGGTGGCGGGCTCGGGCGACGGCCCGTTCCGACAGGGGAATGACCACGTCCGAGTACGCGATGGGAACGATCGCGGCCGCGGCCTTCGCCGCTGTGCTGTACAAGATCGTGACCAGTGGCACGGTGTCGGCGGCTCTGGAGTCGGTGATCGGGAAGGCTCTCGATGCGCCGTTCTGACCGGGGCTCCGTGACCGTGGAGGCGGCGATGGCCCTGCCCGCCCTGGTGGTGTTCACCATGGCCCTCGTCTGGGCACTCGCGGCGGCCGCCGCACAGATCCAGTGTGTGGACGCGGCGCGGGCCGGGGCGAGGGCGGTTGCCCGGTCGGAGCCGGTGGCGGCGGCCGAGGCGGCCGCCAGGGCGGCGGCGCCCGAGGGCGCCACGGTGTCGGTGGAGCGTGCGGGCGAGATGTGGCGGGTGACCGTCCGGGCGCCGGCTCCGGGGCCGGGCGGGATGGGCCTCACCCTGCGCGCCGGGGCGGCCGCGCTCGCGGAGGACGGTATGGGGACGGCCGGGCCATGAGGAGCGACCGGGGGATGGCGACCGTGTGGACCGCGTTCGCGGCCTGCGTGCTCTGTGTGGTGTTCGGGGCCGTGCTGGCCCTGGGGCAGGCGGTGGCGGCCCGGCACAGAGCGGGCGGCGCCGCCGACCTGGCGGCCCTCGCCGCGGCCGACCGCGCCCTGTGGGGCGAGGGGATCGCCTGCGCGGCGGCCGTGAGGGTGGCGGAGGCACAGGGCGCCGCCGTCGCGCGGTGCTCGGTGCGGGGCGACATCGCCGATGTGACGGCGACGGTGCGCCTGGGCCCGTACACACCGGCGGTCAGGGCGCGGGCGGGGCCTCCTGGGGCGCTGCCGGGGCTTCCCGCAGCAGTTCCGTGAGAAGCCGGACGGCACCGCGCTTGTGGAGCGGATCGTTGCCGTTGCCGCACTTCGGTGACTGGATGCAGGACGGGCAGCCCGCCTCGCACTCGCAGGAGGCGATCGCCTCGCGGGTGGCCGTCAGCCACGCGCCGGCCGTGTGGAAGGCCCGCTCGGCGAAGCCGGCGCCGCCCGGGTGGCCGTCGTAGACGAAGACGGTGGGCAGCAGGGTGTCGGGGTGGAGCGGGACGGAGACCCCGCCGATGTCCCAGCGATCGCAGGTGGCGAAGAGCGGCAGCATGCCGATGGAGGCGTGCTCGGCGGCGTGCAGGGCGCCCCCGAGGATCTCCGGGTTGATCCGGGCGGCGTCCAGCTGGTCCTCGGTGACCGTCCACCACACGGCCCGGGTACGCAGGGTGCGGGGAGGCAGGTCGAGCTTGGTCTCCCCGAGCACCTCGCCGCTGATCAGGCGGCGGCGCAGGAAGGAGACGACCTGGTTGGTGACCTCGACGGAGCCGTAGCAGAGGCGGCCGGCCCCCCAGGGGATCTCGGTGTCGGTCTCCAGGACGGAGATGGCGGTGGTGTCCCGGGCGGTGGTGGAGTACGGCGGGCTCGCCTCCTCGACCAGGGCGACCGAGTCCTTCAGGTCCAGGTGCTTCACCAGATAGGTGCGGCCCTGGTGGAGGTGGACCGCGCCGTCGTGGACGGCGGTGTGGGAGGCGGCCTCGTCGACGGTGCCGAGGAGGCGGCCGGTGGCGGCCTCGACGATCTGGACCGGGTTGCCGCCCCCGCCGCGGATGTCGGTCAGGTCGGCGGCCCGCTCGCGGCGGGTCCAGAACCAGCCGCTGGAGCGCCGTCGCAGGAGTCCGGCGGCCTCCAGCTGGGGCAGCAGTTCGGGGACTGCCGGGCCGAAGAGGGCCAGGTCGGCCTCGGTCAGCGGGAGCTCCGCCGCGGCGGCGCAGAGATGGGGGGCGAGCACGTAGGGGTTGTCGGGGTCCAGCACGGTCGACTCGACCGGCTGCCGGAAGAGCGCCTCGGGATGGTGGACCAGGTAGGTGTCCAGCGGGTCGTCGCGGGCGACGAGGATCGCCAGGGCCCCCTCGCCGGAGCGGCCGGCCCGGCCGGCCTGCTGCCAGAGGGAGGCACGGGTGCCGGGGTAGCCGGCGATCACGACGGCGTCCAGGCCGGAGACGTCCACGCCCAGCTCCAGGGCGGTCGTGGCGGCCAGGCCGAGAAGCTCGCCGGAGTGCAGGGCCCGCTCCAGGGCGCGGCGCTCCTCGGGTAGATAGCCGCCCCGGTAGGCGGCCACCCGGCGGGCCAGGGAGCGGTCGACCTGGGCGAGCCGTTCCTGGGCGATGACCGAGATCAGCTCGGCGCCGCGCCGGGAGCGGACGAAGGCGACGGAGCGCACGCCCTGCACGGCGAGATCGGTGAGCAGGTCGGCCGTCTCGGCGGTGGCCGTGCGGCGCACCGGGGCGCCCTGCTCGCCGTGGAGCTCGGTCAGCGGCGGCTCCCAGAGGGCGAAGACGAGCTCGCCGCGTGGGGAGGCGTCGTCGGAGACCTCCGAGACCGGCAGACCGGTCAGTCGGCCCGCGGCCAGGGCGGGCTCGGCGGAGGTGGCGGAGGCGAGGAGGAAGACGGGGTGCGCGCCGTACCGGGCGCAGACGCGGCGCAGTCGGCGCAGCACCTGGGCGACATGGGAGCCGAAGACGCCCCGGTAGGTGTGGCACTCGTCGATCACGACGTAGCGCAGCGAGCGCAGGAAGGAGGACCACCTGGGGTGGGAGGGCAGTATGCCGCGGTGCAGCATGTCGGGGTTGGTCAGCACGTAGTTGGCGTACTGACGCACCCACTCGCGTTCCTCGACCGGCGTGTCGCCGTCGTAGACGGCTGGCCGGATCCGGTTGCCGAGCGGGGCGGCCAGCTCCCGTACGGCCCGCCGCTGGTCGGCGGCGAGCGCCTTGGTGGGGGCGAGGTAGAGGGCGGTGGTGCCTCTGCCGTTGGCCGCCTCGGAGCCGTCCAGGAGCGTGGAGAGGACCGGGGCGAGGTAGGCCAGCGACTTGCCCGAGGCCGTGCCGGTGGCGATCACGACGGATTCGCCGTCCAGGGCGCGCTCGGCGGCCTCCGCCTGGTGGGCCCAGGGGTGCTCGATCCCGGCCGTCCGGATCGCGCTGATCACTTCCGTACGGATGTGATGCGGCCAGACGGCATGCCGACCCGCCCGGGCGGGCAAGTGCTCCGTATGAGTGATGCGCGCGGCCCGGCTCTCGCCCTGTGTGAGCCGGTCGAGGACCACGCTGGGAGACGGGCGGCTGCCCGTGCTTCCGGCGGGTCCACTGGGGCGGTGATTCTTGGCCATCGGCACCGAGTGTGTCACTGGCATGACGGACAATGCTCCCAAGGCGTCGTGCATGGCTGCAGGTAAGTGATTGAATGCCATCGCGGCTGGCGATGCCGTCCCCCGACTCCGCCCGGAGACCCGAGGGGCGACCGCCCGATAGCAAGGTGCTGGAGGATCCGTGGACCTGTCCCTGTCGACTCGCAATGTGTCCGGCCCGAGCGGCGACCGTACGGTCGTCGAGGTCGGTGGCGAGATTGATGTGTATACCGCGCCCAAGCTGCGCGAGCAGTTGGTCGAGTTGGTGAACGACGGCAGTTACCACCTGGTCGTCGACATGGAGGGCGTGGACTTCCTCGACTCGACCGGTCTCGGCGTGCTCGTGGGTGGACTGAAGCGCGTGCGCGCGCATGAGGGTTCGCTGCGTCTGGTCTGCAACCAGGAGCGCATTCTCAAGATTTTCCGGATCACCGGTCTCACCAAGGTGTTCCCGATCCACACCACGGTCGACGAGGCCGTCAACGCCACCGACTGAGGTCGGAAGAAGGTCGAGGAGAGCCGGGCCGGCCAGGCCCGGTCCTCCGAGTTGCCCGCCCAACCTTCTCTGAGGGGGACCGCATGGCCACCGTCGAACTCCGCTTCAGCGCCCAGCCCGAGCATGTCCGCACGGCCCGCCTGGTGGCGGCCGCTGTGGCGCGCCGGGCCGGGGTCGACGAGGCGGTGCTCGACGAGGTCAGACTCGCCGTGGGCGAGGCGTGTTCCCGCGCGGTCGGGCTGCACCGCAGCCATGGTGTGACCACCCCCGTCCGGGTCGTGCTGACCGAGGAGGAGAAGACGTTCTCCATCGAGGTCGGCGACGAGGTGCCGGGCGCCGGGGTGGCGGCGGCCGATGCCGTCGGTGTGCCCGGGGCGCGGTCAGCGGCGCCGGCCGAGGAGTTCGACGACGCGGACGGTGAGGACGAGATGGGTCTCGCGGTGATCCGCGGGCTCGTCGACGACGTCGAGGTCAGCGCCGGCCAGGAAGGCGGAGTCCTCCGCATGACCTGGCCGACGACCCCGGCGGCCGCCCTCCCCTGACCCGGCCCGCCCCAACCTGACGCGGACCCGACACGAAGACCCGACGTGACGGAATGCGATAAGAGGCCCTGCCGAGCAGGGCCTCTTGTCATTTCTCTAGATCATGGATCATGTGTCAATGCTTTTGCCCCATTACTGCGTCCGGTGGGGAAGAGTGAGGCAATGGGGAATTCCATTTGCGGCGCCCTGTTTTGATCAGGTTCCGCTCCCTACAATCCGTCCACATCTTGAGCTCGCAACGTCAAGGAGGACGAATGGCGGGGCTCTTCAACCCAGAACTGGCCGGACACCCCACTTCTCTCGCCGCCGCGGTACTCACCGACGGAAACCGCACGATCGTGATCGTCATCGCGGCCGTCGCGCTCGCGGCCCTGCTCGTCGCCCAGCTGCTGGTCCGTCAGGTGCTCGCGGCCGGCGAGGGCACCGACGCGATGAAGAAGATCGCGGCCGCCGTGCAGGAAGGCGCGAATGCCTATCTCGCCCGGCAGTTGCGCACTCTGGCGGTCTTCGCCGTCGTCGTGTTCTTCCTGCTGATGCTGCTTCCGGCCGACAACTGGTCGCAGCGCGCCGGGCGTTCCCTCTTCTTCCTGTTGGGCGCCCTTTTCTCGGCGGCCACCGGATACATCGGCATGCGGCTCGCCGTACGAGCGAATGTGCGAGTGGCCGCCGCGGCCCGGGAGGCTACTCCCGCGCCCGGTGAACCGGAAAAGGATCTGACGGCCGTCTCGCACAAGGCCATGAAGATCGCTTTCCGCACGGGCGGAGTGGTCGGCATGTTCACCGTCGGCCTCGGCCTGCTCGGCGCGTCCTGTGTGGTCCTCGTCTACGCCGCCGACGCCCCCAAGGTCCTGGAGGGCTTCGGCCTGGGCGCGGCGCTCATCGCCATGTTCATGCGTGTCGGCGGCGGCATCTTCACCAAGGCCGCCGATGTCGGCGCCGACCTCGTCGGCAAGGTCGAACAGGGCATCCCGGAGGACGACCCGCGCAACGCCGCCACCATCGCGGACAACGTGGGCGACAACGTCGGCGACTGCGCCGGCATGGCCGCCGACCTCTTCGAGTCGTACGCGGTGACACTCGTCGCCGCACTCATCCTCGGCAAGGCGGCCTTCGGCGACCTCGGGCTCGCCTTCCCTCTGATCGTGCCGGCGATCGGCGTGGTCACCGCGATGATCGGCATCTTCGCGGTCGCCCCGCGGCGCGCCGACCGCAGCGGGATGACCGCCATCAACCGCGGCTTCTTCATCTCCGCGGTGATCTCGCTCGCGCTCGTCGCCGTCGCCGTCTACGCCTACCTGCCGTCGTCCTTCGCCGACCTCAAGGGCGTCACCGAGCCCGGCATCCAGGCCCACGCCGGCGACCCGCGGATCTTCGCCCTGGTCGCCGTCGCCATCGGCATCGTCCTGGCCGCGCTGATCCAGCAGCTCACCGGATACTTCACCGAGACCGACCGGCGTCCCGTCAGGGACATCGGAAAGTCCTCCCTCACCGGCCCCGCCACCGTCGTCCTCGCCGGCATCTCCATCGGCCTGGAGTCCGCCGTCTACACCGCCCTGCTGATCGGCCTCGGCGTCTACGGCGCCTTCCTGCTCGGCGGCACCTCCATCATGCTGGCCCTGTTCGCCGTCGCCCTGGCAGGCACCGGCCTTCTCACCACCGTCGGCGTGATCGTCGCCATGGACACCTTCGGCCCCGTCTCCGACAACGCCCAGGGCATCGCCGAGATGTCCGGCGACGTCCAGGGCGCGGGCGCGCAGGTCCTCACCGACCTCGACGCCGTCGGCAACACCACCAAGGCGATCACCAAGGGCATCGCCATCGCCACCGCCGTCCTGGCGGCCGCGGCACTCTTCGGCTCCTACCGCGACGCGATCGCCACGGCGGTCGCCGACGTCGGGGCCAGGGCCACCGAGATGAACCTCACGATGGACATCTCCCAGCCCAACAACCTCTTCGGACTGATCCTCGGCGCCGCGGTCGTCTTCCTCTTCTCGGGACTCGCGATCAACGCCGTGTCGCGGTCCGCCGGAGCCGTCGTCTACGAGGTGCGGCGGCAGTTCCGCGAACACCCCGGGATCATGGACTACACCGAGAAGCCGGAGTACGGGCGCGTCGTCGACATCTGCACCAAGGACGCGCTGCGTGAACTCGCCACGCCCGGGCTGCTCGCCGTGATGGCACCGATCGCGGTCGGCTTCTCGCTCGGCGTGGGCGCCCTCGGCGCGTATCTCGCCGGAGCCATCGGCACGGGCGCGCTGATGGCCGTCTTCCTCGCCAACTCCGGCGGAGCCTGGGACAACGCCAAGAAGCTCGTCGAGGACGGCCACCACGGCGGCAAGGGCAGCGACGCCCATGCCGCGACCGTCATCGGCGACACGGTCGGCGACCCGTTCAAGGACACCGCGGGCCCGGCGATCAACCCGCTCCTGAAGGTGATGAACCTGGTCGCGCTGCTGATCGCACCGGCGGTGGTGCAGTTCAGCTTCGGCGTCGACGCCAGCGCGGGACTGCGGGCGTTGATCGCGACCCTCGCGGTGGTCGTCATCATCGGCGCGGTCTACGTCTCGAAACGGCGCTCCGTGGCCGTGGGTGACGAAGACAACGCCGGTGATCGGAGGGCGCCGTCGCCGGACGCGCCGGTGGCGCCGTAACGGCTGGTCAAAAAGGGAGGCGGGCGGCGCGGTCTGACGCGCCGTCCGCTTCTCGCGTCGGTGACGTGAGGCGTGTCTCCCTTGGTGCAAAAGGCTGCAATCCATGATGAAACAGTCGTACGAAAGGTGGATCTCTCCCGCTTGGCGTGTATGTTCCGGGGCCGAGAGCCTTGGAAGGGACCGATCCGGTGAACAAGAAGCTTGCAGCCGCACTGTCCGGCGGCGCGGTGCTCGTGCTCGCGCTGTCCGGGTGCGCCGACGAGGGTGACAAGGTAAACGACTGGGCCAAGACGGTCTGCGACCAGGCGAAGCCCCAGATCCAGAAGCGGGCCGACGCCCAGCAGCTGATCATCTCGACGGCCGCGGACGGAAAGCCCGCGGACATCCAGGCCGCCGACTCGAAGGCGTTCAAGGACATCGCCGACGCCGACCGGGCGCTCGCCAAGGCCATCGAAGGTGCCGGGGCGCCGCCCGTCGAGAACGGCGAGAAGGTGCAGCAGGACGCGATCAAGGAACTCAACGCGACCGCGGTCGCGTACGAGGGGCTGAAGAAGCAGGTCGACGCGCTCGACCCGGGCAATCAGCAGAAGTTCGCGGACGGGCTGCAGGGCGTCGCCGACGGTCTGAAGAAGATCGAGAAGATGGACCAGGACGCGCTGGCGAAGCTCCAGGGCGGCGAACTGGGCACGGCGATGGCGAAGCAGCCGGGCTGCCAGAAGGCGAAGCCGTCCAGCCCGGCCGCCAATCCGGGCTCGACGCCCTCGAAGGACGCGGGGACGGCGAAGCCGGCGCCGGCCGCGAGCCGGAGCGCGGAGTAGCACGAAGCACGCCGAAGCGCGCGTCCGGCGCGGCCTGTGCGCCCATGCCCCTCGTCGACGCGCGCGTGCGGCGCGTGTTTCGGGTCCTGCGATCAGGTTCTGCGCCGTTGGCCCTCGCCGACGCGCGCGTGCGGCGCCGGCCTTGCGGGGACGGCCTCGGTCCCCGGGCCTGGGCCGCTGTCCCCGACCGGCCGCGCCGACCCGTCCCCCGCGGACGGGTCGGACGGGGAATGTCGGTGGGGGCCGTCACAATGGGCGGGTGAGTACGACCAGCTTGACCACCAGCCTTCCCGTGCCCGCGCACGCCGCCCGACTGCGCGAGGCGCTGCTCGCCGCCGACTTCACCGCCGACGGTCTGCTCGAGCTCCTCGGCGCCCCCGCCTACGCGGCGCTCGCCCGCAGCGAGACCGTGCCCGCGCTGCGCGCCACCCGGGGCGACTCCCCGCTGGAGGCCCTCGTCCGGCTGTTCCTGCTCCAAGGGGCCGTCCCCGTCGAGCGGGCCGCCGCCGCGCTTCCGTTGGAGGAGGCCCTGGCCGACGGCTGGGTACGGGAGTCGGAGGGCGAGGTCCGGGCCACCGTCGACGTACGGCCGTACGGCGGGCCTGAGGGGCAGGACTGGTTCATCGTCTCCGACCTTGGGTGCGCGGTCGGCGGAGCCGGCGGAATCGGCAGGAAGGACGAGGGCGTCGTCCTCGGCGTCGGCGGGGCCTCCACGACCCTCGCCGGCATCACCGTCCGCACGCCCGTGTCCTCCGCGCTCGACCTCGGCACCGGCTCCGGGATCCAGGCCCTGCACGCCGCCCAGCACGCCACCCTGGTGACCGCGACCGATCTCAACCCGCGCGCCCTGGACTTCACTCGGCTCACGCTCGCGCTCTCCGGCGCCCGCGAGGCCGAGCTGCTCCAAGGCTCGCTCTTCGAGCCCGTCGACGGCGACACGTACGACCTGATCGTCTCCAACCCGCCGTTCGTCATCTCCCCCGGCGCCCGGCTGACCTACCGCGACGGCGGGATGGGCGGGGACGACCTGTGCCGGACGCTCGTGCAGGAGGCCGGGGAGCGGCTCAACGACGGCGGATTCGCGCAGTTCCTCGCCAACTGGCAGCACGTGGAGGGCGAGGAGTGGCAGGACCGGCTGCGCTCCTGGGTGCCGCTCGGCTGCGACGCCTGGATCGTGCAGCGCGAGGTCCAGGACATCACCCAGTACGCCGAGCTGTGGCTGCGCGACAGCGGTGACCACCGGGAGGACCCGCGGCGCTACAACGAGCGGTACGCGGCGTGGCTGGACGAGTTCGAGGCCCGAGGGACCAAGGCCGTCGGCTTCGGCTGGATCACCCTGCGCAAGAACGCCGCCGTCGCCTCCGGCGCGGTGGAGCCGTCGATCGTGATCGAGGAGTGGCCCCACCCGGTCGAACAGCCGCTCGGGGACACCGTGCGGGCCCACTTCGAGCGCCAGGACTATCTGCGGGCCCACGACGACGCCGCCCTGCTGGCCGAGCACTTCGTCCTCGCGCCCGAGGTGGTGCAGGAGCAGGTCGGGCTGCCGGGCGCCGAGGACCCGGAGCACGTCGTACTGCGGCAGAACCGCGGGATGCGTCGCGCCACCAAGGTGGATCACGTCGGGGCCGGTTTCGCGGGCGTGTGCGACGGGTCGCTCAGCGCGGGCCGCATCCTCGACGCGATCGGACAGTTGATGGGCGAGGACCCGGTGCTGCTGCGGGACCGCACCCCGCAGGCGATCCGGCTCCTCGTGGAGGAGGGCTTCCTGCTGCCGGCCGGCGACGCGAGCGGCGCCTGACAGGCAGGCGGCGCCTGACAGGCGAGCGGCGCCTGACACGGACCTGACGAGCACGGAACGAGCCCTCGACGGGGCCGAACCAGCCTCCCTCAGAGCCCCGGCGAGGTTCCGTTTCCTTCCCGTCGCCCGCCCCGTCGTGGTCGGCGGAGCCGCCTCCCGCCGCACCCGTCCCCGCTCGGCGGCACTACCCGTGTTCCTGGGAACGCCGCTGGTAGGGACGCTGCTCAGGTCTTCTTCCGGGTCGTCCACGGCGGGGCGGACGGCGTCGTCGGCGGACGGTTCCCCCCGGCCCGCGGCGCCATGCCGACGGCTTCCGCCTGAAGCGGGTCGCCGGACAGTTCGCCGGACGGTTCGCCGGTCCGTTTGTCGGTGAGTACCGGCCATCTTCGTGAAACCGACCGGCGCGCCCGCGCCGTTCACCCGGAATTCGCGCCCTCGACGCCGGAAGGTGCCAACCTCTGCCCCAGTGATGACCGGGGCATGACGGACGAACGGGGTGCGGACCATGGAGAGCGTGCCTGCGATCTTCGCGGGAACGGCGTTCGCGCTGTTCGGGGCCGCGCTGCTGCTCTGGACGGGGGTGCGCGTGATGCACCGCGAGCCCGTGGCGCTCGGCGTCGCGCCGGGGTCGGCGGCCGCCCTCACGACGCTCTTCGGCGCCGCCTCCCTCCTTCTCGGCCTCTGGTGCTTCGGACGCCTCTGACGAGATCATCCGCACCCCTCCGCCCCGCCCGACCCTGAGTCCGGGCGGCAGGAATGCCAGAAGTCGGGTTACCGTTCGAGTGGCCGTTGCGGGCTTTCACCGTTTGACACGGGGGCGGGTTGTACCGTCACACTCCGCAGCGACGGCAGCGTCACCGCACGTGCCGCTGCCATGAGTGCCAGGGCCAGTGCCGTACGTCACCACGTGCGTACGTGCCACCGAGCGTCGACCGGAGAGAAGAGCGAAGTTGTCCCCGACCAGCGAGACCGCACAGGGCGGCCGCCGACTCGTCATCGTCGAGTCGCCTGCCAAGGCGAAGACGATCAAGGGCTACCTCGGCCCCGGATACGTCGTCGAGGCGAGCGTCGGGCACATCCGCGACCTCCCCAGCGGCGCCGCCGAGGTGCCCGAGAAGTACACCGGCGAGGTACGCCGGCTCGGAGTCGACGTAGAACACGACTTCCAGCCGATCTACGTCGTCAACGCCGACAAGAAGGCGCAGGTCAGGAAGCTCAAGGAGCAGCTGGCCCAGGCCGACGAACTCTTCCTCGCCACCGATGAGGACCGCGAGGGCGAAGCCATCGCGTGGCACCTCCTGGAGGTGCTGAAGCCCAAGGTCCCGGTCCACCGGATGGTCTTCCACGAGATCACCAAGGACGCGATCCGGGCCGCCGTCGAGAACCCGCGCGAGCTGAACAAGCGCATGGTCGACGCCCAGGAGACCCGCCGCATCCTGGACCGGCTCTACGGCTACGAGGTCTCGCCGGTCCTGTGGAAGAAGGTCATGCCCCGGCTGTCGGCCGGCCGTGTGCAGTCCGTCGCCACCCGACTCGTCGTCGAGCGGGAGCGAGAGCGCATCGCGTTCCGCTCCGCCGAGTACTGGGACCTGACCGGCACCTTCTCCACCGGCCGCGCCGGTGACCCGTCCGACCCGTCGTCGCTGGTCGCGCGCCTCGCGACGGTCGACGGCCGGAGGGTCGCCCAGGGCCGTGACTTCGGCGCCGACGGACAGCTGAAGTCCGGGCAGGTGCTCCACCTCGACGAGGAGAACGCACGGGCGCTCGCCGCCGCGCTCGCCGACACCTCGTTCGCCGTCCGCTCCGTCGAGTCCAAGCCGTACCGCCGCTCCCCGTACGCCCCGTTCCGGACCACCACCCTCCAGCAGGAGGCGAGCCGCAAGCTGGGCTTCGGTGCGAAGGCGACCATGCAGGTCGCGCAGAAGCTGTACGAGAACGGCTTCATCACCTACATGCGTACGGACTCGACGATCCTGTCGGACACCGCCGTCTCGGCGGCCCGGGCGCAGGTCACGCAGCTGTACGGCGCCGACTACCTGCCGGAGAAGCCGCGGGTCTACGCGGGCAAGGTCAAGAACGCGCAGGAGGCGCACGAGGCGATTCGCCCTTCGGGTGATCGTTTCCGCACCCCGGCGGAGACCGGTCTGACCGGTGACCAGTTCCGGCTCTACGAGCTGATCTGGAAGCGGACCGTCGCCTCCCAGATGAAGGACGCGACCGGCAACTCCGTCACCGTGAAGATCGGCGGCCGCGCCGCCGACGGCCGGGACGCGGAGTTCAGCGCCTCCGGCAAGACGATCACCTTCCACGGCTTCATGAAGGCGTATGTGGAGGGGGCCGACGACCCCAACGCGGAGCTCGACGACCGCGAGCGCCGGCTGCCGCAGGTCGCCGAGGGCGACGCGCTGTCGGCCGAGGAGATCACCGTCGACGGCCACGCGACCAAGCCGCCGGCCCGCTACACCGAGGCCTCGCTGGTCAAGGAGCTGGAAGAGCGCGAGATCGGCCGCCCGTCGACGTACGCGTCGATCCTCGGCACGATCCTCGACCGCGGCTATGTGTTCAAGAAGGGCACGGCGCTCGTGCCGTCGTTCCTCTCCTTCGCCGTGGTCAACCTCCTGGAGAAGCACTTCGGCCGGCTCGTCGACTACGACTTCACCGCCAGGATGGAGGACGACCTCGACCGCATCGCGCGGGGCGAGGCCCAGGCCGTGCCGTGGCTGAAGCGCTTCTACTTCGGTGAGGGCGGGTCCGGGAGCGCCTCCGGCGGAGCCGCCGACGCGGGCAACGGCGACGGTGACCACCTCGGCGGTCTCAAGGAGCTGGTGACCGACCTCGGCGCCATCGACGCCCGGGAGATCTCCTCCTTCCCGGTCGGGGACGGCATCATGCTGCGCGTCGGCCGGTACGGCCCGTACGTCGAGCGCGGTGAGAAGGACTCCGACGAGCACCAGCGCGCGGACGTTCCGGACGACCTCGCCCCGGACGAGCTGACGGTCGAGTACGCGGAGGAGCTGCTCGCCAAGCCGAGCGGTGACTTCGAGCTCGGCACCGACCCGGTCAGCGGGAACCAGATCGTCGCCAAGGACGGGCGGTACGGCCCGTACGTCACCGAGATCCTGCCCGAGGGCACGCCGAAGACCGGCAAGAACGCGGTGAAGCCGCGGACGGCCTCGCTCTTCAAGTCGATGTCCCTGGACACGGTGACGCTCGAGGACGCGCTGAAGCTGATGTCCCTGCCGCGTGTGGTGGGCACGGACGCGGAAGGCGTCGAGATCACGGCGCAGAACGGCCGCTACGGCCCGTACCTGAAGAAGGGCACGGACTCCCGGTCGCTGACGGACGAGGAGCAGCTCTTCACGATCACGCTGGAGGAGGCGCTCGCGATCTACGCGCAGCCCAAGCAGCGTGGCCGGGCCGCGGCCAAGCCGCCGCTGAAGGAGCTGGGTGTCGACCCGGTCAGCGAGAAGCCGGTCGTGGTGAAGGACGGGCGCTTCGGTCCGTACGTCACCGACGGCGAGACGAACGCGACCCTGCGGACCGGCGACAGCGTGGAGACGATCACGCCGGAGCGCGGGTTCGAGCTGCTCGCGGAGAAGCGGGCCAAGGCCCCGGCGAAGAAGACGGCCAAGAAGGCGCCCGCGAAGAAGACGGCCGCCAAGAAGACCGCGGCGAAGAAGGCCGCGCCCGCCAAGAAGACGGCGGCGAAGAAGACGGCCACGAAGACGGCCACGAAGAAGACGACGACGGCGAAGACCGCCACGGCGAAGACCGCCGCCACGAAGACGGCGGCGGCGAAGCCGGAGTAGTACGGCGGGAGCGGTGCCGGAGTATTCGGCGGGAGCCGGAGCGGTGCCGGACGTGCGCGGAGGGGCGGGGCGAGAACCCCGCCCTTCGGCGTTTCCCGGCCACCCGACGTTTGTTCGGGTGGAGGCCACGGGGAGTGAAGGGGTCCGGATAGGGTGGACGGATGACGCGAGCAGAGCAGCCGAACTCCGACGTCGCCCTTGTCGCGGACTCCCGCGAGCGTGCCGTACGCGCGCTTTTGCGCCATCAACCACTGCGACGCCTGTGGAGCGCGCAGTTCGCCGGGGGGACCGGGGACGCCCTCGGCCTCCTCGTCCTGGTGCTGTTGGGCTATCAGGTCGCCGCGTCCGAGGGGGCGCTGGGCGGCGGGTACCGGGGCGCCGCGCTCGCCGTCGCCGCCGTCGTCGGCGCGCGACTGCTTTCGGCCGTGCTCTTCGGCGCCGTACTCCTCGGCCCGCTCACCGCGCTGACCGGACCCGGCGGCCGGCTCGACCGGCGCTGGACCATGATCGGGGCCGACGGGCTGCGGCTCGCCCTGCTCGTGGTCGCGCCGCTGTGGATCGACTGGACACCGGACAACGCCCTGTGGTTCCTGCTCGGCACCGTCTTCGTCGCGGGCGCCGCCGAACGGCTGTCGACCGTCGCCCGCGAAGGCGCCGCGCCCGCCCTGCTGCCCGCGCCGCCCCTGGAGGGCGCCGCCGTCCGGCCGCTGCCGGACCATCTGGACGCGCTGCGCCGGCTCTCGCTGCGTACCGGATTCCTCGCGGTCCCGGCCGCGGCCGCCGTACTGCTGGTCGCCACGCTCATCGGGAACCTGATCGCCACCGGCATCGACTGGTTCTCGCTGCACCAGGCGGCGCTCGGCGCGTACGTCGCCGCCGGACTGTTCGCCGCCTCCATCTCCGTCCTGTACTTCATGGAACTGCCCGGCGGACAGACGCCGCGGCCGCGCTCGCCCCTGGAGGGCCTGCGCCGTCCCGCCGCGGAGAAGGGGCGCACGGGGGTGGCCCCGCTGCTCGTCCTCGCCTGCGCCACCGTGGCGGGGGCCGTCGCGGCCGCCGCGGCCGTCGCCGTCCTGCACGCCCACGACCTCGGCGGCGGCCCCGTCACCTTCGCGCTGCTGGTCCTCGCGCTGAGCGGTGCCACCGCCGTCGGGATCCGCACGGGCGGCTCCGTCCTCGCCGCGCTCTCCCGCCGGCGCCTCCTCGCCCTCGCGATCACCTTCACCGGTATCGCGCTGCTCGCGATGGGCCTGGTGCCGGACACCGCGACGGTGCTGTTCCTCTCCGTCCTCGCCGGCTACACGAGCGGGGTCGCCGCCCACACCGGCCACACCCTCCTCGACCAGGAGACCGAGGAGGCCCGCCGCCCCCGGGGCACCGCGCACCTCCAGGCCGTCGTCCGGGTCGCCATGGCACTCGGCGCCCTCGCGGCGCCGCTGCTCGCCGCCGCCATCGGGCCCCACCGCCTCGCCTCCGGCAGCTTCGTCTTCGCCCACGGCGGCGCCGCGTTCACCCTGATGCTGGTCGGCGCGCTGCTGCTGCCGGTCGCCGCGCTCGTCCTCGCCAAGACCGACGACCGGGCCGGCGTACCGCTGCGCCGTGATCTGCGCGACGCGCTGCGCGGCGCCGACCCCGCCCAGGCGCCCGCGCCGACCGGCTTCTTCATCGCCCTGGAGGGCGGCGACGGAGCCGGCAAGTCCACCCAGGCCGAGGCGCTCGCCGAGTGGATCCGCGCCAAGGGCCACGAGGTCGTCGTCACCCGCGAGCCCGGTGCGACGCCGATCGGCAAGCGGCTGCGCTCGATCCTGCTCGACGTCTCCTCGGCGGGGCTCTCGAACCGGGCGGAGGCGCTGCTGTACGCCGCCGACCGCGCCGAGCACGTCGACTCCCTGGTCAAGCCCGCTCTGGAGCGGGGCGCGGTGGTGATCTCCGACCGGTACATCGACTCGTCCGTGGCCTACCAGGGCGCCGGCCGGGACCTGTCGCCGACCGAGATCGCCCGGATCAACCGCTGGGCGACCGGCGGCCTCGTCCCGCACCTGACCGTCCTCCTGGACGTCGCTCCGGAGACCGCCCGGGAGCGGTTCACCGAGGCTCCGGACCGGCTGGAGTCCGAGCCGCCGGAGTTCCACGCGCGCGTGCGGGCCGGTTTCCTCGCGCTGGCCGCCGGGGACCCCGGCCGCTACCTGGTCGTCGACGCCGGACAGGAGCCGGAGGCGGTCACCACCGTCGTACGCCACCGGCTCGACCGGATGCTGCCGCTGTCCGAGGCCGAGGTGAGGGCCCAGGAGGAGGCGCGCAGGAAGGCCGAGGAGGACGCCAGGCTCCGTGCCGAGGAGGAGGCGCGCAGGAAGGCGGAGGAGGAGCGTCTGGAGCGCGAGCGCCAGGAGCAGCTCGCCAGGCTCCGTGCCGAGGAGGAGGAGCGCAAGCGCCGCGAGGAGGAAGAGGCGCGGCAGCGCGAGGCCGAACGGCAGGCCGAGGAGGCCCGCCGCCGGGCCGAGGAGGCCAGGCTGGCCGCCGAGGAGGAGCGCAAGCGGCGCGAGGCCGAGGAGAAGGCCCGGCGCGCGGAGCAGGAACGGCTCCGCAAGCAGGCCGAGGAGGAGGCCCGGCTGCGCGCCGAGGCGGAGGAGCGCCGCCGCGAGAAGCAGCGCAAGGCCGAGGAGGCGCTGGTCAGGGCCGAGGAGGCACGGCGCGTTGCCGAGGCCGCGGCGGCGAAGGCCGCGGAGGAGGCGGCGAGGAAGGCCGCTGCCGAGGCGGCGGAGAAGGCGGCGGCGGAGAAGGCGGCCGCACAGAGGGCCGCGGCGGAGAGGCAGGCAGCGGAGAAGGCGGCCGCGCAGAAGGCGGCCAAGGAAGCTGCCGAGGCGGAGGCCGCCAGGGCGGCGGAGGCGGCCAAGGCCGCGAAGGCCGCCGAGGTGTCGGCCAACGACGTCACCGTCTCGACGCCGATCGTGAAGCCCGACGAGGTGGCGCCGGACGACGTCACACAGACCTTCCCGCGCGTGTCGCCGAACGAGGTCACCGTCCCCACGCCGATCGTGAAGCCGGAGGACGCGCGTCCGTCCGAGGACGAGACGACGGTTCTGCCGCAGGTGCGGGAGGCGGACGAGACGGCCGTCCTGCCGCCCGTACGGGACATGGACGAGACGGCCGTCCTGCCGCCCGTACGGGATGCGGACGAGACCGCCGTCCTGCCGCCCGTACGGGATGCCGCGCCGGCCGACCGCGTTCCGCCGGGCTTCTTCCGCGACGAGCGGCCCGCCGCCGAGCCCGAGGGCGCGAACGACATGACGCGCGAGCTGCCGCAGCTCGACGAGCAGGGCCGGCCCCGCCGCCGCTCCGACTGGGCGGAGGAGACCCCGCTCGACGATCTGCCGAGCCTGGCGGACGAGTTGCTCGGTCCCCACGACGAGGACGAGGACGGCGGGCGGCGGCGCCGCTGACCGCGCCGGTACGACCGCCCTCCCGTACGGGCAGGGGGCCCTTGCCCGTACGGGGATGCCCGTGCGGGCCTGAGGCGTCGCCCTCCGGCCGCCGGCGACGCGGGATCCGCTGTCAGTCGGGTACTCCACAATGGAGGGCGTACCTGAGGAGGGCACATGGCCGTATGGGACGACCTGGTCGGACAGGCGCGGGTCGAGGAGCAGCTCGCCGCCGCCGCGCGTGACGCCGACGCGTTCGTGACCGCCCATGCCGCCGGACAGTCGGCCCCCGATGCGTCCAGGATGACCCACGCCTGGCTGTTCACCGGCCCACCGGGGTCCGGCCGGGCGACCGCGGCGCGCGCCTTCGCCGCCGCGCTGCAGTGCGTCAGCCCCGACCGGGCGCTGGGCGGGGCTCCGGGATGCGGGTTCTGCGACGGCTGCCACACCGCCCTGATCGGGACCCACGCCGACGTGGAGGTCGTCCGCACGGACCTGCTCTCCATCGGCGTGAAGGAGACCCGCGAGCTCGTCCGGCGCGCCCAGCTCTCGCCGGCGGGCGGCCGCTGGCAGGTGATCGTCCTGGAGGACGCCGACCGTCTCACCGAGGGCGCGGGCAACGTGCTCCTGAAGGCGGTCGAGGAGCCCGCGCCCCGCACGGTCTGGCTGCTCTGCGCGCCGTCCCTGGAGGACGTGCTGCCCACGATCCGCTCCCGCTGCCGCCACCTGACACTGCGTACGCCGTCGGTCGAGGCGGTCGCGGACATGCTCGTACGCCGCGACGGCGTCGAACCGGCCGCCGCGCAGGCCGCCGCCCGCGCCACCCAGGGGCACATCGACCACGCCCGCCGGCTGGCGACCGACGAACGCGCTCGGGCCCGGCGCGCCGTGGTGCTCAGGCTGCCGATGCGGGTCGGTGACATTGGAGGCTGTCTGAAGGCCGCCCAGGAGCTGGTCGACGCGGCGGGCGAGGACGCCAAGCAGGTCGCCGAGGAGGTCGACGTCAAGGAGACCGAGGAGCTGAAGACCGCCCTCGGTGGCGGGCAGGGCGGGCGGATGCCGCGCGGTACGGCCGGTGCGATGAAGGAGCTGGAGGAGCGGCAGAAGCGGCGGAAGACCCGTACGCAGCGCGACAGCCTGGATCTCGCCCTCACCGACCTGACCGGCTTCTACCGCGACGTGCTGACGCTGCAACTGCGGGCCGCATCCGAGGTGGCCAACGAGGACGTACGCGACGCGGTCGAGCGGATCGCCCGGGACACCACTCCCGAGCGGACCCTGCGCCGGATCGAGGCGGTGCTCGCCTGCCGCGAGGCCCTGGACCGGAACGTGGCCCCGCTGCTCGCGGTCGAGGCGATGACCATGGCCCTGCGCGACTGATGTCCCGGCCGGTGGGACGCCGATTGGACACGTTCCGTACCTGTATGGATACGCTCCTGGGATGGACTCCAGGCGTTTGCTCCGTACGTCCGCCACCGCCCTCGCGGCGGCCGGACTGATCCTCTCCGGCTGCACGGGCGGGAGCGACGCGGCCGCCCCCGGGTCCTCGCCCGCCGCCACGGCGTCGACCGCCGGCCTGGAGGACTTCTACGCGCAGAAGCCGGTGTGGCGCGACTGCGGTGTACCGAAGTTCGAGTGCGCCACCTTCCGCGCCCCGCTCGACTACGCCGAGCCGGAGGGTGAGGAGATCCAGCTGGCGGTCTCCCGGGTGAGGGCCACCGGGCCCGGCAAGCGCCTCGGGTCGCTGCTGGTCAACCCCGGCGGGCCGGGCGGTTCCGCCGTCGGCTACCTCCAGGGGTACGCGGGCATCGGCTACCCCGCCCCCGTCCGTGCCCGCTACGACATGGTGGCCGTCGACCCGCGAGGCGTGGCCCGCAGCGAACCCGTCGAGTGTCTGACGGGCCCGCAGATGGACGCGTACACGCAGATCGACCCGACGCCGGACGACCCGAGGGAGACGGCCGCCCTCACGGCCTCCTTCAAGGAGTTCGCGGCGGGCTGCCAGAAGCGCTCCGGCGAGGTGCTGCCGCATGTCTCCACGGTGGAGACGGCCCGTGACATGGACATCGTGAGGGCGGTGCTCGGCGACCGGAAGCTGAACTACGTGGGCGCCTCCTACGGCACCTTCCTCGGCGCCACCTACGCCGAACTGTTCCCGGGGCGCACCGGCCGACTCGTCCTGGACGGGGCGATGGACCCCTCGTTGCCGGCGAGCGAGCTCAACCGCGACCAGACCGCGGGCTTCGAGACCGCGTTCCGGTCCTTCGCCGCGGACTGCGTCGAGAAGCGGGACTGCCCGCTCGGTACGGGGTCGGTCGCCGCCGCCGGTGACAGGCTGAAGGCGTTCTTCCGCGAGGTCGACGCCAAGCCCCTGCCGACCGGCGAGAGTCGGCAGCTCGGCGAGTCGCTGGCCATGACGGGGGTGATCGCCGCGATGTACGACGAGGGGGCCTGGCCGCAGCTGCGCGAGGCGCTGACGCGGGCCATCGGCGGCGAGGGCTCGGGTCTGCTCGCCCTGGCCGACAGCTACTACGAGCGCGACGCGGACGGCTCGTACTCGAATCTGATGTCCGCCAACGCCGCCGTGAACTGCCTCGACCTCCCGGCCTCCTTCGCCGGCCCCGCCGACGTCGAGAAGGCGGTGCCGTCCTTCGAGAAGGCGTCCCCCGTCTTCGGCACCGGCCTCGCCTGGGCCTCCCTGAACTGCACGTACTGGCCCACCCCCGCGACGGGCCGCCCCCACCGCGTCACGGCCGCCGGCGCCGCCCCGATCGTCGTCGTCGGCACCACCCGCGACCCGGCCACCCCCTACAAGTGGGCCCGCTCCCTCGCCGACCAGCTCTCCTCCGGCACCCTGCTGACCTACGAGGGCGACGGCCACACGGCGTACGGCCGCGGCAGCGACTGCGTGGACACCGCGATCAACACCTACCTCCTGGAAGGCACGGTCCCCCAGGACGGAAAGCGCTGCTCATAGGGGTGGTCGGAGCACCCACGGAAACTGTGTAGACTTGGCGAGGCCGCTGCACCCACCATGGGAACGCACGGCATGCCGCCTTAGCTCAGTTGGCCAGAGCAACGCACTCGTAATGCGTAGGTCTCGGGTTCGAATCCCGAAGGCGGCTCGGAATTACCCCAGGACTCACTCGCCGTGACCTGGGGTTTTTTCATGCCCCGACGAGACGGGGGCGGAACGCGATGATCTTCGCACCCTCATGTGAGGCCGTCGTGAGGCCATCCTGCTCGTTGGCCTGCTCGACCGCCCTCTGCGCGGGCAGTCGAGCCGCCCCGCGCGGGACCATGGCGGCTGTCGCCTCGGCAGCCTCGGCGGCGGCCTTGGGCATGACCGACTGATTGCGAGGAAGTCGAGGAACTGTCCGGCCTGCTCCGATGTCCAGACCATGACCGCCGAGGGGCGCTCGCCGGTCCGCACCCATGCGTCGACCCGCTCGGGCGTCCACACCATGGCCTTGGGCCGCTTGGCCGGGGTGAGTTCGATGTACGAAGCGGGGTTGAAGGTGATCGCCCCGCGTGCGATGGTGGTGTTCAGCGCGGCCCGCAGCGTGTCGCGGACGTGCTTCTGAGTCGACGGCCCGGTGATCCGGCGGAACGGCGGCATCGCCGCAATGGCGTCCTTGAGGAACTTCCGGCGGCCGCGGTTTCGACTCCCTTCCAAAGGACCGTTTTCAGCTCGTCGAGCGCCGCGCGGCGCTGCATGTTCGCGTCGTGGATGTCGGCGTTCGTCTCGGCGATCCCGGCGAACATCTCGTCGAGGTGCTGCACCGTGAGGCGGTCGAGGCGGATGTGCCCGATCCTCGGTTTCAGGTGGCTCCTGATATCGACCTCGTACCGGGTCTCGCCGCTCTTGCGGAGTGCCTTCTTACCGGCGAGCCACGCGTCGAGCCACTCGGCGACCGTCATGTGCTGAGTCAGAGACTGCCCGGTCGCGAAACGACGCTTCATCTCGTCGTAGTCCGGGATGTCCTCGCCGCTCGCCGACACCGTTTCGAGCGACGGGCAGTTCGAGCCGCTCGTCGAGCCGCTCGTCGAGGGCCTCGAACGCCATCAGGCATCACCCGCCTTGAGCGTCTTCGCCTCGGCCGCGGCGGCGAGCGTGCCCGTGCCGGCGACCGGGTTCGTGGTCTCGACCAGCGGGCCCGAGCCGGTCAAGGTGACCTTGATCGTGTCGACCTCATCCGGGCCGCCGCCATCGGGCTCCCACGTCACCAGGTGCGGGCCGGGGTCTGCGGCTCGTCCGTCCCAGGGGCATCGTCCCCGCCCTCTGCGGCTCTCTCCCCTCGGCCCCAGATCGCCGCGCCCTCGGATGGCGGGCGGTGCCTTCCTGCGCGTCCGGGGCCCCGTTGCGGTCGTAGTAGCGGACCCGCACGTACGACGCGGCGCCGAACGACCTGCTCGCCTTCCTGAGTGCTTCCTGCGCGGCGTTGAACACGCTGGTCGTGGGGTGGGCCCGGTGGGCGATCGTGGCCTCGATGGACCACGCGAGGATGGTCACGGCCTGCTCGCTCCATCCCTCGGCGTCGTAGGTCGTACTTCCTGCTGAGTGGGTTCGATCTTCGGCGTGAACTCCGTGACCCCGGGGACCAATGCCCACGCCGGGCTACCGGGCGTCGTGCTCATGTCCAGTTCGAGGCGGTACCGGCGCGCCAGCGCGGTCACTGTCTCGGCCGGAGGCGTCGGGGTGCTCAACGGCGCCTCCTTCTATTCGAGATGGGGGCTCGCGCGGTGGGCGCGGGCGTAGTAGTTGGCGGTCCGCTCCCAGCGGCCCGAGGCGTCGGTGCCGATCGGGGCGGCCGAGACGCGAAAGACGAGCTGCACCGGGACGGCTCCGAACCGGTGCGGGCCAGACCCGTGCAGCAGCTCGTGCACCTGGTCGTCGAGAGCGTCGACCTCGCGCGGGTCCGAGCCCGCGCGAGTGCGCACCTGAATCCCGGTGGTCGTGTCGGTCAGCACCGGGGAGTCGGTGACTGGGTAGGCGGCCAGACAGACGCACCGGTCGGGGGTGGGCGGAAGGGCTGCGATTGTGATCGCGGTCTCGCCCGTCACGTACGCGCCGTCGGGCCGGTAGACCCCGACGCTGGCGGCGGCGAGCAGGCGAGCGAGACCGTCGAGCAGGTCGACGGTGTAGGTAATGGGGTTGATGTCCTAGGGGGTGCCTATGCTCGGCGGCATGGCTGAGGGTCGACCGGACATCCCAATGGAGCTAAGGCGTGCGGTACTTGTCGAGGCAGGACATCGC
This sequence comes from Streptomyces sp. NPDC003027, assembly GCF_053591435.1. Taxonomy (NCBI): domain Bacteria; kingdom Bacillati; phylum Actinomycetota; class Actinomycetes; order Kitasatosporales; family Streptomycetaceae; genus Streptomyces; species Streptomyces sp. NPDC003027. The sequence goes on from NZ_JBSFTU010000008.1 coordinate 132,543, forward strand.
TGCGCTATCCAGACATGCAGGCAGACGCCAGTCGATCTGGCACACATCACGCCGTGGGCCAAGGTGCGAGCGCATACGTTCGACAACTTGATCGCGCTGTGCCCGACGTGTCATCGGCGCTTCGATCGGGGTGATATCGACCGAAAGGCCATGCTCCAGTACAAGGCAAACCTGGACGTCCTCAACCACCGCTACACGGACTTGGAACGCCAACTTCTGAGGATGTTCGTCCGACGCCGTCAGATTCGTGAGGGGAACCAGAAGGTTCCGCACAAGTGGCCCGAGTACAACGGTTGGTCCCGGGACGGGCTTTGGCCGGTCGAGATCGACAAGAGCATGTGGTGGGCCGTTTCGAACATCCTCGAAGACGGCCTGATTGTTCTCGGGGAGCCTGGCGCATGGCCGACCACGCCACGTACGGAGAACCCCCGATTGTCGGTAGCCCTGACCCCGAAAGGCGGAAGGCTCATTGGGCGCATCGCAAACGGTGAGCCGCTCTAACGCAGTGCGCGCCGTACCTGCGCGGCGATCAGCGCCTGCACCTCGCCCGCCGTCTCGGGCAGCACGCCCTCAAGGAACTTGGCGGTTCGGCCGGGCGCGTGCCGGGCGGTCATGTCCTCATGGACCCTGCGCGCGTACGGGGTGTCGTAGCTGACGGCGGCGGTCATCTGCTGCTCGTCGACTGATGTCGCGCCCGAGCGTTCGAGGGTGCCCTCGGCGATCGGCACGCGCTGCCTGCTCGCGGAGAGGACGTGCTCGGCGCCGAGCAGCAGACCCCGGGCCGCGGCCTCGCGGATCGCGGTCGTGGCGGCGTCACCGTTCCAGCGCAGTCGGGCGCGGCTCATTCACACATCACCTCCGTGGACGCGGGGACGGGTAGGCCCGGGGCGGTGTGGACTGCCGTACTGATCGCCGTCGTGATCCGGCCGCCGGGCAGCGTCACGCGCGAGCCCGCCGGACAGTCCAGACCGGGGGCGGCGATGATCTGCGCGGTGCTCGTGACCTCGCGGCCGTCGGCGGCGCGCGTCATGCGCACGGCCTCGCCGACGAGCGCGGGATGCTCGACGAGCGGCCCGTACGTCGGGCCGTACGCGCCGTCGCCGTCGGCGGCGACCCGGGCGACGGCGAGCTCGACCCGGGCGGTCCGCAGTTCGGCGGCGTGCTCGGCGAGCAGCCGGTCGCGCTCGGCGACGGCGGCGGCCAGGGCGGTGGGGTCCTGCTCGTTCTCGCCGCCGTTCAGGTTCAGTGCCCGGGTTACGGCGTCGAGAGCGGCGCGCAGCTCGTCGCGCTCGGCCGCGGCCTGCTCGGCGCGGGTCGTCGCCTCGGCGAGCTGATGCTCGGCGGCCGGATCGGCGGCCGGCGGCGCGCCGGGGGCAGGGTTCGGCTCGCCGGACGGCGGGGCTGCGGGGTCGCCGTCCTCTCCCGAGCCGCCCTTGATGGGCCAGATCGGGCGCCCGTCCCGGCGGTGGCCGAGAGCACGGTCGCCGGTGCGCGGGTGTACGGGCAATTCCTGCACGATAGGTGCTCCTTTAATTGAAAAGGTGACCACCCTAAGTGGCGATACTCAATCACAGGGCAGACACTGGAAGGTGACGCCTCAGGTGGCCTGGCGGTGGTGGTGGTTTCATGCCAGACGCAAATGAAGAAGAACGTCCCGAAAACGAGGAAGAACGTCTCTCCTTGGGTTACGAGATGGCCAAGAGCCTGCTCGCGGCCCAGGATCGAACGGTGACGAACCTGCGGACTCGCGCGAGCGGAATATTGGCTACGGCGGCCCTGATAGTCACCTTTTCCACTTCGGTCGGACTGCTGGGGAAGGACTCGCAAGGGAATTCACTTTTCCCGGCGTGGGCAGCATGGACGTTGCTTGGCGTGATCGCGGTCCAAGGTATCTGCGTTATGGCAGTTCTGTGGCCAGTCACCATGTCGTTTGGTCACAGCGTCCGTAACATGGTGGACCCGCGTCAAAGTCAGGCCGCAGAAAGGCCGATCAGCTCGCGGCTCGTCACGACGATGCTGGGTGACATGGAAGCCAATAGTGCCCACATAGAGCGGATGGCAAAAGCCCTGCGAGTGGCCATTGTCTTGCTTCTCGCCGAAGTTGTTGTCATCGTAATTGCACTTATCACGCTGGAGTGACGTCATGAGTAGGCCCGATGATGACCACCAGTGGCCCAGTGCTGGCGACGTTGACCACAAGTGGACGAGCTACCGCATGTGGGCTAAGCGCGTTGCGCCGGGTCTTTTGGTCCAAGAAGTCTCAAGCGGTGCGCTCGGTGAGCTCCTGACGGCGCGGGGCTTCTCAGTGGAGAGAATCGCCGAAATGCCCAGCGCCGAAGCGGTCTTGGTTATCTTGAAGTCCGGTGAAGAGCTGAACACCGCCGCCGAAGCGATTCGTGAGAAGTTTCAGGCAAGGGTTGAGATTATTTAAGTCTTGATTCTCTGCTCTGTGATGCAATAGCCGCGCACCCACGCGAGGCGCAGCGCATCCTCGACCGGATATGGACAGTCGGTCGGCTGCCGTCCAGTGAGCGCCGCTACTGCACCCTCTTGTCGGGCACGCAATGCCTGCTCGGAACCCCAACCGGATCACCTCCTAGAACGCTCGACGACGATCCTCGAGGGCGTTGCGAGCGGTGTCGCCTGCGGCTGTGCGTACTCCCGTCACCTGCTCGGTGAACTCGGTGAGGGTGATCCTCGGGCTCACCTTCTCCCAGAACCTGATCAGGTCCTCGCTCGCCCTCCCGTACGCGACGTGTGCGGGGCCGCTGAACAGAGAGAAGGGGTCGACGCCGGCGGCGCGCGCCTTGCGGTTGAGCATGAACCCGCGCGTGTAGTCCTCGGCAGCGATCATCTGCAAGTAGATGTGCTCTCGGTACATCTCCCGAATCTCCGCGCGGCTGTACGCCTCGGCTCCGGCGCGGTCGGCGAGTTCGCGCTCGTACGCCCAACGCTCGACGGCGGACATGTGCTCGGTGCCGTCAGGGCCGCGCTCGACGTCCGCCCCGTACGGGCCCCACTCGTCGGGGTCCGCCGGCGCGGGTCGTTGAGGCGGATCGGGTGCATGGCGGAGGCGACGGCGTCCCGCGCGGCGAGGGTGTCGGCGACAGTCACCCCCGCGACCGGGGGCGACGGTGCGGGCGGGTGCCGGCGGTCGATCTCGGCGGCGATCCGGGCGGCGCCCTCTGGCCTCGCGTACCGGACGCCCCACACGAGCAGCCCGTCGTCGAGCCTGGACAGGTCGGCGGCGAGCCTCCTGCCAGGGAACAGCTCGGCGTGGGCCCGGCGCCGGTGCACCTCGGCGCCGATCGCCGGACCGTCCTCGGGGACGTTGCGGGCGCGGGCGGCGAGGTCGCGCTCGGACATGGCGACCAGATCCGGGCGGATTCCGGGCATGGCGGCGTCGAGGTCGCGGCGGTCGGCCTCGGCCATGACGCGCAGCATCTGCTCGTCGTCGAGGTGCGGCGCGATCCGGGCGAGCTCGTCGTCGCTGAACGGGGCGAGGTTGTCGACCATGCGCCCGCCCGGCCGGATGCGGTCGAGCAGGTCGGCCAGGTCGCGGCGGTCGCCCTTGCCCTCGATGCGGTCGAGGTCGCGCTCGTCGAGCACGCCCGGCCGCATCGCCGCGCCGAGCTGCTCGTCGGTCATCTCGGGCAGGGTGCGGTCGTCGCCCGCCTGCACGCGCGCGGCCTCGACCGCGTCGCGCGGCGGCGCCGGCGCGGTGCTCGGGAGGTTGCCCGCCCCGGGCTGCTCGCGCTCACGCCGACGGATGAGCTCGGGGTGCTGCGTGAGGTGCTCGTGCATCTTGCCCTGATAGGCGCGCACCCGGGCCTCGGCCGCGCGCTTGGCCTCGGGCGTCATGGCCGCGGCGCTCTTGTTTTTCCACTTCCGTATAGCGCGCTCGATCGCCCGCCGCCGCTGTGAGGCGGCGTACCCGTCGGGGTCCTCGGAGTGTTCGACCGGCGGCCAGGTCACGCCGGGGAGGTAAGCGCTCGTCGAATGGCGGCAGTTGGGATGTTGCAGACCGGCCCGCCGCGCTTCGTCGAGCGATCCGGCGACGTGCACCCGAACAATGCGGCCGTCGTCGGTGGCGTGCTCCATCTCGACGGTACGGGCGCCGCCCGGTCCGTCGAGCGCGAGCACCTCGCCCTCGCACGGGGCGCAAAGATCGCAGTTGTGCGGGGCGTTGGGACGATCACGAGCTCGATCCCGGCGGCGCGCAGCCTGTCGCCGTGCGCCTCGACCGCCGCACGGCCGTACAGCCATCTCCGCGTAGCTCGTCATCTGCCAGGACCGACCGCGGCGGTCGACGAACGACCGCAGACCTCGATCGGCGAATCGAGCCATCGCCGCTTGGGTTGCCTGCCGGCGGGTGTCGACCCCGAGCAGGGGAGTCGCCGACGACTCGGCGATCACCTGCCGGTATCCATCCTCGACACCTCGAAGAATCCCCCGGTGCGTCTCGGTGACGAGCTCGATCGTCTCGGCGGCGATCCGGTCCACGGCCCGGGTGCCCGGGGTGCTCTCGGCGATCCGGCGCACGTCGACGTCGGAGAGCGCGCCGAGCTCGGCGCGCCCGGCCTGCGCCCCGATGTCGTACGCCTCGGTCACTGCCGAGAACACCTCAAGCTGCATCGCCGTCCCGAGGGCGTCGACGACGCCCTGCGCCGCCCGCCGCAACGGTTGGATGTCACGCAGCTTGGCGACCGCCCACCCCGGGGCCTCGAACCCTCCGTCGAGCTGCCGCGCGACGAGCGCGAGCAGCCGCTGCTCGGCGTCCGTGTACAGGTCGCGGACGGTGGCCGAGAGATCCTCGGCCATTGCGGGGTGAACGCCCATCCCACCCCCAGCCGTGTCAGCCCTCGGTGTCGTCGGCGTTGTTAGCTGATCCCTGCCGTAGGGATCGCTGCACTTCGCGGAACGCGTCGATGAGGTCCGGAAGCTGACGCAGCGTGGCGGCGGTGAGGGTGATCAAGAGACCGAGTACGCCAAAGGCGGCGATGATCACGCCGGTAGTGATGTCCATGGCAGTGAGCATGGAGGCACCCCAAAGGGCAGCGCAAACCGCTGCTGACCTGCATAAACAGCCAGCAGAGAATTAATTTCTCCCGATTTTGGGCATAGTGGTGCCAATGTATTTCCCAATCCCATAATAGGACATTTGGGAATTCGGCTTGGCTGACCTGCGGTCTAATGCGAGCCTCTCGCGCCTTCCCTGATTTTCAGGTGAAATGGAATGAGATTTCACGGAGCTCTGAAAGATTGCCCCCATGATTGTCCGGAACTGTTTGAGTGTGGCCGGAACGCATAGGTAGGTGTCGGGGAAGGTCGGTTGGGCGTTACACGAGCGTCCCTAGCTGCATGGGATCGGGGACGGCGGCGCCGGTCTCCGTGAGGATGCGGTCGGTCTCTTCCTGCACGGCGACCGAGTCCCAATCGGGGTGCAGCATCCGGACCTTGGTCACCACGGACACCGCCTGTGCCTGCTGCAACAGGGACAGGGTCTGTGCGAGCGAGGACGCGTCCTCGGTGATCGAGTCGCCGAAAGCGACGGTCGGCCGCTCGGGCACGATGCGCGGCGTGAAGAACCGCCGGTCGAGCAGCAGCATCACGTGCAGCATGTCGGCGACCGGCGGTGACCAGTACCTCACCTTCTTACCCCGGGTGGTCAGGGACCGGCGCTCGCGCGCCCGAACCTCGGTCGCCGTCACGGCCGCCCCCTGGTCGCCGAGTCCGAACGTCGCGACCGAGTAACCGGCGCTCTGCACGGCCTGCTGGGTGATCGCGCTCGCCGACCTCTCGTGCTCGTCGACCCTGATCGCGAACTGCGAGAGAGTGATCTGATTCCCACCCTGCTCGGTGGGCGGGATGGGCAAGAGCTGGAAGATCTCGCGGTCGTCGTCGAACGACGCTCCCTGTCCGGGCCCGTGGTCCCGCAGGTACCCGTCGGGTACGAGCAGGCGAGCGCGCGCGAGCCGCAGGTCGCGAATCCACGATGTCCATGTCGTGTCGAGCGCGTCGAGCAGGTCGTAGATCGGCGCGGCGTAGTCGGAGCGTCCGAACGCTGAGCCTCGGTTCTTCCGGTGGGGTCGGATGTTGGGGCAGTACGCGGCGGTGAGCTGCTCGATCCCGGTCTCGATCGCGTCGCCGTCGGGGCCGAGGCTGACGGCCAGGTCGGCGACCTCGACGTGCTCGGTCAGGGGCACCCGTACGCCGAGGTTGTCGGCCGACCCTTCGTAGAGCGCGTGCAGGATGCGGCCCGGCTCGTGCCGTTCGAGGTGCCGCCACACGGTAGCCGAGGTCGAGGCGAGCTCGCGCCAGAACGTCACGGCGGAGAGACGGCCCCATCGGAATTCCGGCACGGCGGCGTCGGGGTGGACGCTGGTCAGCAGGGGCCGGTCGGCAAGGGACCGATCCCATGTGACCCGCAGGTACACCGAGCCGAGGGCGGCGGCGACCTCGGCCGCTTCGAGCAGCGTGTTCGCGATGCCGTCGGACTCGGCGAGCTCGTCGAGCCGGTCCTGAGCGCCCGCGTCGGTCACGGTGAGCTCGGGCGGCTCGGCGAACAAGAGGTCGGCCGAGGCGCTCGCGATGTCGCCGGCGAGCGGGATGTGCAGCCGCTGATCGCGGACGTTCGGCCGCGGCTGCCGTTCGCGCCCCCACAGTCGACGGCGGCCGTCGCGCCGTACGGGACTGTCCCGGTAGACGGTGGTCAGCTTGGCGTGATCACCGGAGTACCAAGCATCATCGACCTTGATCTCGGCCTAGTGCTTGGCGAGCTGCGGCGGCGGCCACGCGACGCCGTTATCGGGCAAGGGCACGGTGCACCTCCCGCCGTCGTCTCGTCCGGGCGCGCAGCGCTGCCCACCGTCGGCAGTGCCGGGTGCCGTTCGGGGCGACGTAGGTCGTCGCGTGATCGAACTCATGGCCTCGGGCGCAGTGCGTCTGCCGGGCACGGCAGGCGGCGGGGGACACGCCCCGCAGGATGTTGGTGCGGGTGGTGACCACGTCGAAGGGGTCGGGGTTCACGCAGTGCCGGCGGCGGCACAGATGGTCGATCACGAGCCCGTCGGGTATCGACCCGCGCGTGAGGGTGTAGGCGACCCGGTGCGCGTACTGCGGTCGCCCGCCGACCTTAGCCTGTCCGTATCCGTTGGGCTTGACGTGCCCGGTCCAGTCCCAGCAGCCGAGGGGGCCGTCGACGATCTTCGCGAGGAACCGGTCGGTCAGAGAAGGGGGCACGCGATCACCCCCTCGACTGCTCGGGCCCGAGGCGCGGCGAGGCGGCCACGGGCAGGGAAGGGAGAGAGGTTCAGGCGGCGGTCGTGAGCAGGCCGCGCCACTCGTGCGCGGTGCTGTGGACGACGTACCTCAAGGCGTCGACCGAGTGATCGTTGAGCTTCACCGGCCGGTCCTCGCCGCGCTCGGCTGCTTCGTCCGACCACACGTATTCGGGGAGCTCGGCGAGCAGCCCCTCGCACGACTCATGGATGAGCAGCAGACCGGCGTCGAGCGCGGACGCGACCGAGCGGATTCCGTCGATCACGTCGTTCTTGGCCTTGGTCACCCCGGGGTGCCCGTCCGCCCAAAGGTGCGTTGAGAAGCTGCTCGCCGAGGGGTCGACGAACGTCCACTCGGGCTCGATGTCGAGCCCGTCGAGCCACTCGCGGACGGCGCGGCTGTACTGCGCGTCGGTCAAGTGCCGGTGCGCGGCGCGGGAGTCGTGCCGCCACTCGCTCGTGGCATACAGGCGCCCGTCGTCGCCGAGCCCGATGGTCAAGGCGGCGAACGGATTCACCGTGCCGTAGTCAACGCCCGTCCAATACCGCCGCATCGGCGGGAGCTCGGTCACGACGTGCCGCTGCTCGTCGTACATGTCGAATACCGCGCCCTCGGCGATCACTCATGCGCCGTCGATCATCCGCCGGCGCCAGAGTCCGGAGTATTCGGCGGACAGCGCAGCGACGTACGCCGGGCACAAGCTCGGGTTGTCGGCGAGGCGGAAGTGCCACGACGCGAGATCGAGCTCGCTCTGCCGGTCGAGGTAATTGACCTTGAACCAGTGTCTCGGTGAGTCCGGATTCGTGGTCCCGAGCAGTCGCGCCCCGGGGACGCTGAGCCTCGCGAGCAGTTGGGTAAAGAACCCCTCGGGCATGAGGGTGATCTCGTCGCAGTAGGCGAGCGAGGCGGTCAGACCTCGCAACCGGCCCTCGGCCTGAGCGTCGCTCGCGCCCACGAGGTGGACGACGCGACCGAGGATGACCGCCGTCGTCGCGCCCCGGGTGTGGCGCACCTCGGCCGCGACCGGCCCGAACAGCGCCGGATCGGCGAGGCGTTCGAGTACGTTCCGCTCGATCGTCTGAAGACTGCAGGATGAGTCCGGACGCCGGCGCCCGCCGTACGGCCAAGAGGAAGGCGAGCAAACTCGCGATCGTCTTCCCCGACCGCACGCTGCCGTGCCAACAGCAGATGCGGGCGGTCGCCTCGCGGATCGAGCGAGTCTGTTTGTCGGACAGGGGCGGCGGCGAGGGGATCACCCCCCGTCGGCGTCGTCTCCCGTCGGCCCGAGCAGGGCGTCGGCGAGGCGGTCGAGCATCGAGCCCCCGGTGCTCCCGGTGCCGCTCGTGCGGGCGAGCTCGGCGACCTTGGCGTGTACCTCGGTCAGTGCGCGGGCGGCGGTGGCGTAGTCGCGGGCTTCGCGCGCGGAGTCGGCCGCGCCGACCCGCTCGACCTGAGCGAGGGCCCCGTCGAGGGCGTCGTCGGCGAGCTGCTCGCGTCGGGCGGCGGCGTCCGCGCGTCGGGCCTCCGTGGCGGCGGCGACGCGCGCCCCGCCGCTGAATGCGAGGCTCAACTCGGCGGCGATCTTCGAGACGGTGGCGGCACTACGCCCGGTCTCCCGGGCGATCTGGTTTCGGGACTTGCCCTCGGCGTGCAGGGTGCGGACCGCCTCGCGGTCGGCGTCGGTGAGCGGGTCGGTCATGCCACCCCCTAACCGATCAGTTCGTACGACAGGGTGCCAAGTGGTGCGCCAGTATGTGCGAGTGGAGATCGCAGAGCTTGTCTTGAAGTACGTCGAGGCCCTCGTCTGGCCCTTGGTGGTTGTGGTACTTGCATGGTCGTTTCGTCGCCACCAAAAGCGCGCGTTCGATCGGATGACTCGGCTGGAAACGCCCGCCGGGGCGATTGAGTTTGCGGAAGAGGCCGCGCGGACGTATGAGGAGGTAGAGGGCTCTAGCAGCGTCCAAGCCAGTGAGGACGCGACGGTGTACGGCGGCACGTTGATGCATAGTGCCGGGGGCCATACGCGGGAGCGTGATGAAGCCATCAACCAGGCGTTGGAGTTGATCGCGACTTCACCGGATAGCGCCGTGATGATCGCGTGGCGAGCAGTCGAAACGGCGCTCCGGAAGGCTGCCCTTCAGCTTCCGCAGGAGCCCGAGTCTCAGCGCTTTTTCGTCGCAACGAAAGCCATTCGTGAGCTGACTCAGCGCGGCTTGCTGTCGTCCCACATGGCCAACACGATGATGAACCTGTCTCGCCTGCGTGCGCGAGTCTCACATGGTCAACACACCGTGCTACCTGACGCAGCGTTTGACTACGTAGCAAGCTGTGAGCTGATCCTCGGGCAACTTGAAGCGATCTCGAATCTTGGCCCCGCCGCATAGCGCGTTCGGGTACGTCGCGTCGAGTACCGCGCGGACCTCGGCCAGCCCGGCGCCGGCCCGGATCTTTCCGGCCTCGCGGTAGCTGGTGGCGCAGTACCCTCCCGCCACCCAGGCGGCGGCCTGGTTCTCCTCGCCCCTGCCCGCCGTCAGCATCCAGAACCTGCGGTCGTCCGGCACGTCGCTCTTCTCCCACCCGTTGGCAGCGTCCGTGGTCAGGATGCCACCCGGGGGCTCGTCCGGCGCTCCTTCAGGAAGGCGCGGTACCACGGGGCCGCCGCCGTGAGGCGGGAGAGGGGGCCCGGGCCCTCGGGGTGGGGGAGGGTGTGCCAGATCTCGTTGCCGGCGTACCAGTGGTCCTGGGCGAGCAGGGAGAACTGGCGCTCGCTCATCGTTCCCGGCGTACGGTGCAGGTGGTGGAGGCACTTCTCCCAGGGCCAGTCCTCCTCGGTGGGCGGCAGCACCTTCAACGCCGCGAGTCGCGCCATCAGTTCGCCGTTGCTCACGGGCTCGGGGTGGCTGGCGTGGTAGATCCCGGAGGCGGGGGCGTGCGGTGTGGTCGCCAGGGTGGTGATCAGTCCGGCCAGATCGTCCACGTCCACCAGGGACAGCAGGCCGCGGCCGCCGTCCCAGCGGGCCGGGACCCGGTCCAGGAGTTCGGCCAGGGCGGGCACCACCCAGCGGTCGCCGGCGCCGAGGACGAGGCCGGGGCGCAGGACGATGCCGCCCGCGGCCAGGACCGGGGTCTCGCCGAGGAGCCGGGTGCGGCTCGCGGCGGAGACCGGGGCGGGGGTGATCTCGTTCACCCCGATGCCTCGGTGCGGGCCCGCGCCGTAGACCGCCGTGGTGGAGAGATGCACGACGCGGCCCACACCGCACCGCGCCGCCTCGTCTACCAGCGCCGTCGTGCCTTCGACGTTGACCGCCGCGCACTGGGCCTCGTCGCCGGAGATCCGGGAGGCGAGGTGGACCAGGACATCGGCCCCGCTCATGACGCCCCGCAGCGACGCCGGGTCCGTCAGGTCCGCGGGTGTCCACGTGACGCCCGGTGCCGCCGGCCGGGTCTCGGGCGCGGTACGGGCGAGCGCCCGTACCGTGAGCCCGGGGTCGGCCTGGTGGGCGGCGGCCAGTCCGCGCAGCACGTGCGAGCCGACGAAGCCCGTCGCCCCCGTCAGTACGATCCTCGTCGGTCTCACCCGGCGGCCACCGGCTCGGTCTCGGGGATCGTCAGTCCCGCGACGACGTCGGCCGGGGCCAGCGCCGGCAGCAGGCACCGCCACATCGCGGTGATCCGCTGGGGCAGGTCGGCGCGGCGCGTGGCGATCTGGGACATGACCTGGGTGCCGGTGTACGCGGCGACCAGGAGCTGGGCGAACGCGGCCTCGTCCACCTCCGGCAGGAGCTGACCCTTCTCCCGCGCGCTGAGGAGCTCCTGGCGGAACCGCTCGGCCCACCATTCGTAGATCGAGTACTCCTGACCGCCCGCCACGCCCTGCTCGACGGCCAGCCTGACTCCGGCGCGCAGCAGGGTGTTGCGCTGCATCTCCACCGCGAGGTAGCCCGTCATGTCCAGCAGGTGCTGGAGCCCCGGCTCGCCCTCGGGGAACCGCAGATCGGCGGCCTGTTCGAGGATGACGGCTCGGGCCAGGCCTTCCTTGGACTTGAAGTGGAAGTACACGGCGCCCGCCGTGAGACCTGCCCGGTCCAGGATCTTGGTGATGCTCGTCCCCAGATAGCCGGCCTCGTCGAAGACCTCCGCCGCGGCCCTGAGGAGCAACTCCCTCGTGCGGACCGCTCGTTCCTGCCTCTGTTCCGCCACTCGCCCGATACCTCGCGTACCTCGACAAACCAAAAGAATGACCACTATCTTATCGGCGCGGTGTTCGGCGCAAGTGTGTACGAAACCGCAGACCACAAACAGACCTGGGGGAGAGCTGTTTTGTCTTCGACCGACCTGGCCCTGGACCGACCGACCGTGCCAGTTCCCGTACCCGTGTCGTACACCCACAAGTCGGACCCGGCCGAGGTGCTCCTCGCGACGTGGTGCCGGGCAGGGGAGGACTCCTTCGTCGTCACGGCCCGGTGGCCCGGGAGGCACGGCTTCTACCTGACCCGGTTCGGACTGCACGACCCCCTGCTGCTGAGCGAGACCGTGCGCCAGACGCTGCCTCTGCTGGCCCACGCCGCGTACGGCGTCCCGGTCGGGCATCAGCTGCTCTGGAAGGACTTCGGCTGGGACCTGGACCCGGCGGCGTTGCGCGCCGACGGCGAGAGGGGCGCCGAGGTCGAACTGCGGCTCACCTGCTCGGACGTGAAGTACCGGAAGGGCCGGGCGACGGCGATCACGCTGTCCGTCGAGGCCGTGCGGGACGGCGATCGGCTGGCCCACGCGAGGACGCGCTTCACGATCCAGGAACGGGCCGTGTACGAGCGGCTGCGGGGCCGTTACGCCGACATCGCGAGCGCCAACGCCCGGGCCGTTCCGCTGCCGCCGCCCGCGCCCGCGCAGGCGATGGGGCGGGAGTCCTTCAAGGACGTGGTGCTCTCGTGCACCGACGTCCCGCACCGCTGGCAGCTGCGCACGGACACGTCCCACCCGATCCTCTTCGACCACCCCGTCGACCACGTCCCCGGGATGCTGCTGCTCGAGGCGGTGCGCCAGGCCGCGCAGGCCACGGCTCACCCCCGGCCGACCCTGGTCGTGGGCATGCACTCCGACTTCGTGCGCTACGCCGAGTTCGACGCGCCCTGCTGGATCACGGCCAAGCCACTGCCCGAGGACGTCGAGGGGCGGCGGCGCGTCCTGGTCTCGGCGCACCAGCGCGACGAGGAGATCTTCAGCTCCGTCGTGGCTCTGGCCGAGGCCCCGACGGGGTGATGGCCTCCCTGTGACGCGCGTGGGCCCGGACGGTCGTGGGACGGTCCGGGCCCTTGGCGTCAGGTGTCGCCCGCAGGTCTCTCCGCGTACCGCATGAAGCCGGTCAGCTGTTCCGACGACTTCAACTGGCCCTTGTGCAGCACCAGTCCGTGGACGCGGGTGCCGTCGTCGCGCCAGCACACCAGCGGCACGTGCCGGCTGTCGCCCTCCGTGCTGCAGAACACGGCCACGTAGCCCGTCGCGTCCAGGATGCTCACCCGGCGTCCCCCGGGCGCGTGGTGAAGAGACGGCCGTACTCGCCGATGCCCTCGGCGATGCCGGCCGCACCGGCCAGGTGCAGGGCGTGCCAGAACAGCACCTGGTTCGCGGTCAGGACGTGGAAGCCCAGCTCCTCCTCCAGGGGCTTGATCGTGCCGACGGCGCGGATGCCGTTGCCCGCCACCAGGACGGCGTCCGGCTTGTGGTCGGCGACCGTGGTGCGGATCCAGGCGGAGAGGTTCTCCGGGGTGATCGCCTTCTGGTTCGAGGGCAGACCGCACGGTCCGTGGTGGACGACCTCGAAGCCGAACTCCTGGAAGTAGTCCGCTCCCTGCCCGGAGAGCGTGTCGTCGAACCACGGCGGGTTGACCACGGCGATCCGCTTGGCTCCGAGCGCGGTGAAGGCGGCGCGGGCGGCCTTGGTCGTACCGGTGATCGGCAGGCCGCGGGTGACCGGGGCGAGCCGGTCGTACAGCTTCCGCTCCCCCTCGGCCTTCAGGACGTAGCTGGAGGAGGTGAAGCCGAGGGCGAGGGCGTGCACGGGGGCGGCGGCGACCAGTTCGACGGCCTGGTCCACGAACGGCGGCTCGACGAACGCCTGGACCGGGGCGTGGGGGATCTTCTCGTCCATCTCACCGCCCGCGCGCATCGCGGCGAAGTGGATGCGGGAGCCGTGGATCGAGACGGACGCGGGGGCCATCGCCTGCAGTTCCGCCTCGGGGCCGACGTCGGCGTGCGGGACGACGACGCCGATGCGGAGGGAGGCGTCCCATCCGTCGGAGGGCGCGGTGACCTGGGTCATGGGGCTTCTCCTTTACTTGGCTTCGTCGGCCAGGCGACCGCCGGCGACCGTGCCGGTGCCGGAGTCGCTGAGGAAGTTGGGGTGCTTGGAGCGCATGGTGGCGATGACGAAGTCGTACGGGACGTCGTCGAAGGCTCCGTGGTCCTTGAGGAACTCCATGGAGCCGGCGCCTTCCCGGTACGGGTGGTAGAGGCTGTCGGTGAGGCCGTCGAACTCCAGGGCCTCCATGCCGTAGAGCTTGCACAGCATCTTGTTGAACACCGGGGTGGCCTTGATCCACCGGCCGCCGAGATGGACCTGGGTGAGGCCGTGGAAGAAGACGTCACCGCCGATGTGCTCGATCAGGCGGGGGGAGGCGAGGTGGTTGCGGACATCGCCGTACACCAGCCGCGAGGGGATGCCGAGGGCGCGCACGGCGGCGGCGTAGAGGGCGGACTTGTGCAGGCAGAAGCCGGAGCGCGTGGCCGCGGTGTGGGACGCCTTGAGCCCGTCGGGGGACAGGTCGGTGTCGTACACCTCGTAGAAGACGTCGTCGCGGACGGCGTAGTACAGCTCGATGGCGTTGGTCCGCTTGTCCGCCGACCTGTCCTTGACCGCGTGGTCGATGAACTCCTGGACGGCGTCCGTCTCGTAGTCGAGGAACTCGGTGGGCTCGGTCAGCCGGTCGTACGTGTCGAGAGTCATGAGGGTTCCCTGGGTCAGAGGCCGAGGAGGGCGGCGATGCGGTTGCGCTGGATCTCGCTGGTGCCGGAGTAGATGGTTCCGGCGACGGAGTCGCGCAGGGCGCGTTCGACACCGTGGCTGGTCAGCACGCCGCGGCCGCCGTGGATCTGGACCGCGTCGAGGGCCATCTGCAGGTTCGCCTCCGAGACGACCGCCTTGGTGGCGGCGAGATCGACCGAGGCGTCCTGCCCGGCCTCGACCTTGGCGCCGGTGTCACGCAGCCACTTGCGGGCCGTCTCCAGACGGATCTTCATGTCGGCGATCTTGTGGGAGACGGCCTGGTACGCGCCGATGGGCTTGCCGAACTGCTGACGCGCCTTGGCGAACCGGATGGTCTCGTCGAGCCGGCGGGTCATCTCGCCGAGGGTGATGGAGAACGCGAAGAGCACTTCGCGCTTCATGACGTAGTCCATGACGAGGAATCCGGAACCCTCCCTGCCGACCCGGTTGGCGACGGGAACGCGCAGGTCGTCGAAGGCGAGGGTGCCGATCGGACTCGTGCGCAGGCCGATCTTGTCCATGGCCGGGCCGATGGTCAGTCCGGGTGTGCCCGTCTCGACGAGCAGCGTGGTCAGGCCGAACGGGCCGGGCTCACCGGTGCGGACGTAGAGCAGGAAGAGGCCCGCGACCGGCGCGTTGGTGATGAACATCTTGCTGCCGTTGACCACGTAGTGGTCGCCGTCCCGTACGGCGGTGGTGGTGGAGTTCATCGCGTCCGAGCCACCGGACTCCTCGGTGATGGCATGAGCGGTGATCGGGTCGCCGGCCATGATCCTCGGGAGATGGCGCCGCTTGAGCTCCTCGCCGCCGAACTGCTGCAGCGGTACGCCGACGGAGACGATCTGCGTGGAGGTGGAGAACGACAGGCCCGCGTCGCGGGAGGTGTGGCCCAGGCCCTCCAGCACACGCATGGTCTCGGTCAGGGACCTGCCATGGCCTCCGTAGTCGGGATGGAAGGGGGTGCGCAGGATGCCGGAGTCCTGGACGGCGGTCCACTTGTCGTGCGGGAACGTTCCATCGCTGTCCAGTTCCTCGATGTCGGCGTTGAGCTTGTCGGCCCACGGGGTGGTGAGGTGGAAGAGGTCGTCGGTCACAGCCTGTCCTGACGGTCACGGCGGAAGAGGGAGCGTCCCGCCGACGGCACCGCGTCCGCGTGGCGCGGTGCCGTCGGCGGGGCAGGGTCCGGTCAGTACTGCGAGAAGCCGTCCTCGGACAGGGTGTGCTTCTCGTCCCCGACGATCGGCGGGTTGAAGACCGATATCAGGTGCAGGTCCTCGTAGTCGGACGCGATCAGGTAGTGCGGGTCGTGCTGGTCGAGGGCGTAGATCACCCCCGGCATGATCTTGTGGCGCGTGCCGTCCTTCTCGACGACCTCGCCCGAGCCGGCGACGCAGAAGCACGCTTCCAGGTGGTCGCGGTACTGGAGGGCGCTGGTGGTGCCCTGACGGACCAGGGTCACGGCCACGGCGAAGCCCATCTTGTCGGCCTTGGTCAGGAGGCGGTGGCTGGTGCCGTTGCCCCACTCGACGGGGACGACGTCGTCGACGCTGCGGGTGAACATGCGGGTTCTCCTTGTGGTGTCGGTGTCGGTGTGGTGCCGGGTGTCAGGCCGTGACGGCAGGGGTGTGCTCGCCGATCAGGTCGGCGATCGCGGAGATGGTGCGGAAGTTGTCCGGACCGAAGTCGATGTCGTCCATCGGCACGCCGTAGGTCTGCGCGATGTGGGCGATCAGCCGGACCAGGCCGAGGCTGTCGATCACGCCGGAGGTGATCAGGTCGTAGTCGGCGGTGAGGTCGGAGGCGTCCTCGCCCGCGAGGTACGCGGTGACGATGTGGGTGCGGATCTCGTCCACCAGGATCGTGTCGCTCATGCTGTGCCGGTCTCCTTCATGCGGTTGGCCTTGATCAGGTTCCGGTCGGGCTTGCCGGTCGACGTGCGGGGGATCGGGGCGTCCGTGACGTGGAACGACGACGGGATGGCGTGACGCGGGAGGCTCCTGCCGACGTGGACCCGCAGGCCCAGGCCGCTCAGCGAGCTGGCGGCGCGCCGGGCCACGTGGGCGTGCAGACGGACCCCCGCCTCCTCGTCCGGGAGGGCCACGACGACGGCCTCGGCCACGTCCGGGTGGGAGGCGACGACGGTCTCCACCTCCTGGAGGTTGGTGCGTACGCCGCGGACCTTGACCTGCCAGTCGGCGCGGCCTTCGAGGGTGAACAGGCCCGTCTCCGACCGGGAGACGATGTCGCCGGTGCGGTAGTAGACGCGGCCGTCGCGCTCGGTGAAGGCGTGCTCGTTCAGCGCGGACCTGAGGTAGCCGTCGGTCTGGAACGGTGTGGAGACGACCAGCTCGCCGGTGCCGGGACCGGGGAGGACCTGCCCGCCGGCGTCGAGGACGAGCGCGTCCACGCCGGGGAGCGGGCGTCCGATCGGCATCCGGGCGGCGGGGCCGGCCGGGTCGACGTCGTGGAGGAACGAGTCGTTGGTCTCCGTACAGCCGAAGACGTTGTGGAACCGGGCGTTCGGGAACGCCTCGGCCATCGGCCCGAGGAGCTCCGGCGGAAGGGCGTCACCGGTGAAGACGATCCGGCGGACCTTCGCGAACCGCGGCGACTCCTGGACCAGGAGGCGGTGCAGCATGGGCACGCCCTGGACGAAGGTGACGGCGCGCTCGGCCACCAGCTCCTGGAGGTACGGGGCGTCGGCGGCCCGCTCCTTGCCGACGAGTACGACGTGCGCGCCCAGCAGCAGGAACGTCCAGACGTCGAGGAGCGCGAGGTCGAAGTTGAGCGGGGCGTAGGAGAGCGCCACATCGCCCGCGCCGAGCTCGAACTCGCCGGTGGCCCAGTCGGCGAAGGCGTCGAAGCCCTCGGCCGGGATGGGCACGATCTTGGGTGTTCCGGTGGAGCCGGAGGTGGTGAGCAGGAGGCGGGTGCGGGCGGGGTCCGCGACATCGAACCCCGCGGCCTCCTCGGCGTCCTCCGGCACCGGCTCCACCGTCAGGGCGCCCTCCGCGGAGCCCGTGAGCAGGTGGGACGCCCGGGACTGCTGGGCCAGGCGGGTGCGGGCGGCGACGCCGAGGTCGGGCGAGGGGACGAGGGCGATCAGCCCCTCGTGGAAGACGGCCAGCAGGAGTGCGACGGTCTCCGGTGTCTTGTGCGCGGGAACGCACACGGTGCTTCCGGGCGGCAGTCCCCAGCGGCCCAGCTGCGAGCGGAACGCTTGAGTCTGCTCGTCCAGCTGCTGGTACGTGACGGTGCGCCGGTCCCAGGAGAGCGCGATCTCGTTGGCGCGTTCTCGACTGTGGACGGCGATGGCATCGGCGAGGCGTGACGATGGCACAGCGGCTTCTCCCCCGAAAAGTTGATGCGCCGCGAGGTGTCCGGATCGAGTGGTCGATCGGGCACGGACGAGGCACAGACCTAGTTGTATGCATGGCCAAGCAAATGCTCGGGTCACCAGGAGCGTCATCGCTGAGGCCCCGGCGCCCTTGATCATGCAAACAAAAAGACCCCTGTCGCGCTATCGCGTGCATCCGCGATTGACAGCGCGCCAGGGGTCT
Source organism: Streptomyces sp. NPDC003027 (assembly GCF_053591435.1). Lineage (NCBI taxonomy): Bacteria > Bacillati > Actinomycetota > Actinomycetes > Kitasatosporales > Streptomycetaceae > Streptomyces > Streptomyces sp. NPDC003027. The sequence goes on from NZ_JBSFTU010000008.1 coordinate 150,426, forward strand.
GGGAGGGGTCGGTTCGCGCCATCCGGGGCGCGTGCGGGTCAGCCGGCCGCGGACCTCAGGGACTGGACCGTGGAGGCGTAGGCGGGGTCGGCGGTGAGGGAGTTGAGCGCGGAGGAGAGGACTTCCGCGTACGTCGCGCGAGCGGCGGTGAACCGGGCGGACCCCTCCTCCGTGATCACCGCGTACACCCCCCGCTTGTCGGACGGGCACAGGTCCTTGAACGCGAATCCCGCCGCCTCCAGGCGTGCGACCAGGCGTGTCACCGAGGACTGGCCGAGACCGACGTGTTCGGCCAGGTCCTGCATGCGCAGCTCACTGCTCTCGGAGCGCGCCAGCGCCTCCAGCGCCCGGTACTCCGAAAGTCCGATGCCGTGGCGCCGCTGGAGTGCCTGTGCCAGCTCCCGCTCCACTCGGCTGTGCAGAACCAGCAGACGGCTCCAGACGGCCTGATCGGACGACGCGGGGTGAGGAACAGGCATGACGTGACGCACCTTCCGTGAGGGGTTTGACAACAGGATACATGTTCATGCAATCTCTTGCCTCGAGCGGTGGCCGACCCCAGGCCCACTGCGACCACCAAAAACTTGCACCGACAAGCAACTTGTTGGAGATTCTATGTCCACCCCTCAGCAGGACAAGCCGCAGAACGCCAACATCGGCTGGGCCTGGCTCCTCTTCTCCTCGCTGTTCGAGATCACCTTCGCGCTCTCCACGGAGGCGACCGACGGCTTCACCAAGCTCGGACCGTCGCTGCTCACCGTCGCGGCCGCGTCCTGCGGAATCTTCACGCTGTCCATGGCCCTGAAGACCGTGGACGTCGGCGTCGGCTACACCGTGTGGGCCGGCATCGGCGCCGTCGGCACCGTTGTCTTCGGCACCCTGATCTACGACGAGCGCATGACCGTCTGGAAGGTCCTCGCGTTCATCCTGATCATCGGAGGCGCGCTCGGTCTGCGTATCTCCGACACCATCGCCGCGAAGAAGCAGGCCGCCGTCGAGGCGGACACCGCCCGCGCCGTGCAGCCCGTCGCCTGACCACCGCTCGCCCACACTCCCCGAAACGAGACATACCGTCATGACCTGGGTCTACCTCGGCATCGCCATCGTCTTCGAAATCGCCTTCGCCCTCGGCACCAACGCCACCAAGGGGTTCACCCGCCTGTGGCCGTCGGTGCTCACCCTGCTCGCCGCGGCCGGCGGTATCTACACGCTGTCCCTCGCCCTGCGTGAGCTGGACGTCTCGGTCGGCTACACGCTCTGGACCGGCATCGGCGGCGTCGGCACCGTCATCATGGGCGCCATCCTCTTCAAGGAGCGGATCACGCTCGCCCGGCTGCTCTCCTTCGCGTCCATCATCGGCGGCGCCGTCCTGCTGCGCCTGACGGCCGTCTGAGCGGCGCGATCGTGATGAGGACCGACGACATCGACCAGCTGATGCCCCACATCGAGGACGCCGTCCGCATCAGCCGGGAGCACGTGGCCCGGGGCGGCATCCCCTTCTCCGGCATCGTCGTCCAGGACGGCCGGGTCCTGGGCACCGGGTTCAACCGGGTCGCGGAGGACCGCGACGCCACCGCGCACGCCGAGGTCGTCGCCCTGCGCGAGGCCGCGAAGAAGGCCGGCGTGTTCGGCGTGGCCGGCTCCACGCTGATCGCCTCCGGTGAGCCGTGCGCCATGTGCTACATGGTGTCCCGCTACTTCGGCGTCGACCACATCGTGTTCGCCGCCGACCGGAAGACCGCGGGCGACTACGGCTTCGACTACGGCAGTTCGTACGGCATCTTCTCGACCGACCCCACCAACTGGCCCATCAAGGTCACGCACGCCCCGATCGAGGGACACGAGGTGCCGTTCGTGGAGTTCCTGACCGCGCGGAAAGGCGGGATCCGATGAGTGACCCGGTCAAGATCCAGATCTGGTCCGACTACGTGTGCCCGTTCTGCATGCTCGCCGAGGGCCCGCTGGACGAGGCCACCGAGGACCTGGACGTCGAGATCGAGTGGAAGCCGTTCGAACTGCGGCCGCACCCGCAGCCGACGCTCCGCCCGGAGGACGACTACCTGCCCTCGATCTGGCAGCGGGCCGTCTACCCGATGGCGCGGCGGATGGGCGTGGACATCACCCTGCCCACCGTCTCCCCGCAGCCCTACACGCGGCTCGCGTTCGAGGGGTTCCAGTACGCCTCGGAGCACGGCAAGGGCGACGCGTACACCCGGCGCCTGTTCCGGGCCTTCTTCCAGGAGGACCTGGATCTCGGGCAGCTCGACGTCCTCACCCGCCTCGCCGGTGAACTAGACCTGGACACGAACGAGTTCCGCAAGGCGCTGGAGGAGGGGACGTACGCCGCCAAGCACCAGGACGCGCTGCGCGAGGCCGCGGCCCACCGCGTGCAGGCCGCCCCGACCTTCCTCATCGGAGACGTCCGGCTGGAGGGCGTGCCCACGGCACCGCAGCTGCGCAAGGCGATCCTGGACGCCCAGGCCAGGCAGCAGGAGTCGTACGGCGCCGCCTGCGGAGTGGACGGCGGCTGCTGACCGGCCCCGGTCACGCACGCCCCCGAGAGGCCCTCGCCCCGGCCACGAGACCGATCCACGGTCGCGTGCCCGGGGCGCTGTGCGTTCACCGTGGCTCGCGTGCCCGGGGTCCTGTGCTTCTCTCGGCCGTGCGCGGTGGCACCGCGTCTTCTTGCGGAACGGCCGGAGCCGGGCGTCGGTGGACGCCCGGCTCCGAAGGTTCTCCCCGCCGCGCCCGGCCTGGTGGCGGGCGCGGCCTCCACGTGCCTACCGTGCGACCTGCTCGGCCAGCCTCGGGAACAGCGCAAGAGCGTTGGTCCGGCCGATGGCGGTGCGCTGCCGCTCGTCCCAGCCCTCGTAGGACGCGAAGCCCTCGACGTTCTCGGTGGTGTGGGCGGCGGGCATGAACGGGAAGTCGCTGCCGAACAGGATGCGGTCGGGTGCGGCCAGTTCGGTGAGCGCGGGCAGCGCGAAGCGGTTGGCGGACATCGCGATGTCGTAGTACAGCCCGCGCAGGCTGCCGATGACGTCCTTCGGCGCCCGCTCGCTGAGGTACTTCCCGATCGTCGGCCCGTAGGTGAGCCGTTGGGCGAGGAAGGGCAGGGTGCCGCCGGCGTGCGAGACGATCAGCTTGAGGTGCGGCAGCCGGTCGAGGACCCCGCTGAAGAGCAGGTCGACCACGGTGCGGGTGGTCTCGAAGGTGAAGTCGTACAGCGACGGCGGCAGGTCGAAGGTGGCCACGTCCTTGGCCGGCGGGGTGCCCGGGTGGACGTGCACCGGCAGGCCGCGCTCGGCGATCTCCGCGAGCAGCGGCTCGAACTCGGGGTCGCCGAGGTAGCGGTTGCCGTAGCTGGTGAGCATGCCGACGCCGTCGAGACCGAGGTGGTCGATCGCGTAGGCGAGCTCGTCCTTGGCCGCGGCCACGTCCGGCAGCGGGAGGATGGCGAACGCGCCGAAGCGGCTCGGGTGTTCGGCGATGAGCGCGGCGTAGTACTCGTTGACCTCGCGCGCCAGCCGGCGGCTTCGGTCTCCGTCGACGAAGCTGACGCCCGGTGCGGTGATGGACAGGACGGACGCGGCGATGCCGTGGCCGTCCATCACCTCCAGGCTCGCCTCGGGGCTCCAGGTGGGGTAGTCGACGCCGGGGATGGCGACCCGGTCGCCGAGCGCCGCGGCGTAGGACGGCGGGATGGCGTGGTGGTGGACGTCGATGAGGCCGTTCACGTGCTGCATGGGGTTTCTCCGTCGGTCTGGCTGCCGGGCAGTGCGTCGAGTTCGATGCCGAACCAGGTGCGGTAGGCGGCGAAGACGGCCGCGTCGTCGGCCAGCTCCTCCTGCGTCCGCACACCGTTCTCGGTACGGGTCAGAGTGCGGCCGCTGAGGGTGACCCGGCCGTCGGGCGTGGGCATCGAGCACACCTGGCGGGCCAGGAAGGGGGACTCGTCCGCGCTGCGGAACCACCACATGGTGGGCGCGAAGTCGGCGAGCACCCGGGGGCGCGGTTCGAGGCGGTACTGCAGTTCGCCGTCGCGGAACAGGTCCAGGTCCCCGAGCGGGGCCTCGACCAGTTCGAAGGTCCCCTGCGGGTCGGGCTGGACCGCGCCGGCGCGCAGCCGCAGCGGGAACCGGAACGCGCGGCCGTAGCCGACGTCGGCCAGCCAGGGATCCTCGCTGTCCTCGGTCCGTACGCGCAGGGCCAGGTGGCCGAGGACCGGGCCGAGCTCGCCGTCCTCCAGCACCCGGCCGCCCATCGGCGCCACGTCGAACCCGAGGGCGTGCAGCAACTCGTGGAACGCGCCGTTGAGTTCGTAGCAGCAGCCGCCGCGGTTGCGGCCGATGATCTTCTCCAGGGCCGGTTCGCCGAGCCCGATGGGCAGACTGGGCCGGCCGAAGGCGAAGTCGATGTTCTCGAAGGGAATGCTGAGCACATGGCGTTCGTGCAGGTGCGCCAGGGCCTGGCCGTCGGGCCGCTCGGGCCGCTTGGCGCCGATGCGCCGCAGATAGGCGTCCACCGTCTTGTCGTCGAGCATCAGACGTACTCCGCCGCGTAACGGGCCACGATGTTCTGGGCCTTCTCGACATCCTTGGCGTACTGCGAGGCCTCGGGCGCGGGCACGCCCTCCTCGGCCGCGACCCCCAGCTCGGTGAAGAAGCGCTCGAAGCCGGCGGGGGTGAAGATGATGAGCATCTTGCAGGGCTTGTCGCCGACGTTCTTGAAGGCGTGCGTCTTGCCCCGGGGCACGAAGACGAACGCGCCCTCCCCGACGATCTGGCGCTGCTTCTCGTTGGAGATCTCCAGCTCTCCCTCGATGAGGTAGAACGCCTCGTCGCTGTCGTGGTGGATGTGCGGCGGCGGTCCCCCGCCCGGGGGCACCAGGGCCTCGATCAGACCGAGCGAACCGTGCGTGTTCTCCTTGTCCGCCTTGATCGTGTAGTGGTCACCGAACACCCAGCGGGCCGGCCCGGCCTTCGGTGGGATGTGGACGATGCCCTCGAGTTCCTCGAAGCTCACACGCTTTCCCTTCTCGGCGGGTCTGTGCACCCTCCATCCCACCCGGAGGCCCTTCCTCCGGGCATCACGTGTTCACGGGGTTTTGGCAGGTCACTCACGTGAATACGGGATGGCCGGATCCGATATCGCGGCCATGGTGGTGGGTGGGCGCGCGCACGCATGCGCGGGCGCCCGGGGACTGTCCGCCGGATCGAGGCCGGGCCACGACGCCTGGCACGGCGCCGTGCGGCGCACCGCATGTCCGGCCCCGAACCGCCGGACAGCCCCTACGCGATGACCGAGGATGGGATGAGAACATGACTGGTCGCTTCACCGGCAAGGTGGCGCTCGTCACCGGTGGCGGTTCCGGCATCGGCCGGGCCACCGCCGTGGCCTTCGGCCGCGAGGGCGCCACCGTGGTGGTCGCCGGGCGCACGCCCGAGCGCCTGGAGGAGACGGTCCGGCTGATCGAGAAGGACGGCGGCACGGCGGGCTTCGTGACCGCCGACATCGCCGTCGAGGCGGATGTGGAGCGGCTGGTCGCCACCGTCGTCGAACGGCACGGCGGCCTCGATGTCGCGGTGAACAACGCGGGGCACCTGCCCGAGCCGGCCGGACTCGCCGACCTCGACGAGGAGGATTTCACCCGGACGCTGCAGATCAACCTGCTGGGCACCTGGCGCTCGATGAAGTACGAGATCCGCCACATGCGGGCCCATGGAGGCGGCGTCATCGTCAACGTGGGGTCCGTGGTGGGCGCGCACCTGACCATCCCCGGGGCCGGCGCCTACGGGGCGAGCAAGGCGGCGATCGCCGCGCTCGGTCGCAGCGCGGCCCGCGAGTACGCCGCCGACGGCATCCGGGTGAACACGCTCAGCCCGTCCTCCATGGACACCCCGATGTCCCTGCTGGAGAACGAGACGCCCGAGGAGCGGGTGGAGCGCGCGAAGGGCATGTTCCCGCTCGGCCGCATCGGCACGGTGGAGGAGGGCGCGGCCGCCGTGCTGTGGCTGGCCTCCGAGGAGTCGGGCTTCGCCCTGGGCCACGACCTCGTCATCGACGGGGGCATCACGTCCTGACCCGGACGGCGGGGCGGCTCCGGCCGGCCCCCTCATGACAGTGCTCCGGTCCACCGCGGTGACGCGGTGGACCGGAGCACTGTGGTTTCCGGAGCAAGGGGCCTCGGGGGTGTGGGGCCGTCGCCCCACGAGCCGTCAGACGCGGGTCTCGCTCAGCTCCGGACGCGGCTCGCCCACGGCGACCAGGCGTCCGCCGGCGGGCCGGCCGCGGTACTGGAGGTGTCCCGCCCACAGGGCGCCCAGCAGACCCACGGCGGCGAGGGCGGCGCCGACCCAGGCCACCGAGGCGAAGCCGAACCCGGCGCTGATGGCCATGCCGCCGAGGGCCGGGGCGAGGGTGTTGCCGACGTTGAACGCCGACGTGTTGGTGGCTCCGACCAGCGTCGGCGCACCGGGCGCCACGACGAAGACCCGCGACTGCAGGATGGGGTTGGTGACGTACCCCGCCATGCCGAGGACGAAGACCAGGACCACGGTGGCGACGGTGTTGGACGCCAGTACGGCGAGCAGGGCGGAGGCGGCCACGAGGACGCCGGTGCCCAGGGCGAGCGTACGGATGGGATAGGTCTCGGCGACCTTGCCGCCGATCACCATGCCCAGCAGACCGCCCACGCCGAACAGCGCCAGGAGGACGGGCACCCAGCCGTCGGAGAGTCCGGTCACCTCGGTGAGCAGCGAGGCGAGGTAGCTGAAGGTGACGATGACGGCGCCGAAGGAGAACGCGGTCACGGTGTACGACAGCCAGAGCTGCGGGCGGGCCATGGCGCGCAGCTCCGCGCGGACGGTACGGGTCTCCTCCGCGGCGCCCTTGCCGCTCGGGATGGCGAACACGGAGCAGACGAGGCTGATGAGGGTGAGCACGGCCACGCCCCAGAAGGCGGCCCGCCAGCCGGCGAACTGGCTCAGGACCGTACCGGCGGGCACGCCGACGATGGTGGCGAGTGTGAGACCGCTGGCGACCACCGCGACGGCCTTGCCCTTGGCGTTCGCGGGGACGAGCGCGACGGCCGTGGCCACGGCGACGCCCCAGAACCCGGCGTAGGCGAGGGCGCTGACGACGCGGGTGGCGAACAGCACGCCGTAGCCGGGCGCCAGGGCGCCGACGACGTGGGCGGCGATGAAGACGGCCTGAAGGGCCACCAGGGCGGTGCGGCGGGGCCAGCTGAGGGTGGCCACCGCGAGCAGGGGCGCTCCGACGACCATGCCGATCGCGAACGCCGAGATCAGCAGCCCGGCATCGGGGATGGAGACACCCAGGTCGTCGGAGAGGTTGGGCAGCAGCCCGGAGAGCATGAACTCCGACGTGCCTTGGGTGAAGATTCCCAAGCCGAGTACATAGACGGCAAGGGGCATGGAGTGCCTCCAAAGGCGTTGACAGGGCAAGGGGGGATGCGGCCGGCGACGGGGGTTTGGCGCCGGCCGCACCGCGACAGTAGCACCTTTTGGAGCGCTCGCTCCAAAACGAGCCCGCGGCGGGCCCGGCCGAACCCGCCCGTCAGCCGCGCCAGTTGCCCGGCGCGTTCAGCTGCCACAGCAGCAGGGCCGTCTGCACGCGCTGCCGTCCCGACGGGTCGGTCAGCGACATGTCCAGGGTGCGCTCGGCCCGTGCCACGCGCTGGGCGACGGAACTGTGGTGCAGGGACAGGAGCTTGGCCGCCTCGCGCAGGGACCGGGTGCGGCACACGGCCTCCAGGGTCGCCAGCGTCTGCGCGCCGTCCTGTTCGGCGCCGAGACGGGCGAGGGCCATGACGTCGGGGTGGGCGAGCGCGGCGGCCGCCGGGATGTCGGCGAGCAGGGCCAGGGCGCCCAGGTCGGGGGCGGGCACCACCGTCGGCCACGTGGGGCCGAGGCCCGCGAACCGGGCCGCGCGGCGCGCCTGCGACCACGAGTCCGGCAGCCGCTCGGGGGCGACCGCCGGGCCGATGCCGACGGCCACGTCGCGGGGTGCCACGGCCGGCCCGCCCCGGGGGGACGCCGGGCCGGGCAGCAGGATCGCGCCGACCGTGGGCCACAGCGCGCCGCGCGGCGCTCCGCTTCCGGCGCGGGCGTGCGGCACGTGCAGGGCCGCCGCGCAGGCGGCCAACGCCGGTCGCAGCGCGGTCGGTTCGGGGACCACCACGGCGGCCGCCCGCACCAGGCCTACGGGCGCCAGACCGAGCAGATGCAGGGCGCGGGACCGCTCCGTCTCGGGCATCCGGGGAGCCAGGACCGCCTGCACGAGCGCCGGATCCCCGAGCCCCGGCGGCCACCAGGGGTCGGGCGCGGGCATCTCGGCCTCTTCGGCGCCGGGGGACGGCGGGACGTCGTCGCCGCCGGCCAGGACCGCGGAGGCGGCGCGCGCCATGCGCTCAAGCAGCGGTTCGTCGAGGGGCGAGGGAGATCCCGCGCGTTCGATCCACACCTCACCCGCGCTGTGTCCGTCGACGAAGACCGTACGGCGCGCGGACGGCGCCGCCTTCCCCGGGTCCAGCGGGCGGCCCTCCGGACTGCTCCGCAGGACGTGGTGGTGGTCGGTCAGGCCGGCGCAGCAGCCGGCGGCCCACGCGGCGGCCCGGACCAGCGCGTCGGCGTCCGTGACGCCGCCGAGGAGCCGGTCGAAGCGGGTAAGCGGACCGGGCGCCGTGTCCGCGCCGTAGGCCGGGGCCGGCGGGTCTGACGTCAATCCGTGCATTCGCGGAGGCTAATCTCCGGGAGCGGCACGGCACGCCCGCCGCCGCGACAGTACGTCAGGTCGCCGCGCCAATCGGTGGCCGCAGAGCGGGAACGGGCGACGGGCGGCGGCGGCGGACCCGCCCGCCGCTTCGGGAGGATGAGCCCATGAGTGATGCCACCCGCCGATCCGCCGCCGCGCCTTCACCCACCCGCATGCGACTCCGCCCCGACCTGGCCCCGCTGGTCGAGGACATCCCCTACCTCGACGTCGCGGAGCCGCCGGTCGCCCGCGCCACCCTCAAGGAGCTCGAGGCGCAGTGGGAGCCGGCCGACACCAGCGCCATCACGATCACGGAGCGACTCGTCCCCGGCCCGGAAGGCGCCCCTGACGTCGCCGTCCGCATCTACACCCCGCGTACCGCCGGACCGCACGGCGGTCTGCTGTGGATCCACGGCGGCGGGTTCGTCATGGGCAGCCTGGAGACCGAGCACAACCAGTGCGTCTGGTTCGCCTCGCGGGCCGACGTCGTCGTGGTGAGCGTGCAGTACCGGCTGGCGCCCGAGAACCCCTTCCCGGCCGGTGCGGAGGACTGCTACGCCGCCCTTGGGTGGCTCGACGCGCACACCGACGAGCTGGGGGTCGACGCCGGTCGCCTCGGTGTCGCCGGGTGCAGCGCGGGCGGGGCGCTCGCCGCCTCCGTCGCCCTGATGGCGCGCGACCGCAAGGGCCCGCAGCTCGCCCTGCAGGTGCTCACCTTCCCGGTGACCGACGACCGGATGGACACCCCGTCCGCGCGGAGCTTCCACGACACCCCGGTGTGGTCGACCCCGCAGTCCGAGGCGATGTGGCGCCACTACCTCGGCGAGGGCCACGAGGAGCGGGTGACCTCGCCGTACGCGGCGCCCAACCGCGCCGACGACCTGAGCGGTCTCCCGGCGGCCCACATCGTCACCGCCGAGTACGACCCGCTGCGCGACGAGGGCATCCGCTACGGACAGCGGCTTCTCGAGGCGGGTGTTCCGGTCACGCTCCACCAGTGGTCCGGGGCGTTCCACATCTTCGACTCCTTCGGCACCGCCACCGGGCAGCGGTCGATCGACGAGCTGGTGCTCGCCGTGAGCGAGTCGCTGGGCGGCTGAGCAGCGCCGCCCACGCTCCCGCCACCCTGTACCGCTCCCAGGAGGATTCCCATGACCGAGGCGCCGGGCACACCGCGGCCCGTCCGTGTCACCGCCGATCCGGACTGGTACGCCGACGCGGGCATCGCGCTCGGCGTCCGGGTCGGTGACCTCGTCTTCGTCTCCGGACAGGCCCCGATCGACGACCACGGGGCCACCGTCGGCAAGGACGACTTCGAGGCGCAGGCCCGGCAGGCCCTGGCCCACCTGGCCCGCGTCCTGGAGAACGCCGGCTCCGGTCTGGACCGCGTGGTCAAGGCGACCGTGTTCGTCACCGACATCGCCCGGCACCAGGACGCCTTCGCGCGGGTGCGTGCGGAGCACTTCGCCCCGCACGCGTTCGCCGAGTCCTTCGTCGAGGTCTCCTCCCTCGCCGACCCGGACTGGCTGGTCGAGATCGAGGCGATCGGGGTGGTGGCGTGAGTTCGACCCGACTTTTTGTGCGACCGCTCCAAAACCTTTAGGGTGCGAGCATGGCGAGGCCCAGGAAGTTCGACGAGACACGTGCCCTCACCGCCGCCATGCACGCGTTCTGGCGGCAGGGCTACGAGGCGACGTCCACCCGGGACCTGGCGGACTCGACCGGAATCGGCCAGTCGAGCCTGTACAACACGTTCGGGGACAAGCGCGAGCTGTACCTGCGGGCCCTGCGCCGCTACTACGAGACGCACACCGCCGAGCAGACCGCCATCCTCGAGAACCCGGGCCCGGTCAAGGACCGGCTCCGCGACCTGATCATGCTCGCCCTCGACGCCGACCTGTCGGACCCGGAGGCGGCGGGATGCTTCGCCATCAACGCGTCGGTCGAGAAGGCCGACACGGACCCCGAGGTACGACGCGAGGTGCTCCGGCACTTCACCACCGTGGAGGAGGCGCTGCGCGAGGCCGTCGCACGCGGCCGGCGCACCGGTGAGATCACCGGGGAACGGAGCACCGAGACAGTGGCCCGGCAGGTACTCAGCACCTACTACGGACTGCGTGTGCTGGCCCGGGTCTACGACGACCGGCAGGCGCTGCTCGATGTGGTCGACAGCGCTCTGGACGCGCTGTAGCGGAGGCGAGTCCGCCGGTTTCAGGACATGACAGAGTGGCTCGCCGCCCGTTGCGTCCACAATCGCGTCCGGCCAGGGTCGGCCGTGTGAATGCAGCCAACGCTCCCTACCGGAAACTCCACAGGAACGTCCCCGGCTCGCCCCGCGCGGCAGGCCGCGCCCAGCAGCATCCGTCCGGCCAGCACCTCGGCTGGGCGAGCCTGACACCCGCCGAACTGCGGGTGGCCCGCCTGGTGTCCGAGGGACTGACGAACCGCGCCGTCGCCACCCATCTCGTCGTGTCGCCGCACACGGTGGACAGTCACCTGCGCCACATCTTCACCAAGTTGGGCATCTCCAGCAGGGTTTCCCTTGCCCGCCTGACCGTTTTCCATGACCACGGGGGCCACCAGGAGCGGCCCTCGGACAGCGCAGTCAGCCCCAACTAGACCTCGGTCAAGGGCACTTGACGGACTAGTCGGCCCTCCGTTGCGACGCGGGGCGGTCTGCGGCAATAGTGGCATTCGCCCGATCGGCGCGGTCCCCACGAGGACCGCGCCGCCCAGACTCGTTACCGCGCCGGCATGCCGCCGCATCCGAGCGCCGCAGGACGGAAGACGCCGGGCAGGACCTCACCGCGACGCGCGATCGCGTCCGCGCCATCCGCCCGTCACCACGCCCGCCATCAGCCGGAGACGATCCGGCGCGCCCTCCGAGGGATACCGATGACCGACATTCTGTCCCACCTCCGTTCCCTGCCCGCACTGCAACAGCCCGAGTGGGGCCAGCACCCGCGGCTCGAAGAGGTCCGCACGGACCTCGGCCGGATGCCCGCCCTGGTGGACGCCGAGGCGGTGCGCCGGCTGCGGACCCTGCTGGCGGAAGCCGCCGCCGGCCATGTGCAGGTGATCCAGACCGGCGACTGCGCCGAGGACCCGGCCGAGGCCAACCTCGACGACGTACGGCGCAAGACCGCGCTGCTCGACGTACTCGCCGGCACCATGAAGCTCGCCTCCGGCAAGCCCGTCCTGCGCGTCGGCCGGATCGCCGGGCAGTACGCCAAGCCGCGCTCGAAGCCCACCGAGGTGGTGGGCGGCACCGAACTGCCCGTCTACCGGGGCCACATGGTCAACCGCCCCGAGCCCGACCCCGAGCTGCGCCGCCCCGACCCGGCCCACCTGCTGACCGGCTACCGCGCCGCCAGCGACACCATGCACTACCTGGGCTGGCGCGGCACCGCGGCCCGGTCCGAACTGGACGTGCCGGTGTGGACCAGCCACGAGGCCCTGCTGCTCGACTACGAACTGCCCATGCTGCGCCGCGAGGCCGACGGCTCGCTGCTGCTCACCTCGACGCACTGGCCGTGGGTGGGCGAACGGACCCGGCAGCTGGACGGCGCCCACATCGCCCTGCTGTCCGCGGTCTCCAACCCGGTCGCGGTCAAGGTGGGCCCGTCCATGACGACCGACGAACTCCTGGCCCTGTGCGACCGGCTCGACGCCCAGCGCCGCCCGGGCCGGCTCACCCTCATCGCCCGCATGGGCGCCGACAACGCGGCCGTGAAGCTGCCCGCGCTCGTCGAGGCGGTGGACCGGGCGGGCCACCCGGCGCTGTGGCTGTCGGACCCGATGCACGGCAACACCGTGTCCGGCCCCGGCGGGCTCAAGACCCGCCTCGTGACCACCGTCGTCCGCGAGATCGAGGCGTTCCAGGACGCGGTGAACACCGGCGGCGGCATCGCCGCGGGCCTGCACCTGGAGACGACCCCGGAGAGCGTCACCGAGTGCGTCTTCGACGCCGACGGCCTCAGCGGCATCGGCGACAAGTACCTCAGCTTCTGCGACCCGCGCCTCAACCCCCGGCAGGCCATCGAGGCCGTCGCCGCGTGGCGCGGATGAGCACCGCTCCGTCGCGCGACCCGGGCGCCCCGCGCCCCGCTTCCCCCTCTGACCCGTCCCGTACGGAGGTAGTAACCGTGGAAGGAACAGTCGCCCTGGTGACAGGTGCGGCCGGCGGCATCGGCGAGGCCGTGGTGCGGTTGCTCGCCGAGCGCGGTGCGAGCGTCGCCGCCGTGGACCTGGCGCCGGACCGGCTCGACACGACGGTCGGCAAGCTGCGAGCCGAGGGGCTCGCCGTGACCGGCTTCCCGGCCGACGTCACGTCGAGCGACGCCGTCGAGGCGCTGGTCGCCCGGGTCGAGGACGACCTCGGCCCGGTGGAGCACCTGGTGAACGCCGCCGGGGTGCTCCGGCTGGCCGAGGCGCGGGCGCTGAGCGACGAGGACTGGCAGACCACCTTCGCGGTCAACACGACCGGCGTGTTCCACACCTCCCGGGCCGTGGTCAACCGCATGGTCCCCCGGCGTCGCGGCGCGGTCGTCACCGTCGCCTCGAACGCCGCCGGCACGGCCCGCGCCCAGATGGCGGCGTACGCGGCGTCCAAGGCGGCCGCGACCGCGTTCACCAAATGCCTGGGCCTGGAGGTGGCGGCGTACGGCATCCGCTGCAACGTCGTCGCGCCCGGCTCCACCGACACACCGATGCTGCGCGGCATGCACACCGCCGACACGGCGGCCAAGGCGTCCGTCGCCGGCTCCCCGGAGGCGTACCGCGTCGGCATCCCGCTGGGCAAGGTCGCCCGCCCCGAGGACATCGCCCAGGCCGTGGCCTTCCTCCTCTCCGACCAGGCCGGCCACGTCACGCTGCACGAACTGACCGTGGACGGCGGTGCGACGCTCGGTGTCTAGCAACGAAAGGAACGACCGGCCCATGCCCGGTATCCCGCCCATCGAGTCGTACCCCATGCCCGCGGAGGGCGACCTTCCGGCCAACACGGTCGAATGGCCGGTGGACCCCCGGCGCGCCGTGCTGCTGCTGCACGACATGCAGGAGTACTTCCTCAAGCCGTTCCCCCGTTCCGAGGAGCCCGGTGGCGCCCTGGTCGGCAACGCCGCGCTGCTGCGCGAGCGGTGCGCCGCGCTCGGCGTCCCGGTCGCCTACACCGCGCAGCCGGGCGGCATGACCCCCGAGCAGCGCGGCCTGCTCAAGGACTTCTGGGGGCCGGGGATGCGACCCACCCCCGAGCACCGCAAGGTGGTCGCGCCGCTCGAACCGGCCGGTGACGACTGGACCTTCACGAAGTGGCGCTACAGCGCCTTCTTCAAGTCCGACCTGCTGGAGCGGATGCGCTTCCACCGCCGCGACCAGCTCGTGATCTGCGGCGTGTACGCGCATGTCGGCGTGCTGATGACCGCGGTCGAAGCCTTCACCAACGACATCCAGCCCTTCGTGGTGGCCGACGCGGTGGCCGACTTCTCGGCCGACCACCACCGCATGGCCCTCGACTACGCGGCACAGCGCGCCGCCCGGGTCGTGACCGCCAAGACCGTGCTGACCGAACTCGACGCGGCGGAGGCGGCGCGCTGAGCGCGTCGCCGACGAAAGGATTCACCATGGCAAGGCTGGAAGGCGCGCACGAACTCCTGACGCGCGTCCTGGAGGGCTCCGCCGGCGCGTTCGCTCTGCTGCACCGGCCCGAGACCGTCGACCCGGACACCCTGGAACTGCTGGTCGGTGACGTGGCGGAGATCGCGTCCCTCGCCGACCTGGACCTGCCCGAGCGGACGGACGCCGCCGCGCGCTCGGAGGTGCTCACCCTCATCCCGTACCGCCAGCTCGCCGAGCGGGGCTTCGCCGCCCCGGACGACGGTGCGCCGCTGCTGGCCATGACGGTGCGCGAACAGGCCGCCGTGCCGCTGCGGCAAGCGCTGCCGCTGCTGCCGGACGAGCCGGTGAAGTGGACCGACGGCCACTTCGACGTGGACGACGACGCCTACGGCGACATCGTCCGGCGGGTCGTCGCGGACGAGATCGGCACCGGCGAGGGCGCCAACTTCGTCATGCGGCGCTCGTTCGTCGCCCAGCTCCCCGGCTTCGGGGTGCCCGCGGCGCTGTCCTTCTTCCGCCGGCTGCTCCAGCGGGAGTCGGGGGCGTACTGGACGTTCCTCGTGCACACCGGCGACCGGACCTTCGTGGGCGCCACTCCGGAGCGGCACATCAGCGTCCACGACGGCACCGCCGTGATGAACCCGATCAGCGGCACCTACCGCTATCCGGCGGGCGGTGCCGACCTCGACGGTGTCATGGACTTCCTCGCCGACCGCAAGGAGGCCGACGAGCTGTACATGGTCGTCGACGAGGAACTGAAGATGATGGCCCGGATCTGCCCCGACGGAGGGCAGGTGGTGGGCCCGTATCTGAAGGAGATGGCCCGCCTGGCGCACACCGAGTACTTCATCGAGGGCCGTACCGACCGCGATGTGCGCGACATCCTGCGGGAGACGCTGTTCGCGCCGACGGTGACCGGTTCACCGCTGGAGAGCGCCGCCCGGGTGATCAGCCGCTACGAACCCCAGGGGCGCGGCTACTACAGCGGCGTGGCCGCCCTGATCGGGCGGGACGCCGCGGGCGGTCGCACCCTGGACTCGTCGATCCTGATCCGCACCGCCGACATCGACGCCGAGGGCACGATGCGGATCGGGGTGGGCGCCACGCTCGTACGGCACTCCGATCCGACCTCCGAGGTGCACGAGACGCGCGCCAAGGCCGCCGGGCTGCTCGCGGCGCTCGGGGACCCCGAACCCATCCGGTTCGGTGCCCATCCCGCCGTGCGCGAGGCGCTCGACGAGCGCAACACGGCCATCGCCGACTTCTGGCTCAGGGAGACCGGGTCGCGCGAGGGCGCGGTCGAGTCGCTGGCGGGCCGGCGGGTCCTGGTGATCGACGCCGAGGACACCTTCACCGCGATGATCGCCCAGCAGATCCGTTCGCTGGGCTGCGAGGTGAGTGTCCGGCGCTTCGACGAGCCGTACCGGTTCGACGAGCACGACCTGGTGGTGATGGGCCCGGGGCCCGGCGACCCGCGTGACACCCGGCATCCCAAGATCGCCCATCTGCGCTCGGCGGTCTCCCAACTCCTCGACGAGCGCCGCCCGTTCATGGCGGTGTGCCTGAGCCACCAGGTGCTCAGCACGCTGCTCGGTCTCGACCTCGCCCGCAGGCCGGTGCCGAACCAGGGCGCGCAGCACGAGATCGACCTGTTCGGCAGGCGGGAGCGGGTCGGCTTCTACAACACCTTCGCCGCCCGCGCCGAGCACGACGCCTTCGAGCACCCGGCGCACGGGAGGATCGAGGTGAGCCGTGACCCGGAGACCGGCGAGGTGCACGGTCTGCGCGCGGCCGGTTTCGTGTCCATGCAGTTCCACGCCGAGTCCGTGCTGACCGTGGACGGGCCGCGGATCATCGGCACGCTGCTCGAAGGGCTGGCCGGCGCATGCGTGCGGTAGTCGTCTGGTGGGACCTGAGCGAGTCGGAGCAGACCATCGCGTCGTTGCGGGAGTTCCTGCGCGACGAGGCGGTGGACCGCTTCGCCCGGGTCCTGGGGCTGCGGCTGAAGTTCTGGATCTCGGACGCGGCGACGAACCGGTGGGGGGCCGTGCTCCTGTGGGAGTCGGCCGAGGCCGCCGCCGCGCCGCTGCCCGCCCGGGCGGCCGAGCTGATCGGCTACCCGCCGACGCAGCGGTACGCCTTCGACGTCGAAGCCACCGTCGAGGGCGAGTTCGCGCTCGCCGCGCTCGCCGGGCGGGGCGCGGCCCTGGAGTCGCCCGCCGACCCGTCCGCGGCCGGAAAGGTGACGTAGTCGGGCTCCGCCGGTGGCAGGTGGTTCGCCCCCCTTGCCACGATCTCCGCCAGGAGGCCGGATGCTGTCGTCGTCTTCCCCTGTCCGCGACGCGGCCGGCCTCCTGCCGCCCCGCCGGGCGGCCACCGCCTGCCGCCTGGCGGCGTGCCCCGCGTGCTCCACGCCTGCGCCACGACAGCCGTACCCCAGCGCTTCTGGGCCCTCTGCCGAGGTATGACCCGCTTCGGCCCACGCCGTGAAGAGTAGGACAAGGATGACCACCGCCATACCGTCAACTCCCGCTGTACAGGCCCGGATACCGGGATCGAAGTCCCTCACCAACAGGGCGCTCCTGCTCGCCGCGGCGGCCGGCTCGACCAGCACCCTGGGCGCCCCGCTGGTCAGCGACGACACCGTCGCCTTCCGCGACGCCCTGAGCGGACTGGGCGTCCGGGTGGAACGCGACACCGACGACGTCGCGTGGCGGGTGTCCGGCCTCGGCGGCGGGCCGGCCGGCTCCGGGAGCGTCTGGTGCGCCGACGCGGGCACGGCGGCCCGTTTCCTGCCGCCGTTCGCCGCCGTGGGACACGGCGACTTCCGCTTCGAGGGCTCCGACCAGCTCACCGCCCGCCCCGTCGCTCCCCTCGCCGACGCCCTGCGGCGGCTGGGCGCCGACGTCACCACGGCGGCCGGCGGCCGGCTGCCGCTGCGGGTCCGCTCGCAGGGCCTCGACGGCGGTGAGATGCCCCTCGACGGGACGCTCAGCAGCCAGTTCCTGACCGGACTGCTGATGGCGGGCCCGCTGATGCGCGCACCGCTGACGCTGAACGTCCCCCATCTCGTCAGCCGCCCGTACGTCGACATGACGGTGGCCCTGATGCGGCACTTCGGCGCCCGGGTGGACGAGGCCGCCCCCGGCGCGTTCACGGTCGGCCCGACGGGCTACCGCGCGGCCGACCTGCGGATCGAACCCGACGCCTCCACGGCCTCGTACTTCTTCGCCGCCGCCGCGATCACCGGCACCAGCGTGACCGTGCCCGGTCTGGGCCGCGGCAGTCTCCAGGGCGATCTGCGCTTCACCGACGTGCTCGCGCGCGCCGGGGCCCGGGTGGAGAGCACCGAGGAGGCGACCACGGTCACCGGCACCGGTGTGTTCCGGGGCGGGTTCGAGGTGGACATGGGCGAGATCTCCGACACCTTCATGACCCTCGCCGCGATCGCGCCGCTCGCCGACGCCCCCCTCACCATCCGGGGGATCGGGCACGCGCGGCTGAAGGAGTCGGACCGGATCGCCGCCGTCGAGGGCAATCTGCGGGCCCTCGGCATCCGTACCGAGAGCGGCCCGGACTGGATCACCGTCCACCCCGGCAGGCCCGCACCGGCGGAGATCGCCTGCCACCGCGACCACCGCATCGCCATGGCGTTCTCCGTCCTCGGCCTGGACGCGGAGGGCATCACCCTCGACGACCCCGGATGCGTCGCGAAGACCTTCCCCGGCTTCCACGCGGAGCTGCACCGGCTCTTCCCGCGCCACCCCCTCCCGGCCGCCGCCCACTGACCGACCGAGCTACTGACTGACGCGGGGGGCACACCTCCGCGTACGGAAGGGAACGGAAGCACACCATGGCTCACATACTGATCGCCGGAGGCGGTATCGGAGGGCTCGCGGCAGCGCTGTCGCTGGCCCGGGCCGGGCACCGGGCCACCGTCCTGGAGCGCGCCGACACCTTCGCCGAGATCGGCGCGGGCATCCAGCTCGGCCCCAACGCCTTCCACGCCCTCGACCGGCTCGGGGTGGGCGAGGGCGTGCGCGCGCGGGCGGTCTTCATCGACGAACTGCGCTTCATGGACGGCACCACGGACGAGAAGGTCGCCGCGATGTCGCTGACCGGTGCCTACCGGGAGCGCTTCGGCAACCCGTACGCGGTGGTGCACCGCGGCGACCTGTACCAGCCGCTGCTCGCCGCCTGCCAGGCGCTGGAGAGCGTCGAACTCGTCCCCGAGGCGGCGGTCGAGAGCTACCGGCAGGACGCCGGGAGCGTGACCGTGCGTACCTCGGACGGGCGGACCTTCACCGGCGCGGCCCTGATCGGTGCGGACGGCATCCGTTCCACCGTGCGCGCGCGGATGCTCGGTGACGGTGACCCCCGCGTGTCGGGCCACACCATCTACCGCTCGGTGATCCCGATCGCGAAGGTGCCCGAGGAGCTGCGGTGGAACACCGTGACCCTGTGGGCCGGGCCCAAGTGGCACTTCGTCCACTACATGATCGGCGGTGGCGAGTTCCTCAACCTCGCGGTGACGCGGGACAACGGCGCGCGCGTGCCGGTGGCCGGCCGGCCGGCGGCGCGGGACCACGTCCTGGAGCAGTTCCCGGGGCTCGGCGCCACCGCCCGCCGGCTCCTCGAACTCGGCGAGGACTGGCGCGAGTGGGTGCTGTGCGACCGCGACCCCGTCGACCGGTGGACCGACGGCCGGGCCGTCCTGGTCGGCGACGCGGCCCACCCGATGCTCCAGTACGCGGCCCAGGGCGCCTGCCAGGCGCTGGAGGACGCCGTCGTCCTCGCGGACCTGCTGGCCGGTGCGGACGAGGACGACATCGTGCAGCGTCTGGAGAAGTTCAACGCCACCCGCCGCGAGCGCACTGGCAGGACGCAGCTGGTCGCCCGGCGGATGGGGAGCGAGCTCTACCACCCGGCCGGCGACCGGGCCGTGGAGCGCAACCGGATGCTCTCCGCCTTCTCGCAGGAGGAGCTGTACGACCAGGTGTCCTGGCTGCACGGCGACCGCGGCTTCACCCGCAGCGGCCTTGAGGGAGAGCGCGCTTGAGCAGGTTGCGCTGGCTGACGGCGGGGGAGTCGCACGGCCCCGCACTCGTGGCCACACTGGAGGGTCTTCCCGCCGGTGTCCCGGTCACCACCGAGCTGGTGGCGGACCACCTCGCGCGGCGGCGTCTGGGCTATGGGCGTGGTGCGCGGATGAAGTTCGAGCAGGACGAGGTCACCTTCCTCGGCGGTGTCCGGCACGGTCTCTCGCTCGGTTCTCCGGTCGCGGTGATGGTGGGCAACACCGAGTGGCCGAAGTGGGAGAAGGTGATGTCGGCCGATCCGGTCGACCCGGCCGAGCTGAAGGAGACGGGCCGCAACGCGCCGCTGACCCGGCCCCGTCCGGGCCACGCTGACCTGGCCGGGATGCAGAAGTACGGTTTCGACGAGGCCCGGCCGATCCTGGAACGGGCCAGCGCCCGGGAGACCGCAGCCCGGGTGGCCCTCGGTGCCGTCGCGCGGTCCTTCCTCAAGGAGGCCGCCGGGATCGAGATCGTCTCGCATGTGGTGGAGCTGGCGGCCGCGAAGGCGCCGTACGGGGTGTACCCCAAGCCCTCCGATGTCGAGAGGCTGGATGCCGATCCGGTGCGCTGTCTGGACGCCGACGCGTCGAAGGCGATGGTCGCGGAGATCGACCAGGCCCACAAGGACGGGGACACCCTGGGTGGTGTCGTGGAGGTGCTGGCCTACGGCGTGCC
>NZ_JBSFTU010000009.1:0-159087 GCF_053591435.1 Streptomyces sp. NPDC003027
ACTCGCCGCGGCGGCCGTCGTCGGCCGCCGCGTCCAGACCCAGGCCGCCCAGCCGGAACCCGCGCCGGAGGCGGACGCCGACGAGCAACCGTGAGCCGCCGCCCGCCGCCCGCCGCCCGCCGCCCGCCGCCGCACGCCGACGGCGGCTCCTCCCGGGCACTCGCCCGGGTCCTCCACGGGGAGCCATTGGTCTTCCCATGGCAGGCATCGGGTTCTCCATTGGAACCCCGCCTTCGCACGTCCTAGTGTCGAGGGCATCGCAGCGCTGACGACCCGGACTTCCGCCCGCGGGCCCCACCGGGCCCGCCCCACTCCTCGGAGAACCCCCTCATGTCGAAGATCCTTTTCGTGATGACCGGCGCCGACCACTGGACGCTCGCCGACGGCACCAAGCACCCCACCGGATTCTGGGCCGAAGAGGTCGTCGCCCCCTACGAGGCGTTCAAGGCCGCCGGCCACCGGATCGTCGTCGCCACCCCCGGCGGCGTCGTACCGACCGTGGACAAGGGCAGCCTGACGGCCGAGGTCAACGGCGGCCAGGAGGGCGCCGACAAGGTCGCCCGCGCGCTCGCCGAGATCGCCGAGCTGCGGGACCCGATCGCGCTGGAGGACGTGGACGTCGACGAGTACGCGGCCGTGTTCTACCCCGGTGGCCACGGACCCATGGAGGACCTCGCCGTCGACCGGACCTCCGGCCGGATCCTGACCGACGCCCTGGCCTCCGGCAAGCCGCTCGCGGTCGTCTGCCACGGCCCCGCCGCGCTCCTCGCCGCCACCACCGAGGACGGGACGAACGCGTTCGCCGGCTACAAGGTCGCCGCGTTCACCAACGCCGAGGAGACGCAGGGCGGCCTCGCGGACCGGGCCGAGTGGCTGCTGGAGACCCGCCTCACCGAGGCCGGCGTCGATGTGCGGGCGGGCGAGCCCTGGGCCCCGCACGTGGTCGTCGACCGCAACCTCGTCACCGGCCAGAACCCCGCCTCCTCCGCGCCCCTCGCCGCCGAGGTGGTCAAGAGGCTGGCGTGACGCCGTCGGCACCCCGGCGGGCACCCCGATAGGCTCCCGGAGTGAGCCGTAGGACGAGCCAGGACGAGGGGAGGGGGAGGACGACACCGCCGCCGGTCGGTGCGGCGCCCCCCGACCTCGATCTGCTGCGTACCTTCCTCGCGGTGTACCGGTCGGGGTCCTTCACCGCGGCCGCCCCTCTGCTCGGTCTCTCCCAGTCCACCGTGACGACCCGGATCCAGGCCCTGGAACGGCAGCTGAACCGGGAGCTCTTCGAACGCCGGCCGCGCGGGGTCCGGCCCCTGCCCACCGCCGACGAACTGGTCTCCCGGATCGCGGAGCCGATGGACGCCCTCGGCGCGGCCCTGGGCGACGGCCGGCCGGGCGGCGGCCGGACCGTCGCACCCGTCCACCTGGCGGGCCCCGCCGAGTTCCTCTCGTACTGCGTCCTCCCCCGACTGGCGCCCCTGACGGAGCGAGGGGTCCGGGTGCGGATCGCCTTCGGGCTGACCGACGACCTGCTGGAGGAGCTGCGTGCCGGCCGGCACGACCTGGTGGTCTCCACCGTCCGGCCCCGGGGCCGCTCCCTGGACTCGGTGCCCCTCACGGACGAGGAGTTCGTCCTGGTCGCCACCGACGCCTGGGCGCGGCGCATCGGCGGCCCGGACCGGATCGCCGCCGACGGCCCCGCGGCGCTGTCCGGCGTCCCGCTCATCTCGTACGCCGAGGACCTTCCCATCGTCCGCCGCTACTGGCGGCACGTCTTCGGCCGCCGGCTGTCCGCCCACGCCGCCGTCACCGTCCCCGATCTGCGCGCCGTCAAGGCGGCGGTCGTCGGCGGCAGTGGATTCAGCGTCCTGCCGCGCTACCTCTGCGCCGGCGAACTCGCCTCCGGCGAGCTGGTGCTGCTCCACGACCCGGCCGACCCGCCCATCAACACCAGTTTCCTCGCGCGACGCCCCGGTTCCTGGGACAACCCCCATGTCGCCCTCGTCCGCGACCACCTGCTGGAGGCGGCCCGCGCCTGCTGACGGAGGCACCGAAGTGCGCCTGAACCGGGCCGGAGCGGGCACAGTGGAGAGGTGCGACTGAGGACGAGCGATCCCTCCCGGCCGGGGTGGCGACGGGTACGCCACGGCCGCGGCTTCCGCTACCTGGACGCCGACGGCCGGCCCCTGTCGGACGAGGCCAAGGAGCGCGTCAAGGCGCTGGTCATCCCGCCGGCATGGGAGGACGTCTGGGTGTGCCCGTGGCCCAACGGCCATATCCAGGCCACCGGGACGGACGCCGCGGGACGCCGCCAGTACCTGTACCACGAGGCGTTCCGCCGACGGCAGGAAGAGACGAAGCACGCGCACGTACGGGAGGTGGCGCGCAGCCTGCCGAGGCTGCGCGAGGGGATCGCCGCCGACCTGGCCCGGAAGGGTCTGTGCCGCGAGCGGGTCCTCGCTTGCGCGGCACGCCTGCTCGACCTCGGCTTCTTCCGGGTCGGCGGCGAGGGCTACCGGCGCGACAACGACTCCTACGGACTCACCACCCTGCGACGGGAACACGCGCGGTGCGCCCGGGGCGAGGTCTTCCTGAGCTATCCCGCCAAGTCCGGCCGTCAGCAGACCCACGCCCTGGCCGACGCCCCGACCTGCGAGGTCCTGCGCGCCCTGCTCCGGCGGCGCGGCGGCGGTGACCATCTCTTCGCCTACTGGGAGAGCGGAGCGTGGCACGACGTCCGCGCCGACGAGCTCAACGCCTATCTGCGCGAGCGCTCCGGAAGCGACATCACCGCCAAGGACTTCCGTACCTGGCACGCCACCGTCCTCGCGGCCGTCGCCCTCGCCGTCTCCGAACCGGCGGCCAGGGAGTCACGGACCGCGCGCGCCAAGGCGGTGAGCCGGGCCGTGCGGGAGGTCAGCGGCTACCTCGGCAACACGCCCGCGGTCTGCCGTAATTCCTACATCGCCCCGGCCGTCGTCGAGCGGTACGAGGACGGCGTCACCGTCGCGGCGGCGCTCGACCGCCTCGGCGAGGACGGGGTGTTCGGCCGGCCCGCCACCCAGGGGGCGGTGGAACGGGCGGTCCTGCGCCTGCTGGACTGAGCGCCGCGGCGCACCACCGGCCGACCCCCCCGGCGTACCCCGCGCCCCGTACCGCGTACGCCACGCGTCTCCTCATCGAGTACGGCGAGACTCCACAGACCGCACCGAATGTCTATGTTTGTCCGCCCCTCGATGGGTACCTGCCCGGTATGAACGTGAACCCCATCGCCATGCAGAAGGCCCTGTCCGGGATGAACTACCCGGCCTCGAAGAAGGACATCGTCGACAGGGCGTCCCGCAACCACGCCGACCGGGAGGTCAAGGAAGCGCTCGAAAGGCTGCCGGACAAGGAGTACGACTCCCCGGCGGAGGTCAACAAGGAAGCGGCGGACTGACGCCGCGCCCCACCCGGCCCTGATCCCGGACGAACCCTGACCCGGTGTTCCGCCCCCGTACCGCGCGGGGCGGAACACCGGCGCGTGCGTCAGGGCCTGCGCCAGTCGTCGCTGTCCAGGTGCGAGCCCGCCATCGGTCCCATCCGCAGCATCCCGCCGTCGACCGTCCACGACGCCCCCGTCACGTACGAGGACTCCCGGCCCGCCAGCAGCGCGACCACGGCAGCGACCTCGCGGGCGTCCCCCGGCCGGCCGAGCGGGATGCCCGGCCGGGACGCGGCGAGAACGTTCTCGTCCTCCTGGCCGGTCATCGGCGTGGCGATCTCGCCCGGAGCGACCGAGTTGACCGTGATGCCGTGCTCCGCCAGCTCCAGCGCCATGACCTGGGTGAGCAGACCGAGCCCGCCCTTGGCCGCGCAGTACGGGCCCGCGCCGACCCGCGGCTGGTGCTCGTGGACGGACGTGACGTTGACGATCCGGCCGCCTCCCCCCTGGGCGATCATGCGCCGTGCCGCGCGCTGCGAGCAGAGCAGAGGTCCCACGAGATCCACGTCGAGGACGTGCCGGACCAGGGGGAGATCGAGATCCAGGAAGGGCGTCGCCGTACCGGTTCCGGCGTTGTTGACCAGCACGTCGATCCCGCCGAGCTCCTCCGCGAGCAGATCGATCACGTCGGCCGCCTCCGGCAGCCGCGCGAGGTCGAGGTGCGCGGCCACGGCCCGCCGCCCCCGGGCGCGCACCTCGTCGGCCGTGGCGGCCGCGCCCTCCTCGTCGCTGTGCCAGGTGATCCCGATGTCCATGCCGTCTTCGGCCAGCCGCACCGCCACGGCGCGGCCGATGCCGGAATCCGAACCGGTCACGATCGCTGTCGTCGGACTGAAGCCGAGTGTGTCGGCCATGAGGGGCGCCTCCTCCAGGAGAGATTCCGTCGATCGGTCGGGCGATCGGTCGGGTCGGATGTCGAGCGGCCGGCCGCTCAGGGCCAGGAGGGCTCGCGTCGCGGCACCACCACCACCTCGGCGACCGCGCTTCCCGGCGGCACCGACAGGGCGTACATCACGGTGTCCGCCACGATCTCGGGACTCTGCAGCAGGGACACGTCCGCGTCCGGGAAGCGGTCCAGGATGAACGCGGTCTCCATACCGCCGGCGACGACCCCCGTGATGCCGATGCCGGGGCAGTCGCGCTGCGCCTCCTTGAACAGCGTGTGCGTGAAGGTGCGCAGTCCGGTCTTCCCGGCGGCGTACGGACCCGCCTCGGTCCATGTGCGGATCGCCGCCGTCGAAAGGATGTTGACGATGTGTCCGCCGCCCCGCGCCACCATGCGCCGGTAACCCTCGCGGCACAGGTACATCGGGCCGAGCAGGTTGGTGGTGATGACCCGGGTCATCTCCTCGGCCGTCAGCTGTTCCACGGCCTTCGTGACGTCGACGGCGGCGTTGTTGACCAGGATGTCCACGGCCTCGCCGGCGTCGTCCAGATCCCGGAAGACCTCGGCCACCGCCTCCGCGTCCCTGACGTCCAGGACGACCGGCCGCGCCTGGCACCCCTCGGCGAGCAGGCTCTCGCACAGCTCCTTGGCGAGATCCTGACGTACGTCCGCGACCAGGACCGACGCCCCGGCCTGCGCGAGCCGCCGCACGATCGCGGCACCGAGCCCTCGTGCGCCGCCGGTGACCAGTGCCTGCTTTCCGTCCAGCTCGACCTGTACCCCGCTGTTCATCGCTCTCCCTCCGGTGTGATCTCCGAGACCGGTGCCCGGTGTGCCACCGGCTCTCGACTTCCTTCACTGTGCGTACGTGGGGCGCTTCCCAGCGCGCCGGATTACGCCGCCGGGCCCAACCGCGTCATGGGACCGGGTCCCCGTGCGGGGCTCCAGGGGCCTGTGGCGCGCGTCTCGCCCGGACTGCCCGGACCGGCCGTTCGCGACCGGTGTGAGCAAGCCCACCAGAAGCGCGGACACCCTTGCC
The DNA here is from genome assembly GCF_053591435.1 of Streptomyces sp. NPDC003027. Classification (NCBI taxonomy): domain Bacteria; kingdom Bacillati; phylum Actinomycetota; class Actinomycetes; order Kitasatosporales; family Streptomycetaceae; genus Streptomyces; species Streptomyces sp. NPDC003027. The sequence continues at coordinate 5,404 of NZ_JBSFTU010000009.1, forward strand.
GCACAAGGGCGTCGGGCCCCTCGCGGACCCCGCCCGCGCGGCCCCGCGCGATCGGCGGAACGCTTCTCCAGAACCGTCTGCCACGATGGTCGCCGGGACCGCCCCGCCGCTCAGAGCCGAGCGCTCGCGGAACGTCACTCCGGCACACGGGGAGGCACGGCGGGTCCCTGCCGCCTCCCCCGTCCGCGCCGCCGCGCGCCTCCCTGGTACTCCTGTGTCTTCCTCCACGCCGCCCTCGTCCGTCACGCCGCCCCCGCCCGGCGCCGCTCCCGCCGCCCACCCGGCCTCCGCTCCCGCCGCCACTCCCCGAGACGCTCAGAACGACCGTTCGCCCTGGCGCTCGCTGCGCGGCCGCAGCATGCGCTGGTGGGCCGTCGCGAACTTCGTCTCCAACGCCGGCACCTGGATGCAGCTCACCGTCCAGAACCTGCTGGTGCTCCAGATCACCGGGTCCGCCGCCGCGACCGGCCTCTCCATGTCCGTCCAGGCCGCTCCCGGCCTGCTCCTCGGACCGCTCGGCGGGGCGATCGTCGACCGCTGGCCCAGGAAGCTCACGGCCGCCGTCGGCCAGGCGCTGCTCGCCGCCGTCGCCGCCCTCACCGCCGTGCTCGTGGCGCTCGACCAGCTGAGCCTGCCCGTGCTCCTGGGCCTGGCGGCCCTCACCGGTCTCATCGCCACGGTCGACGGCCCCGCCTGCTCGCTGCTCGGCAACGACCTGGTCCGTACCGAGGACGTGCCCTCGGCCATCGGGGTCGGCTCCCTCGCCCACAGCGGCGGGCGGCTCGTCGGAGCTGCGCTCGCCGGCGTGACGGTCGGGGTCCTCGGCACGGCCGCCGCCTATGTCGCCAACGGGCTGTCGTTCCTCTTCGTCGCCTGTGTGATCCCCTTCCTCAAGCCCGTACGGCGCGAGGAGCCGGCGGTGGCGGAGAAGGCCGCCGCCACCCTGACCGTGTCCCCTCCCGCCTCCACCGGCGGCATGCGCGAGGGCCTGGTCTTCTTCGCCCGCCGCCCGCGCCTGGTCGCCCTCGCCGGCCTCAACGCCGTCAGCGCGCTCTTCGGCCGGAACTACTCGCTCACCCTGGTGGTCCTCGTCACCGGCCCCCTCGCGGGCGACGCCGGCACGTTCAGCACGGTCGCCACCGTGCTGGCCGTGGGCGGCATCGTCGGCGCGGTCCTCGGCGCCCGGCTGCACCGGCCGGGCGTGCGGCTGGTCGCCCTCCTGACACTCGCCGGGGCGCTGCTCCAGATCTTCGCGGGCGTGGCGCCGTCGGTGGCCGTGCTGCTCGTCCTCGTCCTGCCCATGGCCGTGGCCGAGTCCGTCGCGGACACCGCGCAGAACACCGTCCTGCAGACCGACCCGCCGCCCCACCTGCGCGGCCGGGTGCTCGGCGCCTGGAACAGCATCCGTACGCTGTGGGGCCTCGCGGCGCCCCCCACGCTGGGGCTCCTGATGGAGCTCCTCGGGGTACGGGGAGCCCTCGTGGCCGGCGGCCTGGTCGTCGCGGCCACCGTCGGCACCGCCCTGCTCACGCGCCGGCGCCGCACCGCCCCCGTGCGGATCGCGCCGGTCGTGGACGCCCCGATCGCAGAGGTCCTGACGGTGAAGGCGCACGCGCCCACCACGCGCCCCGAGGTGAGCACCGCCGTCTGACCGACGCCGCCCCGCCCGGCCCCCGGGGACGGCGGCCCCAGGGCGGGTCGGGACGCTCACGGCAGCGCCCTCGCGGGCGCCCGGCCGGCCCCCAGGCCGGGGTCGGCGGTCAGGGCCCGTACCGCCCGCCGTACCTCCTCGACCGTGATGCGCAGCAGCCGCGGGTCCGGCACCGGGCCGTGCGCGTCGCCCGGCCGCAGCGGGTCGTCGCCGGGGGAGGGGCGCCACAGCGCTCGGTGGGGGCCGCCCACGGGCGGACCCCAGAGCAGGGGCGCCACCGGCCCGAACAGCACCACGGACGGGGTCCCCAGGGCCGAGGCGAGATGGGCCAGGCCCGTGTCGCCCACCACCACGCAGCGCGCCGTCGCGACCAGCGCGCACAGCTCCGGGAAGGGCACGTCGTCGCGCCCCCCGATCACCGACGCGGCGGGCAGCCCCGCCCGTTCCGCCACGGCCCGGGCCTGCGGCCCCTCGCCCCGCCCCGCCGTCACCACCACCGGGTGCCCCGCCTCCCGCACACTCGCCGCCACGGCGGCGAACCGGTCGACGGGCCAGCGGCGGGCAGGGGCGTCCGCCCCCGGATGGATCACCACGGCGCCCGGCACGGGCGAGGCGACGGGCGGCGGCGGGATCCGCAGCTCGTCCGGGTCGGCGTCGAGGCCGTACCAGCGCAGCAGCCGGCACCAGCGTTCCCTCTCGTGCTCGTCCGGGCGCCACCGCGGGCCAGCGACGCCCGGCAGCTCCGCATGGCCGAACGCCCAGAGCCCGCCCGGCGCCAGCCGCTGGAGGAGCCGGTGGCTGAGCGGGCCGCAGCCGTGCAGATCGACCGCAAGGTCGGGCGGCGGGCCCCGCCACTCCAGGGCGGCCGGGACCTCGCGCCCCGGGGCGTGCGTCGGCAGCAGCCGGTCCACCGCGCCGGTGGCCCGCGCGACCTCCGCCAGCCGTTCGGGGGCGGCGAGGACGATCTCGTGCCGGGGAAATCCCCGGCGCAGCGCCCGCAGCGCGGGCACGGCGGTCAGCAGGTCGCCGAGACCGAGCGCCCGCAGCACCAGCACCGCCGGCCGCTGCCCGCCGCGCTCGTACGGCCCCGCACCGTCCCCGTACGGCGCCTCGCCGTTCTCGTACGGCGCGTCGGCGCGCCGGGCGGTTTCGCCCAGGGGCATCGCTTCCTCCCGGGCCGTCATCGCGCGGCCGACGGTGGCGGGGAGGTCGCCGCCCGGGCGGCCCGGTCGGCGAGGGACGTCGTGGAACGGCCGTCGAGGTAGGGCAGCACGACCGCCTGGCCGTCCCATTTCCGCAGGACCTCGGCCTCCGGCAGGTCGTCGGCCGCGTAGTCGCCGCCCTTGACCCACACATCGGGGCGCAGTGACTCCAGGAGCCGTACGGGCGTGTCCTCGTCGAAGGCGACGACCGCGTCGACGCTGCCCAGGGCGCTCAGCACCCGGACGCGGTCGGCGAGCGGGTTCAGCGGCCGCCCCGGGCCCTTGAGCCGGGCCACCGACGCGTCCGAGTTCACGCACACGATCAGGCAGTCCCCGATCCGTGCCGCGTTCTCGAGCAGTCCCACGTGCCCGGCGTGCAGCAGGTCGAAGCATCCGCCGGTGGCCACGACCGTGCCGCCGCGCGCGCGGACCTCTCGGGCCAGCTCGAACGCGTCGCGCGGCAGCGGGCGTTCGGCCTCGGGGGCGTCGGCCGGTTCCCACAGCCCCCGACCGCCCGCGCCGCCCGCGTTCACGAACGCCGCCGCCTCGGCGACCGCGCGGGCGACCGCCTCCTCGGGCAGGGCGCCGTCGGCCAGCGCGGCGGCCGCCGCCGCGGCGAAGCAGTCGCCCGCTCCGCACGGGTCGCCCTCGGCGCGGTACGGCGCCGGGACGAGCACCGGCGCCGCACCGGGCCGGGCGAGGAGCGCGCCCCGCTCGCCGAGCGTGACGGCGACGGAGCCCGCGGCCCACCGCTCGGCGAGATCGGCGCCCCGATCGGCGTGGGCGCGCAGGGAGGCGCCGGCCAGGGCGCTGAGCGTGCTCGCCTCGGCCGCGTTGGGGGTGACCAGACGGGCCCCCGGCACGGGCGGGCCGCCCCGGGGGTGCGGATCCCAGACCAGAGGCACGCGGGGGGCCGCCGCGGCCAGCGCCGCACGCAGCACGTCCGCGGTGCCGCGGCCGTAGTCCGCTACCAGGATCGCCCGGGCGGACGCGAGAGCGGCCAGTGCCCGCTCGCCCGGCCGACCCGGCGTACCGCCGCCTCGGTCGATCCGGACCAGGGGGCGGCCGCCGGCCAGGACGCGGGTCTTCACGGGCAAGGTGCCCTCCAGCGGGATCCGCGCCAGTGCGACCCGGCCGTTCAGCGCGCGGCGCGCGGTGTCGCTGGCCGGGTCCCGGCCGAGCGCCGTGATCAGGACGACGTCGTCGCGGTACCGCGACGCCAGGAAGGCGGCGAGTCCGGCACCGCCGGGCCGGGACCGCTCCCCGGCCACGTCGACGACGGGGACGGGGGCGTCGGGGGCGAGCCGGGTGGCCGCGCCCTCGATGTCCTGGTCGAGCAGGAGGTCGCCGACGACGACGAGGGGTCCGGACGTGTTCACGGCGACCTCCGGAGGATCGGGACCGCGGGGACGCCGGGATCGTGCGGCACGCCGTTGTGGCCGCCCCGGCCCCCCGATGGCGCCGGGGCCGGGGAGGACGGCGGCCCCTCCGCCCTGACCGGCGGCCGCGCGCCCTGGGCGGACGCCTCCGCCGCGACCGCCGCGTCGAAGAACTCGCAGAGCAGATGGACCGCGACCAGATGCGCCTCCTGGACGGTCGCCGTCGTGGCCGCGTCGACGCACAGCGCCTCGTCGGCCACCTCGGCCAGGGGGTTGGGCCCCGGGCCGGTGAGGGCCCAGACAGCGAGCCCGGTCGAGCGGGCGGTCATGGCGGCGGAGAGCAGATTCGCGCTGCGGCCGGAGGTCGACAGCAGCATCAGGACGTCGCCGGTGCGGCCGTGCGCGGCGACCTGGCGGGCGAAGACGTGCTCGAACCCGTAGTCGTTGCCGATGGCGGTGACGCTCGACGTCTCCGCGTGCAGCGAGATCGCCGAGTAGGCGGGCCGCTCCTCCCGGTAGCGCCCGACCAGTTCGGCCGTGAGGTGCTGAGCCTGGGCGGCGCTGCCACCGTTGCCCGCCGCGAGCAGTCGGCCGCCCGCGGGGAGTACCTCGGCGAGACGGTCGCCCCACCGCGCGAGCCGCCCGAGCTCCCCGTGGCGCAGGCGTTCCACCGCGGCCTGGAGCGACCGGCAGTGGCGCTGGGCGGTCTCGTACGTGTGTGATTCGCTCATGGTGTGCCGGCCGGGCGCTTCGCCGAGCGCCTGCCGCACCTCCTTCCGGCTTCGTGACTCCGACGGCGGTCCGGCCACCGGGCCGGGTTGCCGCCGCGGGCGGTCAGAGCGCTCCCGCGACGGGGACGCGCGCGGCGAGCGCCGTGCGGTACGACGCCTCCGTGGCGGACGCCACCCGCGCCCAGCAGAACCGTTCGAGGACGCGTCGGCGGCCGGCCTTCCCGTAGGCGGTGCGCAGGGCGGGATCGGCGAGCATCACGGTCACCGCGGCGGCGAGCGCCGCGGGGTCCTTCGGCGGCACGAGCAGCCCGTTGACGCCGTCGGCGACGGTGTCCAGCTGGCCGCCCACGGCGCTCGCGACGACCGGCCGTCCGCAGGCCATGGCCTCCAACGGCACGATGCCGAAGGGTTCGTAGTCCGCCGGGCAGAGCACCACGTCCGCGCTGCGCATCAGGGCGGGCACCTCGGCGGTCGGCACTCCGCCGAGGAAGCGGACGCGGTCCGCCACGCCCGCTTCCCCCGCGAGGGCGCGCAGCCGCCGTACCTCCGGATCGCCGTCGAGCCGGTCGGGGGGCGGGCCGCCGACGACCAGGAGCTCCGCCGTCCGCAGCCGGGCCAGGGCCGCGATCGACACGGCGGCTCCCTTGCGCGGCACGAGCCGCCCCAGCTGCAGCAGCCGGTGCGGGTGGGCGCCGCGCGGGGCGACCGGACCGTCCGGGCGGAACACCTCGGGATCGACGCCGCACGGGACGATGTCGACCTTGCCGCGCGGAACACCCATGGCGGCCAGTTCGTCGACCTCGTCCCGGCAGGTGGCGATCACCCGGTCGCACCCCGTACCGACGTCGGTCTCGCAGGCGACACGGGCGGGCGGGCTGGTGTCCGCACGGCCCTGGTTCCGCCGCTTGACCGTGCCGAGGGCGTGGTACGTGTGCAGCAGCGGGACCGGGGTCTCCCGCGTCGCCCACAGCGCGGCGAGCCCCGACATCCAGAAGTGCGAGTGCACCGCGTCGGGCGCGCGCGCCCGCCACTGGCCGGCCAGATAGCGCCCGAACTCGCGCATGTACGGCAGGAGTTCGTCCTTCGATATCGGTTCCGCGGGACCGGCGGGGACATGGTGCACCTCGACGCCAGGCCGCAGCGGCGTACGGTCCGGCAGGTCCGGGTCGTCGCGCCGCGTGTACACCGTCACGCGGTGGCCGCGGTCGGCGAGCGCCCCGGCCAGCTGGGCCACGTGCACGTTCTGGCCGCCGGCGTCGACTCCGCCCAGGGTCGCGAGCGGGCTGGCGTGCTCCGAGACGAGAGCGAGGGCCAGGGGGCGGCCGTCGAGCGAGGAGCAGGATGTCATGACCGTACCTCCGCGATGAGGCGCTCCCAGTCGTCCAGGAAGCGTTTGAGGCCGTACCGTTCGAGGGCCGCCTGCCGGGCGCGGGCACCGTCCTGGGCGGCCGCCTCCGGTTCGGCGAGGTAGTGCCGGGCCGCCCGCGCGAGGACCTCCGGGCGGGTGGAGAGCGTCCCGGCGCCGGCGGGGACGGCCTCGACGGCCTCCGTGGTGGCCAGCGCCACCACCGGCATGCCCAGATGCATGGCCTCCAGGAGGGAGAGCCCGAGGGAGGTCCAGCGCACCGGGTGCAGATACAGACGGCGTTCGGCCATGGCGCCGTGCAGGCGCTCCTGGGGGAGATCGGCCGTGCGGCAGCGGTCGGGGGTGAGGCCGAGATGGGCGGCGAGCCCCTCGGTCCGCATGCCGAAGACATCGAGCGGCGCCGCCTCGGCCAGCAGCGGCAGCAGGTCCGTCCCCACGTAACGGCGGCGCCTGACCGGCTCGTTGACCACCACCGCGGCCCTCGGCAGACGGCCGGTGTACTGGTGGCCCGGGTCGACGATGCCGTGCTCGATCACGGCGGTGCGGGTGGAACCGCTGTCCCAGAACAGCCGGTTGAAGTGGGTGACGTGGACGAGCGTCAGATCCCGGCGGTCGGCCGCCGGATGCCGGGTGTCGGGCACGTCGCCGCGCGGGGCGTTGTGCTCCAGGTACACCGTCGGCACGTCCTTCCCGGGGCGGCGGCCGCCGAGCCAGCGGGTGGCCAGTTCCTCCTCGTGCGGCCGCTGGAGCACGAGCAGGTCCACCGGCGTGTCCGCGAGCTGCTCCGGTGGGACCTCGCGCACGGCCGACGGCCAGGTGAAGGTCTCGGCCCGGCCCCGCCCGTCGGCTCCCCGGTCCGGTGTGACCGGGACCAGATAGGTGTGGGGGCCCTGGACGAACGCGGTCGTCCAGGAACCGTGCACATGCCACAGGAGGATGTTCATACGGTCGCTCCTCGCTCCGTCCCGTACGCGTCCTCCGGTCGGACCGGAGCGGCACCGGGAGCCGGTCGGCCGAGGAGCGCGGCCACCGCCGCGATCACCTCGGCATCGCTCACCGCGTCGAGGCAGGGATGTCCCTCGACCGGGCACGTTCTCGCCCTGCTGAGCGCGCAGGGGGCGTTCTGGTCGCCGAGCAGCACCTGCGGCACCCGGAAGGGGCGCCAGCGCTCGGCGGGGACCACCGGCGCGAACAGACAGACCACCGGGGTGCCCACGGCCGCCGCCAGATGCGCGGGGCCGCTGTTGCCCGCCACCACGCACCGCGCACGTCCGAGGACCCCGGCGAGGGTGTGCAGACCGGGGGTCGCTCCGCCGAGGTCGAGACCGTGCCGCCCCGCGACGCGGGCCGTCAGCGCCTTTTCGGCGCGGCTGCCGGTCACCACCACGCGATGGCCCGCCTCGTGCAGGGCGGCGGCGGCCCGCTCCGCCCGTGCCGGGCTCCAGGCGCGCGCCGGCACCGCCGCGCCCGGATGCAGCACGACGTACGGCTCCGCACCGGTGAGGTGCGTGGTGTCGGGCCGCTCGGTGACCCGCAGCGCCCCGTCGTCGCCCGGCGGGAGCCCGAAGCCGCACGCGTGGGCCAGGTCCAGCGCGGCCTCCGCCTCGTGTCGGCCCGGCAGCCGGCGATGGCGCAGGTCGAGCAGCGAGCCGGGATAGTCCTCGCTGTCCGCGGCGATCCACGGGACCCCGGCGAGCCGCAGCAGGAGCGCCGCCGGAAGGGGGCTCTGGTGGTACGAGACGAGGATCAGCGCACGGTCGAACCGACCGGCGCGGACCGCGTCGACCAGGGCCGCGCAGTCGCGGCGCGAGACCGCAGGCGGCTCCAGGCCGACCCAGGGCGCGTCGTGGACGAGGACGTCGTCCACCCCGGGCAGCACCTCGGCGGCGGGGGCGCCGAGCGGGCCGCACAGCATCGCGGTCCGCGAGGAACCCGCCGCGACCGCCCGGACGGCCGGGCCCGCCAGCAGGACGTCCCCGGCGCTGTCCAGACGTACGACGAGGGTGCGGGGTGCGGTCATCGGACACCGCCCCGCAGCCCCGTGCCGGCGGCGGAGTCGGTGCCCAGCAGGATCATGCGGACGGTGGCCGGGAGGTCGGCGGCCGTCTCGGCGGCCGCCTCGATCTCGCCGGCCAGGGTCACCGGCGTCGGGACGAGGATGCCCCGGGCGCCCGCGGCGCGCGCCGCCTCGACGTCCGCCCCGATGTCGCCGATCACCACCGTGCGGGACGGCCGCACCCCCAGCCGCGCGCAGGCGGCCAGGACCAGACCCGGCGCCGGCTTGCGGCACTCGCAGCCGTCGCCCGGACCGTGCGGGCAGACCGCCCACACGGCGAAGGGGCCGAGGTGCTCGTCCACGCGGCGCCGTACCGCCTCGACGTCCTGACGGGTGATCAGACCGCGGGCCACGCCCGACTGGTTGCTCACCACGCCGACGGGGATGCCGAAGCTGCGGACGGCCGCGACGGCTTCCGCCGCGCCCGGCATGAGCGTCACCCGGTCGGGGTCCCCGTTGTACGGCACGTCGACGACCAGGGTGCCGTCCCGGTCGAAGAGAACGGCCTCCGGCAGCCGGGCGTACGGGCCCCGGGCCCACGCCGGCCTCGGCGGAAGCGGCGCGCCGGCCACGTCACCGTCGAACACCCACGGCCCCCCCTCCCGCGTGCCGTCGACGGCGCCGGCCGGGCGCACGTCGTCGCGGGAGCGGGCCTGGAACCGGCTCGCGCCGGCGGACCGGGCCCGAGCCGCCGAGGGGGCGCTCATGATCCGACCTCCTCGCGCAGCGGCTCGTCGGGCAGTGCCGGAGTCATGGCCGGCGGACGGGCCGGGTCGCGGGGGCGGGCGCCGCGGTGGACGACATGACCGCGCAGCCGGTGCCAGGTGGCGGCGGCCGGGATGACCGCGCTCGTCAGGACCATGCGGGTGATCTCCTCCCGCGTGCGGGGACCGGGGGCGATGCGGGCGACGGCGAACTCGGCCGTGCCGGCCAGCCAGGCCACCGCGCACACCGCCGCGGCCGCCGGTCTGCCGAACGCGGCGCAGCACAGGGCCCCGGCTCCCGCGGCGGTCACCGCCAGGTGGCGGGGGATCCGGCCGCGCGGGGCATGCGCCCGGGACCACCAGTCCGGCCCGTGCAGCCGGCGCATCAGCACGTCGTCGGCGTTGCCCGCCTGCTGACGCACCGAGATCCAGCGATCGGCGGGCCGGACCGGATGGGTGGTCCGGCGGGTTCCCGCCGCCAGGATCCAGCCGCCGGCCAGCAGCCGCAGCGCCAGGTCCGCGTCCTCCCGGAACGCGCGGCGGAAGCGCTCGTCGAAGCCTCCCGACGCGTCCAGCGCCTCCCGGCGGAAGGCCATGTCCGCGGTGATCCAGCGGGCGGTGGCCAGACCCGCCGTATTGCGTTCCCAGTCGGTGGGGCGGCGGTCCACCGGCAGCGGTACGTCGATGCGGGCCGTGATCGCCCCCGTGTCGAACGACGCCGTGGAGAGGTCCCGGGCCAGGTCCTCGCCCCACGTGGACGAGGGCACCACGTCGTCGTCGAGGAAGACGATCCACGGGACCGGACCGGCCGCCGCGGCACCGGTGTTCCGGGCCGCCGCCGGGCCGCGCGCCCGGCCCGGCACCACGACCGTCACCGGCCGCAGGACCTCCGGGATCTCCAGGCCGGGCACCGTACCGCCGCCACCGGGGCGGTCGTGGACGATCACCACCCGCGCCGGCCTCGGCCCCGGGGAGGCGGCCAACGCGGCCAGACAGCGGCTGAGACTCGGCCGGCCGAGGGTCGGGACGACGACCGCGTACGACGGCACCGGGCGGGGGCCGTTCACCGCGACCACCCGTTCGCCCCGGGCCGGAACATCTCGCCGCGCCGGACCGCGTACGGCCCGATGGCCAGCAGGTCGACCGGCGAGGAGCCGAAGCACTCCAGCGCGTCACGCGGGTCGTCCACCATGGGCCGGCCCGCGGTGTTGAGGCTGGTGTTGACGACCACCGGAAGCCCGGTCCGCCGCTCGAACTCGCCGAGCATCCGCGCCACCAGCGGCTCCAGGGAGGGGTCGACGGTCTGGACGCGTGCCGTGCCGTCCACGTGCACGACCGCCGGGATGCGCTCCCGCCACTCCGGCGTGACGTCGTGGACGAAGAGCATGTACGGGCTGGGCAGCGGCCCGTCGAAGATCTCGGCGGCCCGGTCGGCGAGCACCATCGGCGCGACCGGCCTGAACTGTTCGCGGCCCTTCACGTCGTTGAGGCGCTCCAGATTGCCCGCGTGACCGGGGTGGGCGAGCAGCGAGCGATGACCGAGCGCCCGGGGGCCGTACTCCGAACGCCCCTGGAACCAGGCCACGATGGCGTTGTCGGCCAGCGCCTCGGCCACGGTGGCCGCGATGTCCGGCGGACGCTCGAACGGCACCGCCGCCGTCTTCAGCCAGCCGCCGAGCTCCGCGTCCGACCAGTCCCGGCCGAGGGCCGCTCCGGGCATCGGCTCCGGGTCGTCCCCGGCCTCCGCCGACAGCAGCAGGGCGGCGCCGAGCGCCGTGGCGGCGTCACCCGCGGCCGGCTGCACCCACACCCGTGCGAACGGGCCCTCGCGCGCGATCCGCGAATTGGCCACGCAGTTGAGGGCGACGCCGCCGGCCAGCGTCAGGACCCGGTCGTGCGTGCGCCCGTGCAGCCAGCGCACCAGGTCCAGCATCGTCTCCTCCAGAACGGCCTGCGCGCTCGCCGCGACGTCGGCGTGGGCCTGGGTCCACGGCTCGTCGGGCCCGCGCGGCGGGCAGAACTCGTCCCAGGGCACGCCCCGGGCGCGGAAACCGCCGTCGCCGGTCGGATGCACGTACCGGCGCAGCTCGGCCAGCATGCGCGGAGAGCCGTGCGAGGCGAGGGCCATCACCTTGAACTCGTCGGAGGAGCGCAGGAACCCGAGATGCGCGGTGAGGTCCTCGTACACCAGGCCGAGGGAGTCGGGGAGCCCCTGCGCGTGCAGCGGCTCGATGCGGTCGCCGGTCCGCCGCGCCGCCAGGTGCGAGCTGCGCTCTCCCCGCCCGTCGAGGACGAGGACCGAGGAGGACTCGGCGTCCTCCGCGGCGAAGGCGCCCGACGCGGCGTGGGCCATGTGGTGCCCCACGAAGCGGACGATGCCGGGGTCGAGCCCGGGGAGCGAGGTCTTCAAAAATCCGGGGACCTCGCGCGCGTAGGTCTGCCGGAGGTGGTCCCAGGGGTCGTCGAGGCCCATGGCGTCGGCCGGCAGGGCCAGCGCGGGATCGTACGAGTACGCGACGGCGTCGAGATCCTGCGGTCGCAGTCCGGCGCGTTTCAGGCACCACCGGGCCGCCTGCTCGGGCAGCTCCCAGGCGGAGAACGGCACCGGGCGCTTGCCGTGTTTGCGCCGGGAGAAGCGTTCCTCCTCCGCGGCGGCGACCGTCCTCCCGTCGATGACGAGCGCGGCGGCGGGGTCGTGGAAGAGGGCGTTGATTCCGAGAACTCGCATGATGGCGGGGGCCTTTCCGCTGTGGGGACACGGCCGCCTCGAAGGAGGGCGGCGCGGGACGCGGGCTGGTCGGTGGTCCTCAGTCGTCCTGATGGGCGCGGAACCAGGCGATCGTGCGGCGCAGCCCGTCCTCCGCCGGGACGGTGGGCTCCCACTGGAGCTTGTCCCTAGCCAGCGTGATGTCGGGACAGCGGACGGCGGGATCGTCGGTGGGCCGCTCGATGAACCGGATCTCCGAGCGGGAGCCCGTGAGTTCGACGATCCAGCGGGCCAGGTCCAGCATGGTGATCTCGGCCGGGTTGCCGATGTTGACGGGGCCGCGCATCCCGTGGGCGGCCGCCGCGAGGATGCCCCGGACGGTGTCGTCGACGTAGCACAGCGACCGGGTCTGGCGCCCGTCACCGGTGACCGTCAGGGGCGCGCCGGCCAGGGCCTGCCGTACGAAGGTCGGCACGGCCCGGCCGTCGTAGCCGCGCATCCGGGGCCCGTAGGTGTTGAAGAGCCGCACGATGGCGGTGTCGGTGCCGTGCGCCGACGCCTCGGCCGTGGTGAGCGCCTCGCCGAAGCGCTTGGCCTCGTCGTACACGCTGCGCGGTCCGACCGGGTTCACGTTGCCCCAGTACCGCTCGCTCTGCGGATGCTCCTGCGGATCGCCGTACACCTCGGAGGTGGAGGCGAGGACGAAACGCGCTCCGGAGGCGCGGGCGAGGGCCAGGGCGTTGCGCGTGCCCAGGCTGCCGACCTCCAGGGTGTGCAGGGGCAGGCGCAGATAGTCCGCCGGGGAGGCGGGTGAGGCGAAGTGGAGCACCAGGTCGGGCGGCCGGTCGAGCTGGAAGGGCTCGGAGACGTTCGCCTCCAGCAGGGTGAAGTCCGGGTGGTCGAGCAGGGGGGAGATGTTCGACCGCCGCCCGGTGCTGAAGTCGTCGACGCAGGTCACCGCCGCTCCCGCGTCGAGCAGTGCGGCGCACAGGTGCGAGCCGACGAAGCCGGCGCCACCCGTGACGACCGCGTGCTCCCAGCGGGACGCGAATGAAGTTGCCATGGTGATCTCCTCCGGCGGATGTGAGGGGAGACGAGCCGCAGCTCCGGAGCGGCCGAAAGCCGGCGGCACCCCCGCGCGCCCGAGGGGCGCTGTCCGGGGGAGCTGGTAGGGAGCTCCAGCGTGCTTCACACGGATCCGCTCCGCCACGCGAAACCGGCTGACCGGGTGAAATGCCGCGATGGGGCGTGGTGCGGATGCGGGAGCGCGCCCGGCGTCCGGACCGGCTGCTACCGCGTCCAGCAGCGCTACTCACCGCAATCGCTTTTTCACCCCGGTTTACCCCCTTTCGCACCGGGCACGGGAGCCTGAGGAGGAGGTGGTCGCCGTGCCCGAGCCCGGAAGCAAGAAGTACGACACACGGCGCGCCAGGCTCCGCAAGGACGCGGAATCGTCCGGGGTCTCCGACCAGCAGGCGAACGGCCGGGCCAACGAGACGCTGCGGCGCGACGAAGGCCTGCGCGGCAGCGGACCGCGGTCGGAGCGAGGTCGCGGACCCAAGGGCGAGCGTCGAGGCGAAGAGGACTGAGGAGACGTGATGAGCAATCCCCAGAGCCGTGAGCAGCGGCGCAGTGACAAGGGAGGCGCGACCCCGCAGGACAGCGCCGAGCTCAAGGCGCGGCAGGCACCCGGCACGGGTGGGCGGGGCAGGGCCCACGGTACGGACAAGGGCGGCAAGGGCGGCGGCGAAGGCGGCGGGGTCCCGCCGGACCAGCGCCGCGACCACCCCTGACGCGAGGCTTTCTCAGCCGGACGGACGGCACCTCCGGGGATTCCGGAGGTGCTTGCCCCTGCCGTCCCTCGGCGTCCACGCTGTTTCCCGGACGGTCAGCCACCCGGCCGGTCGGTCACCGGGTCGCCAGCACGATGGCGTACACGAGGAAGAACAGCGCGCACACGGCGGCGAGGATCCACACGATGAGCAGGGGTCCTCGCCCCCAGCCGCGCCGCGGCGGCCGGTAGGGGCCGGTGCCGGTGCCCGTACCGGCTTCGGCCGGAGGGGTCTCTCCGGGCGGGACGCCGCCGCCCGGTTCGAGTCCTGGGGTGGCACGCGGGTCCGGGTCCGGGTTGCTCGGTGTGCTCATGGGAAAACCTCCCTGTCGCTCCACGAGAAGCCGGTCGGCGCCTACCCAGCGAGGCACGAGATACTCGGCCCGCCGAAGGGCCCGCTCACACCCGGCCCCATCCCGCCTCAGCCGTCCTTCTTGGCGAGGAACCGGCGCAGCCTCGGGAGCGGCCAGGCGTTGATGACGTCGTCCTTCGTCAGCCAGCCGCGCTGCGCCGTCGCCACCCCGTACCGCAGGTAGGGCAGATGCGTGGTCGTGTGCGCGTCGGAGTTCACGGCGAACTTCACGCCGTACCGTCTCGCCCGCAGGATGTCCTCGTCGCACAGGTCGAGACGCTCGGGATGCGCGTTGATCTCCAGAGCGGTGCCCGACCGGGCGCAGGCGGCGAAGACCGCGTCGAAATCGGCGTCGATGCCCGGGCGTTTGCCGATCCGGCGGGTGGTGGGATGGCCGATGACCGCGACGTGCGGGTTCTCGCAGGCGCGGATGAGACGGCGGGTGAGCTCCTGTCTGCTCTGGTTGAAGTGGGAGTGGACCGAGGCGACGCAGATGTCGAACTCCCCGAGGAACTCGTCCGGCCAGTCCAGGGCGCCGTCGGGCCCGATGTTGAGCTCCGTGCCGTGCAGCAGCCGCATCCTGTGGCGGGTGCCGTCGAGGGCGCGTACCCGCTCGCGCTGGGCGAGGATCTTCTCGCTGGTCATACGCTGCATGTACAGGTTCGGGGCGTGGTCGGTCACCGCGTAGTACGCGTAGCCCCGGGCCGCGGCGGCCGCGATCATGTCCTCCAGCGGCGCCAGCCCGTCGGTGAGGTCGGTGTGGGTGTGCAGATCGCCGCGGATGTCCTTCTCGGTGACCAGGTCGGGCAGTTCGCCGCGCAGCCCGGCCGCGATCTCGCCCCGGTCCTCGCGCAGGGTCGGGGGTATCCAGGGCAGTCCGAGCCTCGCGTAGACCGCCTCCTCCGTCTCGGAGGTGACGCTCTCGCCGCTCTCCACGTCGAAGAGCCCGTACTCCGAGAGCTTGAGACCCTGCCGTACGGCGAGTTCGCGCGTACGGATGTTGTGCGCCTTGGAGCCGGTGAAGTACTGCAGTCCGGCGCCCCAGGAGGCGGGGGGAAGGACCCGTAGATCCACCTGGAGACCGGTGGTGGTCCGAACGGACGTCTTCTTCTGTCCGTGCGCGATGACCTCGGCCGTGTGCGGGAACGCCGTGAGGGCTTCCATGAACGGGCCGGACCGGTCCGCCGCCACCAGGATGTCCACATCGCCGATGGTCTCCCTCATTCGGCGCAGGGACCCGGCGTACGCGCACCGCTCGCAGCCCGGGATGCCCGACAGTTCGGCCACGAGCTGTTCGGCGACGTCCATGGCCGCGTTGACCAGGATCCGGCCGCTGCCGGCGCCGCGCAGTACGGAGATGCCGTGCAGGATGTTGGCCTCGGTCCGCTCGCCGAAGCCCTTCAGCTCGCGCAGCCGTTCCCGGTGGATGGCGTCGAGCAGCTGGTCGACGGAGCTGACGCCCAGCTCCTCGTACAGGACCATGGCCTTACGCGGCCCGAGCCCGGGAATCGTGATCAGCTCCCGTACGCCCGCCGGTACGGACGCCCTGGCCTCCTCGACGACGGTCATGCGGCCGGTGCGCAGATACTCAAGCACCTTGTCGGCGACCGACCTGCCGACGTTCGGGATCTCGCGCAGCGCCTTGGCGTCGAGTTCCGACACGTCCTCCGGATGGCCGCCGATGGCGCGGGCGGCCTTCTCGTAGGCGCGGGCCTTGAAGGCCTCCCCGCCCCTGATCGCGATGAGGTCGGCGTACTCCTGGAGCAGCGCCTCGACCTGGTCGTTGGCTCGTGCCATGCCTCCAGGGTCCCGCGCACACCCTGGGCGGGCACGCGGGACGGCCGACGGGGGAGCCCGCCGGCCTGACGCGGCCTGCCGGTTCTGCGGACATGCCGAGACGACCGGCTGCTCCCGCCTCCGGCTCAGGCGAAGACCACGCAGGCGGCCGCCGGCACCTCCACCGCGCCCGCACGGCGCAGCCGCCCGGTCCGCGGGTCCGCGTCGAACCAGGTGATGTCCCCGGACCACTCGTTGGCGACGTACACCCGGCGACCCGACGGGTCGGTCACCAGATCGCGCGGCCAGCTGCCGCCGCAGTCGACGCCGTCCACGAGCTGCGGCTTCTCCGCGTTCTCGGCGACGGAGTACGTCAGGATCCTGTTGCTGCCCCGCACCGCCGCCCGGAGGAACCGCCCGTCGGAGGAGACGGACACGACGGAGGGGTAGGCACGTTCCCCCTCCGGGACACCGTCGGAGTCGACGGCGACCTCCGACAGCGGTTCCAGGTGCCCGGACTCCGCCTCCCAACGGCAGACCGTCATCTGCGGTTCCAGTTCGTGGAGCACGTACACCACCTCGCCGTCCGGATGGAAGGCGAGGTGACGCGGGCCCGACCCGGCCCGGAGCACCGTCTCGGTGTGCGCCCTGAGCACTCCGGTGGTCCGGTCGAGCGCGCAGACCCGTACCGAGTCGGTCCCCAGGTCCACGCTCACCACCCACCGGCCGCCGGGGTCGGGGAGCACCTGGTGGGCGTGGGGCCCCCGCTGCCTCTCCGGGTCGGGGCCGGAGCCGTGGTGCGCCAGCACGAAGGGAGGACCGCAGACGCCGCCGTCGGGGCCCACCGGGAGGGTGCTGACGCTGCCGGAGGCGTAGTTGGCGGTCAGCAGCCGTCCCCCCGCCACACTGAGATGGGTGGGACCGGACCCGCCCACCTCCACCACCGGGCCCAGAGCGGTGAGCCCGCCGGCTTCCGCCCGGAAGGCGGCGACCCCGCCCTCTTCCGTGTCGCTCACCGCGTAGAGGACCCCGGTCTCGGGTGCGAGCGCGAGACACGCGGGGTTCCGCACGGTGCCGACGGTCGTACGCGGGGCCAGGGCGCCGCCGGCCTCGTCCACGGTCGCGACCGTGATGCCCTTGCCGCCGCCCGAGGTGAACGAGCCGATGTACGCCCATCGGCCCGTGCTCCGGTCCGTCCCGTTCCTACGTTCCGCGCCGTCCACAGAGTGACCTTTCGTCGTTCCCGATCCGCTCAGGCTGAACGACGGGGCGGGTACGGGGTCACCACCCCTTACTCCGTTCGTCACGCTCCCGGCCCCCGCCGTATCTCGAGATGCGTAAATCTCGCGATGGGGTGAACTGGTGGAGGAGCGCGCAAACAGGTTCACGAGGGGCCGATCATGGGCGACGGAAACGGCGTCACCGTAGGAGTGCTGGGTTCCTACGGCGGACGCAACGTGGGCGACGAGGCGATCCTCACCGCCATGCTGGACCGCATCGGGGCCGGACGTCCGGACGCCCGCGTGGTGCTGTTCTCCCGCAACCCCGACCACAGCCGCGTCGCCCATCCGGGCGTCGAGGTGGTGGCGTGGGAAGGCGTGAACAGGGAGCGGATCAGCGGACACCTGCGGGACCTCACCGTGCTCGTGCTCGGCGGGGGCGGCATCCTCTACAACACCGAGGCACGCCGGTACCTCCGGCTGGCGCGAACCGCTCAGGACCACGGCGTGCCCGTCTTCACCTATGCCGTCGGCGCCGGCCCCCTCACCGACGAGGTCGACTGCACCTGGGTCCGCACGACCCTCTCCGAGGCGGCCGAGGTGACGGTCCGCGACGAGGAGTCGAAGCTGGTCCTCGAAGAGGCCGGGCTGAACCGCCCCATCACGGTCACCGCCGACCCGGCGCTGCTCCTGCGGCCCGGCGACGGCGGCGGCGAACTGCTCCGGGCCGAGGCCGTACCCGGCGGAGTGCGGCTCGTCGGGATGAGCGTGCGCGAGCCGGGCCGCGCGGCGGAGCACCTCGACGAGGAGGGATACCACCAACTCCTCGCCAACGTCGGCGACTTCCTCGTCAACCGGCTGGACGCCCATGTCGTCTTCGTCCCCATGGAACACGACGACATCCGGCACTCGCACGCCGTCGCGTCCCACATGGCCGACGCCGGACGCTGCACGGTCCTGCACGGCACCTACCGCCCGCAGCAGGTCATCGACATCGTCCAGCGGCTGGACCTCGCCATCGGCATGCGGCTGCACTTCCTGATCTTCGCCGCGCTCGCCCAGATCCCCCTGCTGCCCCTGCCCTACGCCGGAAAGGTCTTCGACTTCGCCCAGCAGATCGGCGCCCCCGCCCTGCGCGGCGTCGTCCGGGAGAACGCGGGACTGCTCCTGGCCGAAGTGGACCGCCTGTGGGACGAGCGGCCCGCCCGCGCGGCACACACGGCCGCCCGTACCGCGGCGATGAGGCTGCGGGCCGCCCAGACCGCCGATCTGCTCCTCGCCTACCTGGACCGCACCGCCCCCCGACCCCTGGCACTCCGCACCGCGCCGACGTCCGCGTTCCCGGCCGGCTGAACCTGCCGGCCACCGGCCCCGAGGGAGACAACGTGTCCTACCTGATGCCGCCCCGCGTCCCCCGGAGCGTGGAGCTGCCGCCGCGCCAGGCTCTGCACGCCGGCTCCACCCAGGTGCTCGTCGTCGGCGGCGGCCCGGCCGGCATCGGCGCGGCCCTCGGCGCCGCGAACGCGGGCGCTCAGGTCACCCTCGTGGAGCGGTACGGATTCCTCGGCGGCAACGCCACCGCCGCGCTCGTGATGCCGCTGATGAGCTTCCACAACGAGGTCAAGCAGGCCGTGACCGGTGACGCCGCCCGCCTGCTGCCCCCCGACCACGGCGAGGGCGAACCGGTCGTCGGCGGCGTGCTGTGGGTCCTCCTCGACCAGCTGGTGCGCGCCGGGGCGGCGATCCGCCCGTCGGTCGAGACCGGCTACACGGTGCCGTTCGACGCGGAGCTCTTCAAGCTGGTCGTGTACGAGCTGCTGGAGACGCACGAGGTCCGCACCCTGCTGCACGCCTTCGCCTCCGGGGTGGTCCCCCTGCCCGACCGCGCACGGGCGGTGTTCGAGACCAAGTCGGGGCCGCTCGTCATCGACGCGGACGTGATCGTCGACTGCACCGGGGACGGTGACATCGCCGCCGCGGCCGGAGCCGCCTACGAGATCGGCCGGCCCGAGGACGGCTGGACGCAGCCCATGACCCTGATGTTCCGCATGGTCCGCTTCGACCAGGAGGAGTTCGCCGCGTACGCCCGGGCCAACCCGGACCAGTGGAAGGGCGTGCACGGGCTGTGGGACCTCGTCCGCGCCGCCACCGACGCCGGGGAACTGGACCTTCCCCGCGAGGACATGCTCTTCTTCGCCACCCCGAACACGGGGGAGGTGGCGGTGAACTCCACCCGCGTCACCGAGGTCGTCGGCACCAGCGTGTGGGACCTCACCCGCGCCGAGTTCGCCGCGCACCGCCAGATGGCGCAGATCGCGCGCTTCCTGCGCGGCCGCGTGCCGGGCTTCGCCGACTCGTACGTCGTCCAGAGCGGTGTCCAGGTCGGTGTCCGGGAGACGCGCCGGATCGTGGGCGAGTACCAGCTCACGGGCGAGGACGTGCTGACCGCCCGCACCTTCGACGACGCCATCGCCCGCGGCGCCTACCCCGTGGACATCCACAACCCGAGCGGCCGCGGCACCACGCTGAAACGGCTTCCGCGCGGCGAGTCCTACGACATCCCCCTTCGCTGCCTCTTCCCCCGTGACGTGGACCGCGTGCTGGTCGCCGGACGTTGTATCTCCGGTGACCACGTGGCCCATTCCTCCTACCGCGTCATGCCGATCTCGATGGCGACCGGCCAGGCCGCCGGCGTCTGCGCGGCTCTCGCGTCGGTCCAGGGCAAACGGCCCCGGGACGTCGCGCCCGACGCGGTCCAGCGGGAACTCCGCTCACAGGGCGCCAGCCTGCGCTGAAGCGGGCGGACGGCCGTGCACGGGGGTGTTCCGTCCGTGCGTCCGCCTGGCTCCGGCGCGCGCCGCGGTTCCTCAGATGACGCCGCGGATCGCCGCCTCGAACCCCGCCACGTGGCGCGCGGCGAGGTCCGCCGCCTTCTCCGCGTCGCGGTCGATGATGGCGCGCAGCAGCGGCCCGTGCTCGTGCACGTGGCCCGCGAGGCCCGGCAGCCGGTCGATGAACAGGCACCAGATCCGGGTGGCCAGGTTGTCGTACCTGACCAAGGTGTCCTCGAGGTACGGGTTGCGGGTCGCGGCGTAGACGGCGCGGTGCAGGGTCATGTCGACCCGGATCAGGTCCGCGCCGCCGTCGGGGGTGTCCGCCAGCTGTGCCAGCAACCGGTCGAGTCCCTCGCGGTCGCTCTCGGTGGCGCGTTCGGCCGCCAGGGCCGCGGCGAGCGGCTCGAGCCGCTGACGGACCTCCGAGATGTGGCCGAGATCGGCGATCTGCACCTCGGTGGCGAAGGTGCCGCGCCGCGGATAGGCGACGATGAGGCGCTCGTGCTCCAGCCGCTTGAGGGCCTCGCGGACCGGGGTGCGCCCGAAGCCGAGCTCGGCGGCGATCCGCTCGTCGTTGAGGGGCTCCCCGGGCCGGATCCGAAGGGTCACGAGCCGGTCGGAGAGGGAGCGGTAGGCCTGGTCGGCCAGCGTTCCCCGGCCGTCACCGGCCGCGGTCGAAGAAGTCACCGCACCCTCCCTTGACGCGCCCGGTCCGCGCTCCTAGTGTCGCACACGCCGCAATTGATATATCAGTCGTCTTTCAGTCGGTCCCGAGGGAGTTCCCATGACCGCCCACACCCCCGACCCGCGAGCGGCCCGCCACCTGACCGACCGCCTCCCGCTGTCCCCCGCCGCCCAGGAGGCCGGCCAGTGACGCACCCGTACACCGGCGCTTCCGGTGACGCCCTGCCCGACCACCCCGACTTCCTGTGGCGCAACCCCGGCCCCAAGCCGTCCTACGACGTCGTCATCGTCGGCGGCGGCGGGCACGGCCTGGCCACCGCCTACTACCTCGCCAAGAACCACGGCATCACGAACATCGCGGTCCTGGAGAAGGGATGGCTCGCGGGCGGCAACATGGCCCGGAACACCACCATCATCCGCTCCAACTACCTGTGGGACGAGAGCTCCGGCATCTACGAGCACTCGCTGAAGCTGTGGGAGACCCTCGAAGAGGATCTCGACCACCCGATCATGTTCAGTCAGCGCGGCGTCCTCAACCTGGCCCACAGCCCGCAGGACATCCGCGACAGCAAGCGCCGGGTCTACGCCAACCAGCTCAACGGCATCGACGCCGAGTGGCTGGAGCCGGACGAGGTCGCCAAGGTCTGCCCCATCGTCGACATCTCGCCCGATGTGCGCCATCCGGTCCTCGGCGCCACCTACCAGCCGCGCGCCGGCATCGCCAAGCACGACTACGTCGCCTGGGGCTTCGCCCGCAGGGCCGACGCCTACGGCATCGACCTCATCCAGGACTGCCAAGTCACCGGCATCGACATCCGGGGCGGCCGCGTCACGGGAGTGCGGACCACGCGGGGCGACATCGCCGCCGGAAAGGTCGCGCTCGCCGCCGCCGGACACTCCTCCGTCCTCGCCTCCATGGCCGGCCTGCGCCTCCCGCTGCAGAGCCACCCCCTGCAGGCGCTGGTCTCGGAACTGCTCGAACCGGTGCACCCCACCGTGGTCATGTCCAACGCCGTGCACGTGTACGTCTCCCAGGCCCACAAGGGCGAACTCGTCATGGGAGCCGGCATCGACAGCTACAACGGCTACGGCCAGCGCGGCGCGTTCCACATCCTGGAGCGCCAGATGGCCGCCGCACTGGAGCTCTTCCCCGTCTTCGCCCGCGCCCACATGCTGCGCACCTGGGCCGGCGTCGTCGACGTCACTCCGGACGCCTCTCCCATCGTCGGTACGACCCGCGTCGAGAACCTCTACCTCAACTGCGGCTGGGGCACCGGCGGTTTCAAGGCCACCCCCGGGGTCGGCTGGTGCTACGCCCACACCATCGCCACCGGCGAACCGCACCCGTACAACGCGCCCTTCACCCTCGACCGGTTCACCACCGGAGCCCTGGTCGACGAGCACGGCGCCGCCGCCGTCGCCCACTGACGCCCGCTCCGGTCAAGGAGGTTCACATGCAACTCATAGCCTGCCCCTGGTGCGGTGAGCGCGAGGAGACCGAGTTCCACTACGGCGGACAGGCGCACGTCGCCTACCCCGCCGACCCGTACGCGCTCGACGACGAGCAGTGGGCGCGCTACGTCTTCTTCCGCGACAACCCCCAAGGCCCCTTCGCCGAGCGGTGGGTGCACGCGGCCGGCTGCCGGCGCTGGTTCGACGCCCTGCGCGACACCGCCACCCACCAGTTCCTGACGGAGCACCAGCCCAGCGCCGAGCACCCCCTCACCCCGAGCACCGCACCCGCAGCACCGCGGCGGGAGAGCCAGGAGGCCGGCCGATGAACAACCCGTTCCGCGCCCCCGGTCGATCCGAGCGTGGCCGCATCGACCGCGACACCACCCTCTCCTTCACCTTCGACGGCACCGCCTACACCGGGCACCCCGGCGACACCCTCGCCTCCGCCCTGCTGGCCAACGGGGTGCACCACGTGGCGAACAGCATCAGGTACGGCAGGCCGCGCGGTGTCCTGGCCGCCGGAGCCGAAGAGCCCAACGCGCTCGTGCAGATCGAGGCCCCCTTCCCCGAGCCCATGCTCACGGCCACCACCGTGGAGCTGTACGACGGCCTCGTCGCACGGGGCCTGTCCGGCCGGGGCCGGCTGAGCGGCGAGCCGGACCCGGCGCGCTACGACTCCCTGCACGCCCACTGCGACGTCCTGGTCGTCGGCGCCGGCCCGGCGGGAGTGTCCGCCACCCTGGCGGCCGCACGCTCCGGGGCCCGGGTGATCCTCGTCGACGAGCTCCCCCAGCCCGGCGGATCCCTCCTCGGCAGCCGGGAACTCCTCGACGGCGCACCGGCGACCGCCTGGGTCGACGGTGTCGTCGCCGAGCTCGAATCCTGCCCCGACGTGCGGATCCTGCGACGCACCACCGCCTTCGGCCACTACGACGACGGACTCGTCCTCGCCCTGGAGAAGCGCACCGACCACCTCGGCGCCGCCGCGCCCGCCCACCTCTCACGGCAGCGGATCTGGCGCGTCCGCGCCCGGCAGGTCGTCCACGCCACCGGCGCCCACGAACGGCCCGTCGCCTTCGACGACAACGACCGGCCCGGCGTCATGCTGGCCGGCTCGGCGCGCACCTACCTCAACCGCTTCGGTGTCCTGCCCGGAGAGCGGGCCGTCGTGTTCACCACGAACGACAGCGCCTATCCGGCCGCGCTCGAACTGGCCGACGCGGGGATCGTGATCGCCGCGGTGATCGACGCCCGCGAGGAGGCGCCGGCCCACTGGCGCGCCGCCTGCGGCGAGCGCGGCATCGACGTACACGCCGGTCACGTCGTCACCGGAACCAGCGGCATCGAGCGCGTCTCCCGCGCCCACGTCGCCCCCTACGGCCAGGACCGCCTCCTCGGCGGCCGGCACGGCATCGACTGCGACCTGCTGCTCGTCTCCGGTGGCTGGAACCCGTCCGTGGCCCTGTTCAGCCAGGCGCGCGGCGCCCTGCGCTACGACGCCGGCATCGGAGCCTTCGTGCCCGCGCAGGCGCTGGACAGCGTCCGTACGGCGGGAGCGGCGAGCGGCACCTTCACCCTGGTCGGCTGTCTGGCCGACGGCGCGGACGCCGCCGGGCAGGCGCTGACGGCCCTCGGCCGGGCCGCCCCGACGATCGGCCAGCCGGCCACCGCGCCGCTACCGGACGCGGTGCCCGGCCGGGTGCTGTGGCGCGTCCCGAGCCGGCGGGACCCGGACGGCGCGCACCAGTTCGTCGACCTCCAGCGCGACGCCGTCGTCGCCGACGTGCTGCGGGCGACCGGGGCGGGCCTCAGGTCGGTGGAGCACGTCAAGCGCTACACCACCATCGGCACCGCCCACGACCAGGGCCGCACCTCGGGCGTGATGACCTCGGGCATCGTCGCCGAGGCGCTGGGAGTCGACGTCGCCGACCTGGGCACCACGCGCCTGCGTCCGCCCGCCGTGCCCGTGGCCTTCGCCGCCCTCGCCGGCCGCAACCGCGGAGAGCTGTTCGATCCGGTCCGGGTGACCGCGCTGCACCCCTGGCATGTCGAGCACGGCGCCCTGTTCGAGGACGTCGGCCAGTGGAAGCGTCCCTGGTACTACCCGCGGGCGGGCGAGACCATGGACGAGGCGGTGCTGCGCGAGTGCCGGGCGGCCCGCACGGGCGTCGCCATGATGGACGCCTCCACGCTCGGCAAGATCAATGTGCAGGGCCCGGACGCCGGCGTACTCCTCGACCGGCTCTACACGAACATGATGAGCACGCTCGGGACCGGCCGGATCCGCTACGGCGTGATGTGCGGCGTCGACGGCATGGCCCTCGACGACGGCACCGTGATCCGGGTGGCCGAGCAGGAGTTCCTGCTGACCACGACCACGGGCAACGCCGCCAGGGTCCTGGAGTGGATGGAGGAGTGGCTCCAGACGGAGTGGCCCGACCTGCGCGTCCACCTCACCTCCGTCACCGAGCACTGGGCGACCATCCCCCTGGTCGGCCCCCGCTCCCGCGACGTGCTGGCCCTGGTGGCCCCCGGGCTGGACGTCGACAACGACGCCTTCCCGTTCATGACCTGGCGCGACACCAGCGTCGCCGGCATCCCGGCGCGGGTGTGCCGCATCAGCTTCTCCGGTGAACTCGCCTACGAGATCAACGTGCCCGCCTGGGACGGCATCACCGTGTGGAAGGCCCTGTACGCCGCCGGCGGCGCGTTCGGCATCACCCCGTACGGCACCGAGGCCATGCACGTGCTGCGCGCCGAGAAGGCGTACCCGATCATCGGGCAGGACACCGACGGCACCGTCACCCCGCAGGACCTGGGCATGGCGTGGGTGGTGTCGAAGAAGAAGCCGGACTTCGTCGGCAAGCGGTCCTTCTCCCGCCGGGAGAACCGGCGCGACGACCGCAAGCAGCTGGTGGGCCTGCTGCCGGCGGACGAGCACGTGCTGCTGCCCGAAGGAGCCCAGCTCATCGCCACCAGCACCGTTCCCGCGCCACCGGTCCCCATGCTGGGCCATGTCACCTCCAGCTACCGCAGCGACGCCCTGCGGCGGACCTTCGCCCTGGCCCTGGTGCGCTCGGGAACCCGGCGCATCGGCGAGACCCTCTACGTCCCGCTGGACGGCCGGACCGTCCCGGTGACCGTGACCGACCCCGTGCTCTTCGACAAGGAGGGAGCTCGCCGTGACGGTTGAGACGCCCACGCGCCACAGCCCGCTCTCCGCGTGGCGGGACCGCCTGGCGGGGCTCCCCGCCGGCCTGCGGGCGCGGGAACTGCCCTTCCTGACCCAGCTCACCCTGCGGGCGCGACCCGGCGGCCCGGCGGCCCGGGCCGTCGAGGCCGCGCTGGACACCACCCTGCCGGGCCCCCTGCGCGCCGGGACGGCGGGCGAGGTCGAGGTGCTGTGGATGGGCCCGGACGAATGGCTGCTCGTGGCCCCCGAGGACCGGCAGGATGCCCTCGTCGGGCGGTTGCGGGCGGCCATCGGTGAGGAGTTCGCCACCGTCACCGACGTCTCGGCGCAGCGCACCACACTGGCCCTGTCCGGGCACCTCGTCCGCACGGTCCTGGCCCACGGCTGTGCCATCGACCTGGACCCGCGGGTGACACCCGTCGGCTCGTGCCTCACCACGCTTCTCGCACAGGCCCCGGTCACCCTCGTCGTATGGAGAGAGGCGGCCGCCGACGTCCGGCTCCTGGTCCGCTCCTCCTTCGCGTCCTACCTGGCCACCTGGCTCGTCGACGCCTGCACGGAGTACGGCGCGGGCGACGGCGACCGGACCGCCGTCTCCCCCTGAGGCGGTCGCCGCACATGGCCGGGGGGCCCCGCGCCGGCGCGCGAGACCCCCGACCGTGCGGTCACTTCACCGAACCCGCCATCACTCCCTGCACGAAGTGGCGCTGGAAGGCGAAGAAGACCACCACCGGCACGATCAGGGAGAGGAAGGCACCCGGCGCGAGGACATCGATGTTGCTGCCGAACTGCCGTACCTGCGACTGGAGTTCCACCGTCAGCGGCTGCGAGGAGCTGTCGGCGAAGAGCAGCGCCACCAGCATGTCGTTCCACACCCAGAGGAACTGGAAGATCGCCAGGCTGGCGATCGCCGGGCGGCCCACCGGCAGCACGAGCCGCGTGAAGATCCGCCACTCGCCGCCTCCGTCCATCCGCGCCGCCTCCAGCATCTCGCGCGGGATGTCGGCGAAGTAGTTGCGCAGCAGGAAGACGGCGAACGGCAGCCCGTAGGCGACGTGGAAGAGCACCACGCCCGGGATCGTGCCGAACAGCCCCAGCTGCCCGAACAGCTTCGCCACCGGCAGCAGACCCACCTGCACCGGCACCACGAGCAGGGCCACCACGCCCAGGAAGATCCAGTCCCGGCCAGGGAACTCCAGCCAGGCGAAGGCGTATCCGGCGAGCGCCGCGACGACGACGACCAGGACGGTCGTCGGCACCGAGATCAGCACCGTGTTCCAGAAGGCCCGGGTGATGCCCGCGTTGCCCAGGAGGGCGGTGTAGTTGTCCAGGGAGAGCTGACCGGGCCCGGTCAGCGCCGTCCACCAGCCGCCGGCCGCGTTGTCGCTCGCCGAGCGCAGCGAGGACAGCAGCAGCCCGGCGACCGGGGTCACCCAGACCAGGCCGACCACGGCCAGGAACGCCTGGACCAGGCCGTTGCCCAGCCAGCGGCGCAGCCTGCCGCCCGGCATCGTCGCGGTCGCACTCATGACTGACTCCTGCGGAAGCGTCGGACGTTGAACACCATCGCGGGGATCACGAGGAGCAGGAGCAGCACACCGAGCGCGCTGCCGAGCCCCTGGTTGTTGCCGCCGCCGAAGGAGACGAGCCACATCTGGGTGGCGAGGACCGTGGCGTCCTCCTGCACCGGCCCCGGCGCGATGATGTAGATCAGGTCGAAGACCTTCATCACATTGATCACCAGCGTCACGAAGACGACGGTCAGCACGGGTGCGAGGAGCGGCACGGTGATCCGGCGGAAGACCTGCCACTCGTTCGCCCCGTCCATCCGCGCCGCCTCCAGGGCGTCGCGCGGCAGGGACGACAGACCGGCGCCGATGAGCACCATCGCGAAGCCCGTCCAGATCCACAGGTACGCGCCGATGATGGCCGGAGTGACCAGCGCGGGACCGAGCCAGGAGACGCCTTCGTACGGCGGCGCGAAGTTCTCCGCCGGCAGCCGGACCGTGTACGCGCCCGCCCCGAGGCCGGGGAAGCGGAACGTTCCGTCGGCCGCGGTGGTCGCGGTGGCGACGGTCTGCCCGTCGCGCGCCGCCTCCACCGTCATGCCGGGAAGTCCCCGCTCCCCGGCGTCGACGGCACCGGGCCGCCCGCCGCCGCCGGGCGTGAAGTCGAGGTAGACCGTGCCGGCCACGTCCTTCGGACCGGCCGTGCCGCCCGCCGCCGGCTTCGCGTCGGCGGGCAGCTCCTTGGGCGGCACGCCGACGAAGCCGAGGGCGACGCTCTGCCCCGGGGAGACCGTGCCGGCCGTGCCGTACGAGCCGTCCGGCCGCTTCTCGAGCCCCTGGCCCTCGCGAGCCCGGGCCTTCGGGTACGACGAGGAGTCCTGGAACACGTCGTGCACGCCGACCACCGCCGCGTTCAGCACGCCCTTGTCCGGGTCCTCCTCGTACGCGAGGCGGAAGATGATGCCGGCCGCGAGGAAGGAGACGGCCATCGGCATGAACAGCAGCAGCTTGAACGCGGTCGCCCAGCGGACCTTCTCCACCAGCACCGCGAGGATCAGCCCCAGACCGGTCAGCAGCGTCGGTGCGACGACCACCCAGACGGCGCTGTTGCGGATGGCGGTCAGGGTGGCCGGGTCGCGGAACATCTCCGCGTAGTTGCCCCCGCCGACGAACTCGGTGCCCGACGCGTCGAAGAAGCTGCGGCCCACCGAGAACAGCACGGGATAGACGACCAGCGCGCCGAGCAGCAGCAGCGCCGGCAGCACGAACGCGACGGCGATGATCCGCCTGCGCCGCCGGGCCCGGTCCCGGGGACCGGAGTCCCGCCGGCCGTCCTTCGCGGCGTCGGCCCGGGGTGGCGGGGGAGCGGTGACTGTGGTCATGACGGCCGCCTCAGCTCTTGTACGCCTTGGCCGCCGCGGCCTCCAGCGCCGCGGCGGTGCCGGCCGGGTTCGACGCGTCGCGCAGGAAGTCCTGGAGGATCTTCCACTCGCCCACGCCCTTGGTGCCGCCGAACGCCGCCGGAGCCTGGTCCGACATGTCGAAGCGCACCGAATCCCCGGCATTTATCAGCGACTTGGCCGTCTCGCGCAGCGTGTCGTCGCCGTAGGAGCCGAGGTCGAGCTTCTTGTTCGGCGACAGGAAACCGCCCGCCTCGGCCCACACCGCGGCGGCCTCCGGCGTCGCGAGGTACTCCATGAACGCCATCGCGGCCTTCTGGTTCCTGCCGTCCTTCAGGACGACGGCCGCGTCGCCGCCGCTGACCACCGGCGCGGTGCCGCCCGCGACCGCGGGGAAGGGGAAGAAGGTGGCGTCCTCGCCGATCTTCCTGCCGAACTGGTCCTTGGCGATGCCGGCGACGAAGTCGCCCTCGTACACCATCCCGGCCTCGGGCTTCGGGCCGAAGACCTTCTCGACCGAGCCGGGGAAATCGGTGCCGAGCGCGCCCTTCTGGCCGCCCGCGATCAGCTTCTTGTCCGAGAAGAGCGCGCCGAGGGTGGTCAGCGCCTTCACCACGGTCGGGTCGGTCCACTTGATCTCGTGCCGGGCGAGCTTGTCGTACTTCTCGGGTCCGGCCTGGGAGAGGTAGATGTTCTCGAACCAGTCGGTGAGCGTCCAGCCGTCCTCACCGGCGACCGCGAAGGCCGGCAGGCCCGAGTCGGAGACCGCCTGCCCGGCCTTGAGCATCTCCTCGTACGTCTTCGGCGGCTCCACGCCCGCCTGCTCGAACGCCTCCGGGCTGTACCAGACGGTGGACTTGTGGGCGGCCTTGAAGTACAGGCCGTACAGGGTGCCGTCGACGGAGCCGTAGTTCTTCCACACCGGCGCGTAGTTGGCGTCGACGGACTTCTTCGCGGTGTCCGAGAGCGGCTTGAGCCACTTCTGCCGGGCGAACTGCTGGAGCACACCGACCTGGGGGACCATCACCACGTCGGGTGCGTTGCCGCCCTCGATCTTGCTGCCGACGACGGTGGAGACATTGTCGCCGGTCGAGGTGAACTGGGTCTTGGCACCGGTCTTCTCGGTGAAGGCGTCCAGCACCTTCTGGAAGTTCTTCTGCTCGGCGCCGGACCAGACACCGGCCACGTTCAGGGTCTGGCCGCTGAGCTCCTTGCCGCCGCCGCCCGCGCTCACCGGGCCGCCGCCGCAGGCGGTCGCCCCGAGTGCCAGGGTGAGCGCCGAGCAGCACGCCATCGCCGTCCGTCGTCGCAACGTCATCGTCATACCTCCGAGGTGGTGTGGTCACTGATCCACCAGGCGGCGGTGGATCCGGGCAGTACGCCGGCCGGGCAGGGGCCGCTGGACAGCAGGGGGGCGCCGGCGGCCGGTGCGGGCACCGACGCGGCGGTGAAGTTCACGGCGCAGACGAGCCCGTCGCCGCGCAGGAAGGCCAGGACGCCCGGTGGCGCGTCCAGCCACCGCAAGGTGCCCTCGCCCAACTGCGGCAGTCCGTGCCGCAGTTGAAGGCCCTCGCGGTACAGGTGCCAGAACGAGCGGGTGTCGGCGAGGGCCCGGTCGGTGGCGTGCTCGGCGAACCAGCCGGGCTGTGGCAGCCACGGCTTGGCGCTCTCCGCCCCGGTGCTGAAACCGAACGGGGACGCGTGCCCCGACCACGGCAGCGGTACGCGGCAGCCGTCGCGGATCCGGGCCCGGCTGCCGGTGCGCCGGAAGATCGGGTCGGTGAGCACCTCGTCCGGCAGGTCCACGACCTCCGGCAGGCCCAGCTCCTCGCCCTGGTAGATGTACGCGGCACCGGGCAGGGCCAGCATCAGCAGGGCGGCGGCGCGCGCCCGGGCGACCCCGAGCCCGCTGCCCTCGGTGCCGGACTCGCCGTACCGGGTGACCGTGCGCACCTGGTCGTGGTTGTTGAGCACCCAGGTGACGGTGGAGCCGGTGCCCGCGATGTCGCGCATCGCCTCGTCGATCACCTTGCGGAAGGCGTCGGCGTCCCAGGGCGCGCCCAGCAGGTCGAAGAAGAACGCCTGGTGCAGCTCGTCGGGGCGGACGTACTGGGCGTGTTCACGTGCGGTCGGTACCGACACCTCGCCGACCAGCAGCCGCTCGCGGCCGTCGCGGGCGGTGTACTCCTCGCAGACCGACCGCCAGTGGCGCCACACGTCGTGCACCTCGGGCTGGTTCCAGGCGAGCGGGTTGACCGAGTCACGGGTACGGGCGTCGGCCTCGGGATCGGGGGAGTCCGGCAGGTCGGGGTGTTTGAACAGTCCGGCCGCCACGTCGATGCGGAAGCCGTCGACGCCCCGGTCGAGCCAGAAGCGCAGGGCGTGGTTGAAGTGGGCGCCGACCTCGGGGTTGCGCCAGTTCAGGTCCGGCTGCTCGGGCGTGAACATATGCAGGTACCACTGGCCGGGCGTGCCGTCCGGCTCGGTGACCCGGCTCCAGGCGGGGCCGCCGAACATGGCGTGCCAGTTGTTGGGCGGCTCGTCGCCGTGCGGGCCGCGGCCCTCGGCGAAGTGGAAGCGTGCGCGGGCCCGGCTGCCGGGGGCGGAGGTGAGCGCCTCGCGGAACCAGGCGTGCTCGCTGGAGCAGTGGTTGGGGACGATGTCCAGCAGCACCTTGATGCCCAGGCGGTGGGCGTCGGCGACGAGCAGGCCGAACTCGGCGAGGTCGCCGAAGACGGGGTCCACGTCGCAGTAGTCGGCGACGTCGTACCCGTGGTCGTGCTGCGGCGAGGGGTAGAAGGGGCTGAGCCAGATGCCGTCGACCCCGAGCTTCTTGAGGTACGGCAGGCCCGCCCGGACACCGGCGAGGTCGCCGATCCCGTCGCCGGTGCTGTCCAGGAAGCTGCGGACGTACACCTGGTAGATCACCGCGTCGCGCCACCAGTGACGGCGGCTTGGGGCTGTGAGCATCACCCGTTGACCTGTTTCTGCGTGAAGGGTGCGCGCCACCCAGAGCGGGTAGCGGTTATGCATGCATGTTAGGTATGCGTGTCACGTAGGTGTCAACGAAGTTGCCAAAAAACGACGGACGTTGGGGGAGTGTGTGCCGGTTTGCGCAGGTCGCTCAGGTCTAGGCACCGCGGCGCCGGTAGCTAACGGATATCTAGCGAGCCGGGAGGTGACAGAGCGATGAGAGGGACGTCAGCGACGACGGGCGATGGCCGCGAGCTCGTCCGCCAGCCGGCGCACCGCCGCCTCGGGCGTCTGGTGCTGCGCCATCACGTCATGCGCCACGGCCTGCACGGCCAGGCTCACCTGCTCGTAGTGCGGGCTCTTGGGACGCGGCGCGGCCGCGAGCACGCTCTCCCGGAGGGCGGGCAGATACGGGAAGCGCGCCACCAGTGCCGGATCCCCGTACAGCGCGGCCCGCACCGGCGGCAGGGCGCCCTCGCCCAGGACGCGGCGCTGCACCCGCTCGCTCGTGAGATACGCGATCAGGTCGCGCGCCGACTCCGGATGCCGGGCGTGGCTGCTCACGGCCAGATTGGAACCGCCCAGCACGCTCGCGCCCGGGCCCTCGGGACCCGGCAGCGGCACCGCCCCGAACCTCCCCGCGACCTTCGACCGCGCGCCGGAGGCGCTGGCGTACGCGTACGGCCAGTTGCGCAGGAAGAGCAGCCGGCCGTCCTGGAACGCCTGCCGGGACTCCTCCTCCTTGTACGCCAGGGCTTCCCTCGGGATCCAGCCGTCCCGCACACCGCGGGAGAGGAACCCCAGCCCTTCACGGGCGGCCGCCGAGTCGACCGTGACCCGCTCGCCCTCGTCGCCGAGGATCGACCCGCCCGCCGAGTACACCGCCTCGGCGGCGTTGACCGTCAGCCCCTCGTACGGCAGGAACTGGCCCGCGTATCCGCCGAGTCCGTACCTCGGGGCGATGGTGCGGGCCTGCCGCTCCAGCTCCGCCCACGTCCGCGGTGGGCGCTGCCCCTCGCGGTCGAGCACGTCCTTGCGGTAGAAGAGCATGCCGGCATTGGTCACGTACGGGACGGCGTAGAGCCGCCCGTCGTACGTCGCCGTGTCCACCACCGGCGGCAGGAAGCTCTCCAGCGGGAACCGGCCGCGCTCCAGCGGCGCGATCCATCCCGACGCGGCGAACTCCGACGTCCACGCGACATCGATGTTGAGCAGATCGAACCGGCCCTCGCCCGACCTCAGATCCGTGATCATCTGGGCCCGGGTCTCGTCGGCCGAGTCCGGCAGCTCCACCAGCGTGACCCGCTCGGCCGGGTGCGCGCGGTTCCAGCCGTCCAGGACACGGCCGAGATAGCCGGTGAGGTCACCGGCCGTCGCCAGCGTCATGGGGCCGCGCCCGCCCTCGCGCTCCGCGCCGCCCGACGGGGAGCCGGAGGCCACATAACCCGTCAGTACGACCGCCAGAGCCAGGAGACCCCTACCGGCGGCATGGATCCACCGCATAGGTTCCTCCCAGAGCGCCGCGCCGTACACCTTCGTCCGGCGACAGGGCATGTATACCCGTTAGGCATGGGCGATACTAGAGCCCACATCACACCGGGAGCACGCCAAGGGAGGACAGCACGGGTGCGCCTTCCCCTCCTCGCCCTCCTGGCCAGGGGCCCCGCCCACGGCTACGAGCTCAAGCAGGAGCTTGAGCAACTGCTGGGCGCCGCGTACCCTCCCACCAACGTCGGCCAGATCTATGTCACCCTCGGCCGGCTGGAGAAGTCCGGGCTGATCGAGGGCGAGGAGATCGCCCAGGAGAGCCGCCCCAACAAGAAGATCTACCGCCTCACCGACGCCGGGCAGGAAGCACTGCGCGCCTGGTTCGAGGAGACGGCGGACGAGCCGAGGGTCCGGGACGAGTTCTTCATGAAGCTCGCCCTCGCCCCGCACACCGGTCTCGCCGACCAGATCGCCCTCATCAACAAGCAGCGACGCGAGTACCTCACCACCATGCGCAACCTGTCCAAGCTGGCCGCCACCGAAGACCGGGACAACCGCATCGCCCACCTGCTGATCGAGGGCGCCATGCTGCACCTCCAGGCCGACCTCGACTGGCTGGAGCGGTGCCAGGAGGAACTGGAGGAGCTGCGATGACGGACTCCGCCGTACCCGTGCCGCTGCTGCGTGCCGAGGGCCTCGTCAAGACCCACCACGGCGAGGGCGCGCCCGCACACGCCGTGCGCGGTGTCGACCTGACCGTGCGGCGCGGCGAGTTCGTCGCCGTCACCGGCCCCTCCGGCGCCGGGAAGTCCACCCTGCTGCACCTCCTCGGCGGCCTCCAGCGCCCCGACAGCGGCTCGCTCCGGCTGGACGGCGAGAGCACCGACGGCTGGACCGAGGCGCGCTGGGCGGTGGAGCGCCGCCGCCGCATCGGCATCGTCTTCCAGTTCTTCAACCTCGTCTCCAACCTCACCGTCGCCGACAACGTCGAACTGCCCGCCCTGCTGGCCGGCGCCTCCGCCAAGCGCGCCCGCGCCGAGCGCGAGGAGCTCCTCGCCGAGCTGGGCCTCGACGGCAAGGCCCGCAGCATGCCCGGCGAGCTGTCCGGCGGCGAACAGCAGCGCGTCGCGCTCGCCCGCGCCCTGGTCAACCATCCGCGGCTGCTCCTCGCCGACGAACCGGCCGGCAGCCTCGACAGCAAGGGCACCCGCGAGGTGATGCGGCAGCTGACCCGCTTCCACCAGCGCGGCCAGACCATCGTCCTCGTCACCCACGACGCCCGGCTCGCCAGCGCGGCGGACCGGGTGATCAGCTTATTCGACGGCCGGATAGCCGACGACGCCGAACTCGGCGACACCCCGCCACGCGGCCACGGCCTCGCCGGCGTGATCGAACTGAAGGACTGACCGGTGCGGGCCATGCTGCGCTGGGCGCACGCCGATCTGCGCACCCACCGGGGCGAGGCGCTGTTCATGGTCGTCGCCACCGCCGGCATCGTCGGCTCCCTGCTGCTCGCCACGGCGCTCTTCGGCTACGCCACCAACCCCTGGCAGCGCGTCTTCACCCAGTCGCGAGGCGCCCACGTGTGGATCCACGCCGGCCCCGCCGCCGACACCCGGCCCCTCGCGACGCTCGACGGAGTCGAGCAGCTCTCCGGCCCCCACCGCACCGCGGCCGCCACCGTCGCCTCCCGGGGCGCCCGCGCCGGCGTGGAACTGCGCGCCACCGGCGCCGAACCCCCGGCCATCGGCCGGCCGCAGGTGACGTCGGGCCGGTGGCTGGACGACGCCGCCCCCGACGGCGTCGTCCTGGAATCCGGCCTCGCCCGCGCCCTGTGGGCCGAACCGGGCGACCGCCTGACCCTGCCGACCGGCCGCACCCTCACCGTCCTCGGCGTCGCCGACAGCGCGGAGCCCCGCTACCGCCCCGGCGAGCGGCCCGGCACCGTCTGGGCCCTGCCGCGCGCCGTACCGGAAGGCCGCGGCGGCGGCCAGGTCGTCGGACTGCGCCTCACCGACCCGGACGACACCGACTACACCGTCCAGCGCGCGGTCACCGCGCTCGGCGCCGGCGCCGTCACCGACGTCTCCACCTGGCAGCAGGCCCGCGCCGAGGCCCAGGGCGACACCCGGCTCCTCGGCCAGGTCCT
The DNA here is from genome assembly GCF_053591435.1 of Streptomyces sp. NPDC003027. Taxonomy (NCBI): domain Bacteria; kingdom Bacillati; phylum Actinomycetota; class Actinomycetes; order Kitasatosporales; family Streptomycetaceae; genus Streptomyces; species Streptomyces sp. NPDC003027. The sequence continues at coordinate 40,063 of NZ_JBSFTU010000009.1, forward strand.
CGGCCTGTTCGGGCTCGGCGCGCTGATCGCCGCCGCCCTCGCGGTGTTCGGCGCCATCAGCACCCGCGTGCGCGGCCACCTGCGGGACATCTCCGTCCTCAAGGCCATCGGCTTCACCCCCGGCCAGGTCGTACGCGTCTTCCTCGTCCAGCACCTCGCCTTCGCCGCGGCCGGGGCGGCCCTCGCCACAGCGGCCGTCCAGACGCTCGGCAACCGCCTGCCCGGCCGGCTCGGCGACGCCGTCGGCGTCTGGCAGGGGCTCCAGGGCCACACGGCCGCGCTGCTCGCCGTGCCCGTCGCGGCGGTGCTGTTCATCGGGGCGGCCACCTGCCTGGCCGCGTGGCGGGCCGGGCGCGTGGAGCCCGTGCCCGTCGTCCCCGCCGCGGTCGCCCCGGGCGGCGGCCTGTCCCGGGCCGCCCGCGGAGCACTCGGCCTGCGCGTGCCGGCCGCGCTGGTGCTCGGCTGGCACCAGGCCTTCGGCCGAGGCCGGCGCGCCCCGGCCGCCATCGTCCGCCTCGCCCTGCCGCTGCTGCTGATCACCGTGGCCCTCAGCGCGTGGACCACCATCGAACGCTTCGACAGCCGCCCCGAACAGCTCGGCCACGCCGCCGCGCTCACCGCCCGCCCCGACGCCACCCTCACCGACCGCGAGACCGCCGCGCTGCTCGGGACCAACGACCAGGTCACCGCGGCCCACCCCGGCCTGGAGGTCGCCGCCCTGGTCCCCGGCCAGACCGGCACCATCGCGCTGCGCGGCCTCGGCACCCGCGACGAGCCCTACCCGTACTCGATCGCCGAGGGCCGCCCCGCCCACGGCCCCGACGAGGCCGTCGCCGGCCAGGGCCTGCTCGACCTCCTCGGCGTACGCGTCGGCGACTGGGTCCGCGTCACGGTCGGCGGCCACCCGCAGGTGCTGCACCTCGTCGGCCGCAGCATCGAACCGGAGAACGGCGGCCGGGTCATCTCCACCTCGCTCGACACCCTGCGCGAGAACGACCCCGCCCTGCGGCCCACCCTCTACCAGCTCCGCCTCGCGCCCGGCGCCGACCCGCGCGCCGTGCGCGCCGAACTGGCCGAGGCCTCCGCGGGCCACCTCGACGTCCACGAGGTCACCACCCCCGCCGACCGGCTCTCCACCCTGCGCGGCGTCGTCCTCGGCCTCATCGCCGTCCTCGCCCTCATCGGTCTGACCGAACTCTCCACGGCGATCGGTGGTGGCATCCGCGACGGCGAACGCGACCTGCTGGCCCTGAAGGCCATCGGGCTCTCCCCGCGCCAGATCACCGCCGTCACCGTGACCGCCATCGGCTGCACCGCCCTCGCCGCCGCCCTCGCCGCGACGGCCCTCGGTGTCCCCATCGCCCACTGGCTGATCGACCACGAGGCCCACACCACCGGCGTCGGCTCCGGCATCGCCGAGACCCCGCCCGCCGGGCACCTCACGGCCATGAACGCGGCCGCCGTCCTCGGCGCGATCGCCCTGACGACCCTCCCAGCGGCCCGCGCGGCCCGCCGCCGCCTCGCGGACAACCTGAGCGCGGTCGCCTGACGTCCCGCCCTCGACCGTCTCCGGCCGGCTCAGCTCACCACCCGGTCACCGGCACGTCCCAGGACCGGGTGAGCGCCCGCCACTCGTTCCGTGCCGCGGTGGCCCCACCGGGGCAGCTCACCTCTCGCCGTGAGGCTGGGCCGATCGGGCGCCGTGCCATTCGGCGAGGAGGACGGTGGCGTCGTCGTTGAGCTGCCCGTCGTGGTGGTCGAGTACCGCGCGGACGAGGCGGCGCAGGGTTTCCGGGACGGGCAGCGCGGCGGCCTGCTGGCGGACGATGAAGTCGACGAAGTGGTCGAGCCCGAACTCCCGGCCGTGACGGTCGCGGGCCTCCGTGATGCCGTCGGTGTAGAGGATGAGCCGATCGCCCGCCTGAAGCTGCTCCTGGTGGACCCGGGCCGGGAGATTGAGCTCGGTTCCCAGCGGGTGCGTGGGCGGGCGGTCGAGCGCGGTGATCCAGCGTCCTTCGCGGATGAGGATGGGCGGCAGGTGCCCGCAGTTGAGCCATGACAGGACGCCCGTGCCCAGGTCGAGGTCGGCGAGGATGGCGGTGGCGTAGCGGTCGTGGGTGAACTGCTCGATCAGGATGCGCTCGATGCTGTCGCGCGCGCGGGAGAGGCCCCGGCCCTGGCGGCGCTCGCTGCGGCAGGTGGCCATCGCCAGATTGGCGGTGAGGCCGGCGGCCGTGTCATGGCCCATGGCGTCGAAGATCGCCAGATGGGCGGTATGGCCCGAGATCGCGTAGTCGAAGGCGTCTCCCGCGGTGGCGTAGGCGGGCTCCATGGCGGCCGCGATGGTGACCTCGGGGCCGGTGTAGGTACGCGGGGGCATCAGCGTCCACTGCATCTCCGCCGACACCGACATGGGCTGCAGGCGGGTGAGCCGGGCGTAGGAGTCGCTGTGCGGCCGTTGGGACACGAGCATCAGCCCGACGACGGAGGCGAGGTCCTCCATGGCCTGTTCCGCCTCGTCGTCCGGTTCTCCCTCGACGGTGAGGCCCAGGACGCCCAGGCGCTCGGTGCCGTCGAGGAGCGGGAGCCAGTACTGGGTGCCCGACCCGCTGGGAGCGGAGTGGACCTTCATGGCCTGGAAGACCCGTCCCGCGAGCGTGCCGTCGACCTTCAGCTCCTGACCGCCCTGGCCGGCGTCGATGCCCTCTCCCGTGACCTCACGCAGCGTGTCCTCGCGCAGGTCCACCACATAAAGGCGCGCGTGCTGGAAGCCCGCCGGCCGGGCATACCGCCTCACCAGCGCCGGAAGCTGTTCGAAAGCGGCCGTGTGGCTGGCCCTGAGCAACCCTTTCAGCATGCGCGCGTAATCGGTGCCAGCGGCCATGGATTCATCCTGCTGCGAAAGGCCGCGGGCCACCACTCACGACTGTGACGAGGATTATGGCGAAAGGGTGCCTGCGGGGTGTTGTGGCGGCCGGGACGACCTGCACACAATGAGCCCCCTTTATCGCTTTCAGGAAGTTGCTGCCTTATGGGCGAACATGTTCATGTCCGGCTCAGGAACGACGTACGGGTCTCCGCGAGCGGAGAGCTGAGCGAGACCTTCCACTGCCGCTGCGGTGAGACCTGGACCAAGACGTACGACGGGAGTGGCACGGAGCCGGAGTAGCGGTGCCCCGGCCCCGTACCCCTGCTCTCCGCTACTCCCCGCCGGTCTGCGGGTCCGTCCGGCCGGGCTCGGCCCTGCCCTCGATGGTGCGGCGGCCGCCGCCTATCTCGATCTTGCGCCGGCCTGCCCGCTGTTGCGTCTTGGGGACCGTGACCGTGAGGACGCCGTTCTCGAAGTCGGCGTCGCACTGCTCGCTGTCGGCGCCCGGCGGCAGCGTCGTGCGGTACATGAACTTCCCGGTTCTGCGGCTGAGCACCTTGCCCGTGTGCTCCTCGGCCACCTCACCGCTGATGACCAGCTCGTCCCCCTCCACCTCCAGGTTGATGTTCTCCGGCGAGAAGCCCGGCAGTTCGACCTTCACGGTGTAGGAGCTTTCGTCGTCCCGCTCCTCCGCCATCGGCATCCACGCGCCGCCGCCCGCCGGCGTGGCCGCGCGTTCGAGCAGCCGGCCCATCTCGTCCCACATGCTCTCGAAGTCCCGGATCGGGTCCCATGCCGCCGCGCGGCCCAACCGGCCGCCGGCCCGCCGTATCGGCAGTCCCATGGGGACACACCTCCTGCCTCCTGACGTGTGTCCGGAGGCCCGAGCAGCCCCCGGCGTACGCGCGGCTAACCCGTGGAGCGGACGGCAAACCACTCCGGCGCGGGAAACGGGGGAACACGGTCGGCCGGCAGCGGCGGGTGGGCCCGCGCCCGTCATTCTCTGTCTCGTGTGGCCGAGAGCCAGGTGATGGCTCTGTTGATGTCGGTGGGGGAGAGGATGCCGACGAGCTCGCGGCCGTCCGGGGCCAGGACGAGTACGCGGTTCTCGGTCGCCGCCTCCAGGCGGGGCAGGACGTCGCCGATGGGCTCGTCCGGGGAGGCGGTGGCGACTTCGTCGAGAGGAGCCATGACCTCGGCGACGGTGGTCGAACCCCGTTGGGCCCACGGAGTCCGGTCCATCCCGGCGGCGGTCACCAGCCCTACGGGTCTGCCGTCGGCCGCCACCACGGGGAACGCCGTGTGCCGGTGGTGGCCGAAGGGCGCGGCCGCCAGGAAATGTTCGAGGGTCGTGTCCGCGGGCACGGTGACAGGGTCGGGCGTCATGATGTGGCGCACCGTGATTCCGGCCAGTGTGCCGCGCATCTGCGCCTGCTGACCCTCCGCCGTGGCCGCGGCGATCATGAATCCGCCGATCAGGGCCGTCCACAGCCCGGAGAACGTGCCGGTGACGAGCATGGACACGAAGCCGTAGATCACCAGGATCCACCCGAACCCGCGCCCGGCCGCCGCCGCGATCACCGCCGCGCGCATCGGGTCGCCGGTGAACTTCCACAGCGCCGCTCGCAGCAGCCGGCCTCCGTCGAGAGGAGCGGCGGGAATGCTGTTGAACAGTGCCAGCAGGACGTTGATCCCGGCGAGCCAGGCGAGGGACTCGACCACGAGCCCGGGCGCCGACAGCAGGCCCAGCAAGCCGGCCAGGAAGGCGAAGAGAACGCCGAGCAGGGCGCTGACCAGGGGTCCCACTCCGGCGATGCGCAGCTCCGCACCGGGGCTCGGGGCCTCGCTCCTCAGCCGGGCGACGCCGCCGAGCATCCACAGGGTCATGTCCTCCACCTCGACGCCGTTGCGCCGCGCCACGACCGCGTGGGCCAGCTCGTGGGCCAGGATGGAGGCCACGAACACCACGGCCACCGCGAACCCCAGCCCCCAGTAGGCCCCGGCCGGGTGGCCGGGGTAGGTGTGAGAGAGCCGCCCCTCGGCGAGGCTGACGGTCACCAGCCAGAAGATGACGACGACACTCCAGTTGAGGGCGACGCGTACTCCGGCGATGCGTCCCAGCGTGAACGTTGCCTTCACCGTCTGCCTCCGCTCCTCCGCGGTGCCGGGCGAGATGCGGTCATGGTGGCCCATACCCCCGGATCGTTCCGGGCAACAGCGCGGCCCGGTCCGGTCGGCCGAGGTGGAAGCCGGGGGCAGGAGGAGGATTCAGCGGTGAGCCATGGCGGGAGGAGGCGACTGCGCGCCGCCGTGGTCCTCGCCGTTCCGGCACTCGGCGCAGATCCCGGTGAGTTCGAGGGTGTGCTCGACGTCCGCGAAGCCGGTCGACCCTACGACGGCGGCGACCCAGTCCTCGACGACCTCCGTGTCCAGGGGCTCATGGCGGCGGCAGCGGCGGCACAGGAGGTAGTGGCGGTGCCCGGTCTCGGGGCGGCGGTAGCGGTAGAGCCTCTCGCCGACGTCGTCGCGCACGACGTCGGCGGCGCCGGACCGCTCCAAGCCCCGCAGTGCGCGGTAGACGGTGGTGAGACCGACGCGGATGCCCGACTCGCTCATCGACCCGTGGAGCTCCTGGGCCGAGACGAACTCGGCGCGATCGGCCAGCGCCTCCCGCACGGCGGCGCGTTGACGTGTCATGCGCCTGTTCGTCTCCACTGCTGTGACGGTCACGCCCGACCCCCTGCCGAAGGCTGTTCCTGTTCGTCGAAGCCCGGGTCCCACGGAGCGTTCCGAGGGACCCGGGCCGTGCGGACCTCCGTGTGCCGTGCCCCGGCACGCGGAGGCCGTCCGCTCAGTCCCCGGCGGAAGTGGCGGGCCGGGCCGCGACCCGGGCGAGGACGAGTGCCACGAGCGTCAGTCCGCCGAGGGCGGCCGCCGTGCCCGGGAAGCCGCCGAGGGCCAGGCCGACGCCGCCGAGTCCGGCGCCCACGAAGACACCGAAGCTCATACCGGCGGCGTTGACGCTCAGCGCCGTCCCCCGCAGGGAGCCGCAACGCCGTACGAGCAGGGTGGTGACACAGGCCGCGACGGTCGCGTGCCCGGCGCCGACGAGAGCCGTCAGGGGCAGGGCCAGCCAGAGCGAGTGGGCGAAGAAGACGCCGACCAGCGCGGCCAGGGCCACCATCAGCGCGGTCGTCATCAGGCGTTCCGCCGTGATCTTCGTCCTCTCGGCGCTCAACAGCCGTCCGGCGAACAGGTTGCCGAGGAAGAAGGCCGTGCCGCTGAGCGTCCACACCATCGCGAACGGCTCGGGAGCGAGCCCGAACCGCTGGTCGTAGAAGGCGGCGAGATAGGCGAGATAGCCCATGAATGCGGCCGTTCGCAGCATGGCGACCAGGACCAGCGGCACGACTCCGGGCAGGGCGCCCAGAAGCCGGAACGACTCCACGTAGCCGGGGCGCTTCGCCTCCTCGGCGCTCTCGGCGCCGGGCTTGCGCCGGCCGCGCAGCAGGAAGTACACGGCCAGTACGGAGCAGAGCGCCGCGATCGCCCACAGGTCGCCGCGCCAGCCCCACACCAGGGCCGGCAGCGCCACGAGCGGAGCCGCGAGGAGCGCGGTCAACGACTGGGTGGCCGTGATGAGGGTGGCGGCACGGCCCGCCGAGGCGTCGTCGACGAAGCGGTCGGCCGCGGCCGCGGTCAGCGCCGGGTTCAGTACGGCCGTACCGGCGCCGACCAGCAGGCAGAAGGCGGCGAGCAGGAGGAGATCGCCGCTCGCGCCGAGCGCCGCCGACACCGCGAGCACGGCCAGGCCGCCGGCGGCGGCCCACTCCCTGCGGACGCGGTCGATCAGCGGAGCGAGCGCGGTGCCCACCGCCAGGGCGGCGAGGCCGCCGAGACCGCGCAACTGGCCGAGCGCCGCGACGCCGCTGCCCGACTCGTCGGCGATGGGGACGAGGAAGGTGCTGTAGACGGTGAAGGGCACCAGACCCACGGCGGAGGCCAGCATGAAGGGCCACAGGAGGCGGGTCATCCGCAGGTCGCCCGGCACGGTCCCGGCCTCCGTGCCCGCCTCGTGCCCGGGGGCCACGGCGGGCTTCCGGGTCTCGCTGCTCATGCCCGCTCCGCCCGGTACCGGTAGAGCGGGGTCTCGTCGGCGCTGAACTGGGAGAAGGGGAACGGCTCGGCGGACAGCGCGGTCACGCCGGCGCCGAGGAAGGCCCGCGCGACGGCGCTGCCGGTCTGGGCGTACACCACCAGCGGGAGCTCCCGCTTGCGGCAGTGCTCCAGGATCTGGTCGAAGCTGCCGTTGCTGAGGGTCATGCCGGTGGCGACGACCGCGTCCGCCTCGGCGAGCACCTCCGTCATGTCGTCGGTGACCGGGTCGCCCCAGTTGGTCGTGCGCAGGTTGAAGTCGCAGGGCAGCGGAACGCCGCCCTGCTCGCGTATCGCCGCGACCAGCGGGTTGACGACGCCGATGAGGGCGACCTTCGCGCCGGGGGCGATGTCGAGGAGCCCGGCGACGGCCGCGTCCCTGGCCCCGGCCCGTACCTCGGGCGTTCCGGTCGGCAGGGTGACCGTCTCGGCTTCCGCCGCGTCGCGGTGGGGCCGCACGCGGCCGAGGTAGGCGTCGAGCGCGGCGATGCGCACCGGGGCCGACTCGTGGCGGATCAGCGTGTCGAGGGTGTGTCCGGAGGCGTCGGCGCAGAACTCGGGGGCGATGGCGCCGGCTTCGAAGGAGCAGGCGCCGAAGGCGTCGCCCGAGCGGAGCAGCAGGTAGTGGTTGCGGTACGTGACCTGGCTGCCGGCCAGGCGCGTGGTGTGGTGGAGCCAGAAGGCGCTGGTGACGGCCAGCTCGCCGGGGAGCGGCCCGAAGGCGCCGTCCAGGACGGCCTCGCGGAGTTCCGGTACGGACTGCGGCTGTAGAGGAGACATGGCGGTTCTTTCTCGGTGTGTACGGGCACGGGGTGTGCCCCGGGGGTGTCGGTACGGGCGGCGCGGTGGCGGGCCGCCGCCCCGCGACGCTGCTGAGCCCTCGGCCGCTAAGCCCTCTCGGCCACCAGGGCGGGGGCGCCGCGCAGCAGCGCGCTGTCGACCGGCGGCCAGTCCATCGCGGACCAGGGGTGCCGGAGCTCGTCCTGCGCGGTCACCTCGTGGGGGCGCATGGCGCCGAGGCCCTTGGCGTCGCAGTGGTGGGCGTAGGCGCTGTCGACGTAGCGGTGTCCGGTGTCGGCGGCGAGGAAGACGTACGTACGGTCGGTGTCGCGCTCCCGCTCCCAGAGCGTGGCCAGGTACGCGGCCCCCGCCGACAGGCCGGCGAAGATGCCGCTGGCCCGGAGGAGTTCGACGGCGCCCGACATGGCGTAGTCGAAGTTGACCCAGTGGATCCGGTCGTACAGATCCCGCCGCACGTTCTGGAACGGGATGGAGCTGCCGATCCCGGCGATGATCATGTCGGGGTCGGAGACGTGCTCGGCGCCGAAGGTGACGCTGCCGAAGGGCTGGACCCCGACGAGGGTGACGTCCCGGCCCGCCTCGCGCAGGTAGGTGGCGATGGCGCCGGTGGACGCGCCGGTGCCGACCCCGCCGACGAGCGAGAGCGGGCCCTCCGGGACCTCCTTGCGGATCAGGTCGGCGACATCGCGGTAGCCGAGGTAGTGGATGGCGTCGTGGTACTGCCGCATCCAGTGGTAGTGCGGGTTCTCGCGCAGCAGTTCGCCGATCCGCTGGACGCGGAGGTTCTGGTCCAGGCGGAGGTTCTGGGACGGCCGGACCTGCTCCAGGGTCGCGCCGAGGATCTCCAGCTGGACGCGCAGGGTGCGGTCCACGGTGGTGGAGCCGACGATGTGGCAGTGGAGGCCGTACCGGTGGCAGGCCAGGGCGAGCGCGTGGGCGTAGATGCCGCTGGAGCTGTCCACGAGGGTGTCACCCGGCTTGATCTGCCCGGTCTCCAGCAGGTGGCGTACGGCCCCGAGGGCCGAGTACAGCTTCATCGTCTCGAAGCGCAGACAGACCGCGCCCGGCGGGACGGTGATGACGTCCGGTTCCTTGACCGCCTCGGCTATGTGCTCGTGCATGTCCTTGTCCTCCCGGTCAGGCGGCGTCGCGGCGGATGAGCTTGAACAGGTACGCCTGGCAGTTGTCGCCCTCCCAGGTCTGGCGGTGCAGCACGACGGGACGGAACCCGGCGTCGATGCCGTGGCCGACGATCCGCTTGAGCTCGGCGGTGTTGGACACGATCAGGTAGATCTCGCCGTCCGGCGCGAGCAGGTCGCGGGTGACGATCTGGTCGAAGAAGCGCAGGACGATCTCGGCGCCCACGCAGACGTTCCGCACCACGGTGGGGTCGTCGCTCGTCCGCGTACTGACGGCGGGCGGGTTGAAGGTGATGACGTCGAGCCGGGCGGAGTCCGGGAACTCCTCGAAGAGGTTCGACACCAGCGGCCGGAAGACCGTCTCCGGCCGGTCCCCGACGATGCGCGCGTAGTGCCCGGCCGCCGTGGCCACGCTGTCCGGGTGGACGTCGGCCGCGTAGATCTCCCGCGCCCCGAGCGTGCCGGCGACGACGGCCTCGACGCCGAGGCCGACGCCCATCGCCGCGTACGACCTGCCCTTGACGGGGATCGTGCCGTCCAGGAGGCGGTCGTGGACGAGACGGCTGGTGTCGCCCGGCTTGAAGACTCCCGGGGGCAGCGTGAAGGTCCAGCCGTTGTAGTCGTACGTCCGCTCGGTGTGTATCTCGGACTTGGAGCCGCTGTTGATGGCGAGGATCTCGTCGCGGGGCAGCGTGTCGGGCAGCGAGTTCAGCAGGGCGCGGACGTCGTCCTGGGACGCGGCCGAGTCGGCTGCGGTCCGGTCGGTCATGGGTCCTCCGTTGTCGGATGGGGATGGGAAGCCTGTGGATTCAGGGACCGGACGGGGGGCGGTCAGTCCGTGACCGCCCGGCCCGCACCCGGGTCCATGGCGCTGACGAGCCGTCGGGTGAGCGTGGCCGGGAACGCGCGGCACCTGGTCGAAGTGCTCCGGTGTCGACGATCCGCCGTCGAGAACGACGGTGTGGTGCGGGGTGACGTGCGAAGTCCGAGGTGCCGGCTCACTCGAAGGAGCGCGGTGCCCGCTCCTCGCGTAACCGGGTGAGCCGGGCGAGGGCCGCTTCGGCGGCGGCCGGGTCCGTCGAAGACCTCAGGCGCGACGAGGGCGGCCCGTCCCAGCCCCCGCCCGTTGCCATCCGGTCACCTTGCCGCCCGCCGTGGGGCCGCCGCCGGAGCCGACACCGCACCCGGTGAGCGTGGGGGCGCCGGTGAGGGCGAGGAATTCTCGGCGGCTGTGAAAGACCGACATGCTGCTCCCAGGAGATCACATGGAGTGGTCCCCGCACCGCGGCCGCTGGACGGGGCGGAGGGTGCGGGGCCCGAGCAGCATCCATCAGATGAAAATGATTGTCAACATCGTTTGACAATCACTCAGTGGGTAAGCGCTCCCGTGGCAACGCGCGTTGGGTGATCCCGCTCCGTACGCCGCTCCTTCGGTGCCCCCTTCCGTCACCGCTTGCCGAGTCTCCGTGACGACTTCGGCGGTTCGATCCGCGGTCACCGAAAGGGGTAGTACTGATTATCATTTTCATATACGCTGCCGTGGCTGTCACCTTCGGACGGGAGTTTGCATGGAACCGCGCGACGTGGCCGCCGGATCGGCAGAAGGGAGGGAGAGCTCCGACCGACTGTTCAGCGCGCTGTGGTCGCCGCTCGGTGCGGCGACCGTCAAGGCCGCGCGACTGCGCCCAGGTGTGCATGTGCTCGACGCGTGCTGCGGCTCGGGGGCGTCCGCGATTCCGGCCGGCGAGCAGGTCAGCCCGCACGGCGTGATCGACGCGGTCGACCTCGCGGAGCCCTCGATCGAGCGGGGCCGCGCCGAGGCCGCGGTCCGCGGTCTCTCCAACGTGCGCTTCCTGTGCGGCGACGTCCTCGACTGGCCCGCGCCTCCCGGTGGTTACGACGCCGTGGTGTGTTCGCTCGGTGCCGCCACGTTTCCCGACGTGGCGGCAGGAACAGAGCGACTGCTGCGACTGATGCGGCCAGGTGGTCGGCTGACCGTGGCCACCTGGTCCCAGGGCGCGCTCGAGCCGCTGACCGAGTCGATCCACCGCGCCGTCGCGCCGGAACGGCCGGGCCCCGCCGACATCCCACGGCCGGCCACCCCGCTCCAACGCATCGGCACGCCCCGGCTGTTCCGGGACTGGCTCGCCGCCCGCTCGCTGTCGTTCATCGATGTGCAGTACGTCCCGCTCGCTGTGCCCGGTGACCCCGACCTGTTGTGGTCCCTGGTCTCGGGCACCAGCTTCAGGGGCCTGCTCGACGGCCTGCCCGCCGCCGCGGTGGACCGCGTTCGTCGGCGGTTCGCGACGGAACTGCTCGCCGAGGGGCGCGACACGATCGACTTCTCCGCGCTCGTGGGCACGGGGACCCTCCGCCGCGTCGCCCCGCCTCGCCGTCCCCGCCGTGGGGCGGCCCTGGGCGGCTACCGGGCGTCACCGTCGTCTTCGACGTCCTGCTCGTCGTAGCGCGGAGGCTGTCGCTCCACCGCATCGCCTCGCTCGGGCGGATGCGGAAGAGGCGAGCGGCGCGCCTGTCTCCGCGTCACCGGTGCGCTCATGGCGTCCCCCGAGGCCACGGGCGAGCGCCATGCCCCTGATCAGTACGTTCCGTTCAACCTGGAAGGCCCAGTTCTATGTCACCGCCAGCGATCACCGCGCCATCGGCGAGCAGCGGCGCCGATACGTCAGCCGGCGCGGCACCCCCCGAACCCGCAACGGGGGTGAAGAGCCGGCTCGCCTCCCGTAGGGGTCTGGTGCTTGCCTGCGCCGTTCTGCTCGTCGTTCTCCTCACCTCGATCGTGGTGGCCATCGGTCTGGGGGCCGCCGTGATCACGCCGGGGGAGACCGCCCGGTATCTGTGGGCGGCTGTCAGCGGCGGCCGCATCGCCGAGGACGAGGTGACCACGTACCAGATCATCTGGCAGATCCGTACCCCACGGGTGCTGCTCGCGGCGCTCGTGGGAGCCGGGCTGAGCGCGATCGGTGTGGCCATCCAGGCCATGGTGCGCAACGCGCTCGCCGACCCCTTCGTGTTGGGCGTCTCCTCCGGCGCGTCCGTCGGAGCCGTCGGTGTCACGGTCACCGGAGGGCTGGCGGCGCTGGGCATCTACGCGGTGTCGGCCGGTGCCTTCATCGGGGCCCTGGTCGCGTCGCTCCTGGTGTACGTCGCCTCCTCCAGCCGGGGCTCGCTCTCCCCGCTGCGTCTCGTCCTGACGGGCGTGGCCATGTCGCTGGGCTTCCAGGCGGTGATGAGCCTGATCATCTACTTCGCGCCGGACAGCGAGGCGACCAGCATGGTCCTGTACTGGACCATGGGCAGCTTCGGCGCCGCGAGCTGGGGTGCGCTCCCGGTCGTCTCCGCGGTCGTCGTTCTCGGCCTGGTCGTGTTGTACCGGTACGGCCGGGCGCTGGACGTGCTGGCCCTCGGGGACGAGACCGCCGCGAGCCTGGGCATCAGCCCCGACCGGCACCGAAAGGCCCTGCTCGTCCTGGCCTCGCTCGTGACGGGTGTGATGGTCGCCGTCAGTGGCGCCATCGCCTTCGTCGGGCTGGTCATGCCCCATGTGGTGCGCATGGTCGTCGGCGCCACCCACGCACGCGTACTGGCCGTGGCGCCACTGGCCGGAGCGATCTTCATGGTCTGGGTCGACCTGGTGTCCCGGACGCTGGTGGCACCGCGCGAGCTGCCCCTGGGCGTCATCACCGCTCTCGTCGGGGTGCCGGTGTTCGTCACCCTGATGCGCCGCAAGGGCTACATGTTCGGAGGTCGCTGAGATGGAACTGCGACTTGACGGGCTGTCCGTCGTGACCGACGGCAGAAGCCTGGTACGCGACCTGTCCCTGGACGTGGGAAGTGGCCAGGTCGTGGGCCTGGTCGGGCCCAACGGAAGCGGCAAGTCCACCGCCCTCAGGTGCGTGTACCGTGCGCTGCGCCCCAGCTCCGGCACCGTCTGGATGGGCGAGGAGGATCTCTCCCGCCTGACCGTGCGCCGCTCCGCGCAGGTCATCGCGGCCATGACCCAGGACGGCGCCGTCGATCTCGACTTCACGGTCGAAGAGGTCATCGCACTCGGACGCGCGCCGCACCTTCAGGGCAACCAGGCGCTCAGCCGCCGGGAGTGGGAGCTGTGCGAACGCGCGATGGACCAGCTCGACATCCGGCACCTCGCCCGGCGCGGAGTCCTGACGCTCTCGGGCGGGGAGCGCCAGCGTGTCCTGCTGGCTCGGGCGCTCGTCCAGGAGCCGAAGATCCTGGTGCTGGACGAGCCGACCAACCATCTCGACGTACGCCACCAGGTCGAACTGCTCTCGCTCCTGCGCGGCTCGGGACTCACCGTCCTGGTCGTGCTGCACGATCTCAACCTCGCCGCGGCCGCCTGCGACCGCCTCGGGGTTCTCCGCGAAGGCCGCCTCGTCACCACCGGCACGCCCGAGGACGTCCTCACCACGGATCTCGTCCACGAGGTGTTCGGCGTCAAGGCCAGCATCGTGTCCCACCCGCTGACGGGTGACCCGCAGTTGTTGTACTCGCTCGATCCCTCCCTGTGAAAGGCACCACCAGGTCATGACCATGACTCGATCTCCCCGCTCGGCGCGGCAGCACGCCGTCCTCGGCTCCGCGCTCGCCGCCACCCTGCTGCTCAGCGGCTGCGGCGCGGAAGTGGAAACGGACGCCAAGGCGGCCAAGAAGGTCACCGTCAAGAGATGCGGTGAGCCCGTCGAATACACGGTTCCCCAGCGCGCCGTGGCGTACGAAGGCGGAAGCGCCGACAAACTGTTCAGCCTCGGGCTGGTCGACCACGTGCACGGCTACGTGATGCCGCCGGCGAACCCGCCGGTGGAGGAGTCGCCGTGGGCGGGCGACTACGCCAAGGTGAAGATGCTCAGCAAGGATCTCCTCAACAAGGAACTCGTGGTCGAGGCCAAGTCCGATTTCGTACTGGCCGGCTGGAATTCGGGCTTCAAGGACGAGCGGGGCATCACCCCGGAAATCCTGGACAAGCTCGGGATCCAGAGCTTCATGCACACCGAGAGCTGCTTCAACTACCCCAAGTACCCGGAGAAGCTCACGCCGTTCGAAGCCCTTTACGCCGACCTCGATCGGCTGGGCGAGATCTTCCAGGTCGAGGACAAGGCGGATGAGGTCGTCGGTGGGCTGAAGAAGCGGGTGGAGGCCGTCAAGGCGAAGGCACCCAAGGGCGATCCGGTCCCGGTCTTCCTCTACGACTCGGGCACCGACCAGCCCTTCACCGCGGGCAACCAGGTCCCGCCCAACGACATCATCAAGACCGCCGGCGGCAAGAACGTCTTCGACGGCCTCGACCAGCGGTGGACGCAGGTGAACTGGGAGGCCGTCGCGAAGGCGGAGCCGGAAGTCATCATGATCCTCGACTACGGGGACCTGCCCGCCCAGAAGAAGATCGACTTCCTGAAGAACTCCCCCCACACGAAGGAACTGCCTGCCGTCAAGAAGAACAACTTCTTCATCCTCGACTACAACGAGGGCATCAGCGGTCCGCGCAACATCGACGGCCTGGAGAAGTTCGCGAAGTACCTGGGTGGGCTCAAGGGCTGACCGACTCCCAGCGCGCCAGGGCCGTGTCCGATCCGCACGGCCCTGGCGCTCCGAGCCGCCAAGCCCCGAGCCCGGCCGGAAACGACCTGCCGCCGGCCGCCGCCGCCCAGCTGGGCAACGCCCCCCGGTCCTGGTGCCGAAGGCCGCTGAAGCGGCCGTTTCATCCGATGTATCTCGTCAGGCCGAGAACGTGACGACGGTGTCGCCGACGTCTATGAAAGCCCTCGACCAGCTGGCATGTGGTCCCAACTCCGTTGCGTAGAACGGTATCCGGCCGCAGGGTGGTGGCGAGGAGACGCTGTCCGTGGAATCCATTGCCAGCTGTGATCTCCGCGTCTAAGGTCGCTGTGCCCGCGATACATCCCATGACTGGGCCGGACCGACGCGCCTCACGTCGCCCGGTCGGTGCGACGTCGAGGTCTCCGTCGGCGGCCTCGGCCGTCGGCGTCAGACCTTCACCCGCGTGTGAAAGGCAGCACCACGTGACCCCTACCTCCGCCCGGATCACCGCCGTCGACACCTACGACGTCCGCTTCCCCACCTCGCGTGAGCTCGACGGCTCCGACGCGATGAACCCGGACCCGGACTACTCCGCCGCCTACGTCGTCCTGCGCACGGACGCCGGCGACGGGCAGGAGGGGCACGGCTTCACCTTCACCATCGGACGCGGCAACGACGTCCAGGTCGCCGCCATCGACGCCCTGCGGCCCCATGTCCTCGGCCGCTCCGTCCAGGAACTGTGCGCCGATCCGGGATCGGTCAGCCGGGATCTGATCGGGGACAGTCAGCTGCGCTGGCTCGGCCCCGAGAAGGGCGTGATGCACATGGCGATCGGCGCCGTCGTCAACGCCGTGTGGGACCTGGCGGCCAAGCGGGCGGGCAAGCCGCTGTGGCGGCTGCTCGCCGACGCCTCGCCGGAGTGGCTGGTCTCCCAGGTCGACTTCCGCTACATCGCCGACGCCCTCACCCCCGAGGACGCCCTGACGCTCCTCCATACGGGCCGCACGGGCCTCGCGGAACGCGAGGCGATCCTGCTGGAGCGCGGATATCCCGGTTACACCACCTCCCCGGGCTGGCTCGGCTACACCGACGACAAGCTCACCCGGCTGGCCGAGCAGGCCGTGGCCGACGGCTTCACGCAGATCAAGCTCAAGGTCGGCGCCGACATGGGCGACGACATCCGGCGGCTGCGCACCGCCCGTGCCGCCGTCGGTGACGGCATCCGCATCGCCATCGACGCCAACCAGCGGTGGGACGTGGCCGAGGCGATCCGGTGGACCAACGCGCTCGCCGAGTTCGACCCGTACTGGATCGAGGAGCCGACCAGCCCCGACGACATCCTCGGCCACGCGGCCGTGCGGCAGGCCGTCGCTCCCGTGAAGGTGGCCACCGGCGAGCATGTGCAGAACCGCATCGTCTTCAAGCAGCTCCTCCAGGCCGGCGCCGTCGATGTCCTCCAGATCGACGCGGCGCGCGTCGGCGGCGTGAACGAGAATCTCGCCATCCTGCTGCTCGCCGCGGAGTTCGGCGTGCCGGTGTGCCCGCACGCCGGCGGAGTGGGGCTGTGCGAGCTGGTGCAGCACCTGTCGATGTTCGACTACCTCGTCCTCTCCGGAACCACCGAGAACCGCGTCATCGAGTACGTCGACCACCTCCACCAGCACTTCGTCGACCCGGTGGTGATCCGAGGCGGCCACTACACCGCGCCGCTCGCCCCCGGCTTCTCCGCCACCATGCGTGAGGAGTCCATCGCCGCATACCTCTACCCGGACGGCACGTTCTGGGTCGCCGACCGCGCCGCGCAGGAGGAAACGGCATGACCGAACTGACCGGACTCAGGGCTCTCGTCACGGGCGGCGCGTCCGGCATCGGCCTCGCCACCGCCCACGCCCTGGCGGCGCGCGGCGCGGCCGTCGCCGTGCTCGACCTCCATCCGGGCGGTGTACGCGACCCGCTGCTCGGACTGAAGGCCGACGTCGGCGACGACGCCTCCGTACGCGCCGCGGTGGAGGAGGCGGCCACGCGGCTCGGCGGCATCGACATCCTCGTCAACAACGCGGGCATCGGTGCCACCGGCACCGTCGAGGACAACCCCGACGAACAGTGGCACCGCGTCCTCGACGTCAACGTCCTCGGCATCGTCCGCACCACCCGCGCGGCCCTGCCCCACCTGCGCCGCGCTGCCACGGCCCGTCCGGGCACCGCGTCCGTGGTCAACACCTGCTCCATCGCGGCCACCGCCGGACTGCCGCAGCGCGCCCTGTACTCCGCCAGCAAGGGTGCCGTGCTGTCCCTCACCCTGGCCATGGCCGCCGACCACGTCCGTGAGGGCATCCGGGTCAACTGCGTCAACCCCGGCACCGCGGACACCCCGTGGGTGGCCCGGCTGCTCGACGCCGCCGACGACCCCGAGGCCGAACGGGTCGCGCTCGACGCCCGCCAGCCCATGGGACGTCTGGTGACCGCCGACGAGGTGGCGGCCGCCATCGTCTACCTGGCCGGTCCGGCCGCGGCGTCCGTCACCGGCACCGCGCTCGCGGTGGACGGCGGCATGCACGGACTGCGCCTGCGCCCGGCGGCCCGGTCGTGAGGACCACCGGGCTGGGCGGCAGCGCGGTAGCGGTCTCGGAGGTCGCCCTGGGCTGCGCGGCCCTCGGCAACCTCTACCACCCGGTCACCGACGAGACCGCCCAGGCCACGGTGGACGCGGCCTGGGACGCCGGCGTCCGCACCTTCGACACCGCCCCCCACTACGGCCTCGGCCTGTCGGAACGGCGGCTCGGTGCCGCCCTGCGGGGCCGCCCCCGCGACACCTACACCCTCTCCACCAAGGTGGGCCGGCTCCTCGTGCCGACCCCGCGCAGCGGCCACGGGGACGACCTCGCCCACGGCTTCGCCGTACCGGCCACCCACCACCGGGTCTGGGACTTCAGCGCCGACGGAGTGCTGCGCTCCCTCGACGCGAGCCTGGAACGCCTCGGCCTCGACCGCGTCGACATCGCCCTGCTGCACGACCCGGACGACCACGCCGAGCAGGCGCTGCGCGAGGCGTACCCGGCGCTGGAGCGGCTGCGCGCCGAGGGCGTGATCGGGGCGATCGGCGTCGGCATGAACCAGTCGGCCCTGCCCGCCCGCTTCCTGCGCGAGACCGACATCGACGTGGTGCTCCTGGCCGGCCGGTACACCCTCCTGGAACAGGACGGGCTCACCGAACTGCTCCCCGAGGCGGCCGCCCGCGGCCGCAGTGTCGTCATCGGCGGAGTGTTCAACTCCGGGCTGCTGACCGGCCCCCGGCCGGGCGCCACCCACGACTACGCGCCCGCCCCGCGGCCGCTGCTCGACCGGGCACTGCGGCTTCGTGCGGTCACCGAGCGCCACGGCGTGCCGTTGCGGGCCGCCGCGCTGCGCTTCCCCTTCGGCCACCCCTCCGTGGCGAGCGTCCTGACCGGTGCCCGTTCCCCCGAAGAGGTGCGCGACACGATGGAGCGGCTGCGACGCCCCGTCCCGGACGCCCTGTGGGACGAGCTGCGCGCCGAGGGCCTGCTGCACCCGGACACTCCCGTACCCGTCAACGCGCCCATCGGGGAGGCCCCGTCGCCGAAGGAGCCGTGGTGACGGGGGCGGACCAGGAGCCGGGAATCGTGGACGCCCACCACCACGTGTGGGACCTGTCGGTCCGCGAGCAGGACTGGATCACCGGGCCCGAACTCGCCTCGCTGCGCGGAGACTTCTCCCTCGACGACCTGTCACCGGAGGCCCGCGCGGCCGGAGTCACCGCCACCGTGCTGGTGCAGACGGTCACCGTGCCGGAAGAGACCCCCGAGCTGCTGGCGCTGGCCGCGGGCAGCGACCTGGTCGCCGGGGTCGTCGGCTGGACCGACCTGACCGCACCCGACGTCGCCGGCACCCTCGCCGGGCTGCGCGCCGGCCCCGGCGGGGAGCACCTGGTCGGGATGCGCCACCAGGTGCAGGGCGAGCCGGACCCCCGCTGGCTCGTGCGCCCCGACGTGCTGCGCGGCCTGACCGCGATCGCCGAGGCGGGGCTCGTCTACGACCTCGTGGTGAAGCCCTACCAGCTCGCGGCCGCCGCCGAGGCCGCGCAGCGCCTGCCCGGCCTCACCTTCGTCCTCGACCACCTCGGCAAGCCGCCCATCGCGTCCGGCGAACTCGCACCCTGGGCGGAGCCGATCAGGCGCCTCGCCGCTCTCCCCAACACCGTCTGCAAACTCTCGGGCATGGTCACCGAGGCCGACTGGGACACCTGGACGGTCGACGACCTCAGACCGTACGCCGACACCGTCCTGGACGCCTTCGGCCCCGGGCGGCTGATGTTCGGCTCCGACTGGCCCGTCTGCCGGCTCGCCGCCACCTACGCCGAAGTCGTCGCCGCCGCCGGCGACGTGACGGCCGGACTCGGCCCGGCCGAGCACCGCGACGTCTTCACCGGCACGGCGGTGCGGACCTATGGCCTGCCCCCACCCCAGGAAACCCCCCGCGCATAGCGCTGCTGTACCCCTGGCGCGGCCGATGCGGGCCTCAGGCGGAGAAGGCGACGCGCGCGAGCCGCAGCGGGCCGCGCAGGCCGAGGCGGACGTCGTGCACACCGGCCGCCACGACGACGGGGGCGCTCACCGTGGCGTAGTCGTAGGGCCCGGCCGTACCGGGGGACAGCGTGAGCACCGCCAGGACCGGGCCGTCGCCCAGCGAGAGTTCGACCGTTCCCTCGCCCGCGGCCTCCACCGTGATCCCGGCGGCCCCCTCCCCGAAGTCGCAGTCACGGAACACCAGCTCGCCCCTCCGGCCGGCCGCGGGGGCGACCGCGTCACCCGACGTCTTCGCGCGGTCCACGATCTCCGTGCCGCTCTGGTCGTCGAAGTCCACCGCCTCCAGGCCGCCCACCATGACCGGCCGGGGGACGGCCGGTTCGCCGTCGAGGTCGACGGCCAGGGTGAGCCGGATGTCCTCGCTCGACGCTCCGACGAGGATCTCGTAGCGGCCCGGCGCCACCCGGTGACGCCCCTGCGCCACGTCCCAGAACGCGAAGGCCGGCATCGGCACCCGGAAGGCGAACTCCCTGACCTCGCCGGGCGCGAGCGTCACCCGCTGGTGCGCGGCCAGCTCCCTGCGGGGCCGTGGCACCGACGGTTCGATGGCACGGGTGTACAGCTGGGCGACCTCGTCCGCGGTGACGTCACCGGTGTTGGCGACCGTGAAGGACACGTGCAGCGCCCCGTCCTCGACCCGGGTCGTGAGGCCTTCGTAGGAGAAGGACGCGTACGACAGGCCGTGGCCGAACGGGAAGAGCGGCGTGCCCTCGAAGTAGAGGTACGTCTGGCGGCCGCCGATCACGTCGTAGTCGAGGAGGTCGGGCAGGTCGGAGTCGTCGGCGTACCAGGTCTGCGGGAGGCGGCCGGCGGGGGAGACGTCGCCGGCCAGGATCCTGGCCAGGGCGGTGCCGGCCGCCTGGCCGCCGTGGGCCGTCCACAGCAGCGCCGGCACCTCCGTGTGATCGACCGCGTACGGGTACGCCGAGACCAGCGCCAGCACCGTGTTCGGGTTGGCGGCGCGGGCCGCGCGCAGGAGGCGCTCCTGGTGCGCGGGCAGGGCCAGGGTCGTACGGTCCTCGGTCTCCCGTCCGTTGATGTGCGGATCGTTGCCCGCGGCCACCAGGACCACGTCCGCCCGCGAGGCGACCCTGTTCACCGCGTCCTCGCCGCTCTCGACGACGACGACCTCGAGAATCTCCCCGCTCCCGGCGGCAACCTGGAGGCCGTCGGCGGCGACAGACAGGGCGTGACCCGTACCGATGTGCCGAAGAAGGTGCCCGTTCTCCCGCGGTTCCAGGCGGAAGGTCTCCTGGACGACCCAGCCCCCGGGCTGGTCGGCGGAGGCGCGGACACGGCCGTCCTCGGCGACGGAGAGATAGCGGCCGTCGGGGGCGCGCAGGGTCAGCACGCCCCCGCCCCAGTCGATCAGGGAGAGCTCGGTGCCGGTCGCGTCGGTGGTGAGCGGGGGCAGGTCCGTCCGGCCCGCGAGCAGGGCCGGGTCGAGGGCGCCCTCGGCGCCGCGCACCTCGTCGTCGGCGTCCGCCTCGGGGACGTGCAGGAAGGTTCCGGCCGAGGTCTTCAGCAGGATCCGGTCCACGCCCTCCGCGAACTCCACGCGCTCCGTTCCGAACCGCTCGTACAGGCCCTCCAGCGGCGTGCGGCGGTGCAGGAACGTGCCGCTGTACCAGTCGCGCTTGCACTCGTCGGCCAGCAGGCCGACCACCGCGAGCCGGGTGTCCGGCGCGAGCGGCAGCAGACCACCGTCGTTCTTGAGCAGCACGACCGCCTGCTCGGCCGCCTCCTGGGCGAGGGCCCGGTGGGCCGGGGTGTCGAAGGCCGTGGTGAGCGCGTGCGGGTCGTACTCCGGGTCGAACTCGCCGAGACGGAAACGGACCGAGAGCTGGCGGCGGACCGCCGCGTCGACGTCCGCCTCGGTCAGCAGCCCCTGGTCCAGGGCGCCGCGGACCCGCGCGGTGATCTTCGAGCTGTCGGTGCCGTGGTCGGTGAAGCTGTCGACGCCGGCCAGCAGCGCGGCGGCCGTCGCCTCCTCGTGGGTGTCGAAGTAGTGCTCGGAATCGACCAGGTTGGAGGGCGCGCCCGCGTCCGAGCAGACCAGCAGCTCCTCGTCGGTCCAGGTGCGCAGATGCTCGCGCAGATACGGCGAGAGGTGGTTCGGGCGGCCGTTGACGAGGTTGTACGCGGGCATCACGCCGGCCACGGCGCCCGCCTCGACCGTCTCGCGGAAGGCGCGCAGGTCGTACTCGTGCAGGACGCGCGGGCGGACGGAGGAGGAGGTGACGTCGCGGCCCGTCTCGTGGTTGTGGGCCAGCCAGTGCTTGAGGACGGGCGCGGTGCGCCAGTACGTCGGGTGCTCGCCGCGCAGTCCGCGCGTGTAGGCGGTGGCGATGGCCGAGGTGAGCTTCGGGTCCTCCGAGTAGCCCTCCTCGTTACGGCCCCACAGCGGATGGCGCAGCAGGTTCACGGTCGGGGACCAGACGTTCAGGCCCACGCGGTCGTCGCGGCCGCGCATCGTCCTGACCTCCTTGGACACCGCCTCGCCGACCCGTCGTACGAGATCCGTGTTCCAGGTCGCGCCCAGGCCCACCGCCTGCGGGAAGACAGTGGCCGGACCCATCCAGGCCACGCCGTGCAAAGCCTCCTGGCCGGTGCGGAACGCGGCGACGCCGAGCCGCTCCACGGCGGGCGCGAACTGGTGCAGGAATCCGGTCTTCTCGTCGAGAGTGAGCCGCGACAGAAGGTCGTCGATGCGCTTCGCGAAAGGCAGCTGCGGGTCGCGGAAGGGCGGCGGTGTGTGCGGCGGGTGTGCGGACACGTGGGATCCCCTTGGGATGGAGCGGCAAGTGCTTTCGAAGCGCTTCGATGCTCATCAGGCACTGGGGTAGGTGTCAAGAGATCGGCACCATTACTTCAATCCGGGTACAAGCGTCGGCTACCGCGGACCGCGCGGGAATCTTGGAAGCGACCCTTGTGCACCCCTGGGTGTTCACTTAACCTCGCTGCAACATCGAAGCGCTTCGATTGCGCATCGCGTCGCAGTGGTTGGATGTCCCCTCAGCTCAGCCAGTTCCAGTCACGACACCGCAGCCGACGGCCCCACCGCCGGATGTCCAGGTGTGCCATGAAGGGTTGACGCAATGACGCCGAACTCCGCCCCCTCCGGACCGAGCCGGAGAAGCTTCCTCGCCTCCACGGCGGTCGCCACCGCAGCGGTGGCCGGGGGAATGCCGCTGCTCACCGCCTGCAGCGGTTCGGACAGCGGGACGCGAGAAGGCAGCACGTCGGGCAAGGCCGCGGACAAACTGCTCCCGACCTACGTCGCCAGCACGGTCGCCGAGCCCGACATCCCGTCGAAGAACGGTTCGGCGGCCGGCTACACCGGCAAGGCCGACCTCGCGACCCTCCCCGCCTCGGCCCCGGACAAGCTCGGCACCGGCGCCCCCTTCAAGATCATGTCACCCTTCTGGGGCTCTCCGCCGAGGCCCGGAAACGCCTACTACACGGCGGTCGACGCCGCCGCGGGCACCAAGGTCACCTGGCAGAACCAGGACGGCAACACCTACGGCGAGAAGCTCGGCGCCGTCCTCGCCTCCAGCTCCCTACCCGACATGGTGGTCGTGCCGGGCTGGGAACTGGTCGGCAAGATCTCGAACGCGGTCACCGCCAAGTTCATGGACCTCGGCCCCTACCTGGCGGGCGACAAGGTCAAGAAGTACCCGAACCTGGCCGCGATCCCCTCCGACGCCTGGCGCATGAGCATCTTCGGCGGCGAGCTGCGCGGCATCCCGATGCCGTCCGCGGCGGCGACCTTCATCGTGCCCTACTACCGCAAGGACATCTTCGACAAGAGGGGCTACACCGTACCCAGGTCGCCCGAGGAGTTCCTCAGCTGGGCCAAGGACGTCACCAGTGCCAAGGCGAAGGTGTACGCCTGCGGTGACATGACCTGGTGCTCGGCCGGCATCTTCGGCGTCCGGCCCTCCGGGACGCTCGGCTGGAACATCGGGGACGACGGCAAGCCGACCTACCGCATCGAGCAGCCCGAGTACCTCGAGGCCCTGGAGTGGACCCGCAAGCTGTTCGACGCCGGCGTGGTCCATCCCGACGACAAGGCGCGCTCCGGCGACGGGGGCCAGCGGTTCACCTCCGGACAGATCCTGGTCTTCAACAGCGACATGTCCGCCTGGTACGGCAAGACCGCCGAACAGGCCCAGTCAAACCCCGAGTTCCGGATCGAGGCCATGGACTACTTCGGCGCCGACGGCGGCGACCCGAAGCTGTACGCGTCCCAGCCCGCCACCATCTGGTCGCTGATCCGCAAGGGCGCCTCGAAGGAGACCGTCGAGAACGCGCTGGCCGCCGCCAACTTCTCGGCCGCGCCCTACGGCACCAGGGAGCGGATGCTCGTCGACTACGGCGTCGAGGGCACCCACTACACGGTCGAGGACGGCACACCCGTCAAGAACGACCGGGGCAACTCCGAGGTGGTCAACGCCTGGTCGATGCTGTCGGCCCCGGCCCCCTACTTCGCCCACCCCGACCTCCCCGACGTCGCCCGCAAGCAGGTCGAGTGGCAGCAGCGGATGGGGGCCTTCATGAAGAAGACCTCCACGTACGGCATGAACATCGTCGAGCCGACTCGCTACGCCAACCTCGCCAGCCAGTTCGAGCAGCTGGAGATCGACTACGTACGGGGCAACAAGAAGCTGTCCGACGTGCAGGCCGCCATCTCCACCTGGAGGTCCTCCGGCGGCGACAAGCTGCGCGACTGGTACAAGGAGCTCCTCGACAAGAACGGCAGCGGCAACTGATGTCCCTCACGGCCGGCAGCCGGCCCGACGGAACCCGTCCCCCCGAGGCCGTCGAGGAGCCGACGGCCGCGGTCGCCACCGTCACCGCCACCACCGCGGCGAAGGCGCGGGCGCCGCGCGGGACGAGCAGGGCCGGCAAGGTCCCCTGGCGGATCCGGCTGCGCCGCGACCGGACGCTCATTCTGATGACCTTGCCCGTCATCGTCCTGCTCCTGCTCTTCAACTACGTCCCGCTGCTCGGCAACGTCGTCGCCTTCCAGGACTACGATCCGTACGTCTCCAGCAACGGCATCACGGCGATCTTCCACAGCCCCTGGGTCGGCGTGGAGCAGTTCTCGCGGATGCTCGACGACCCGCTGTTCTGGAGCGCCACGAAGAACACCCTCGTCCTGTTCGCGCTCCAACTGGTGCTGTTCTTCCCCGTCCCCATCGCCCTCGCGCTGGTCATCAACAGTGTCATCCGGCCCCGGGTGCGGGCCGTGGCGCAGGCGATCATGTATCTGCCCCACTTCTTCTCGTGGGTCCTCGTGGTCACCGTCTTCCAGCAGATCTTCGGCGGCGCGGGCATCATCGCGCAGACGCTGGAGAAGCACGGGTGGAGCGGCTTCGACCTGATGACCAACGCGGACCTCTTCAAGTACCTGGTCACCGCACAGGCCGTGTGGAAGGACGCCGGCTGGGGGATCATCGTCTTCCTGGCGGCGCTGTCCGCCGTCAGCACCGACCTGTACGAGGCCGCCGCCATGGACGGCGCGGGGCGCTGGCGACGCATGTGGCATGTGACGCTGCCCGCGCTGCGCCCGGTGATCGCCCTGCTGCTGGTCCTGCGGGTGGGCGACGCGCTGAGCGTCGGATTCGAGCAGTTCCTGCTCCAGCGGCACGCCGTCGGCGTGGGAGCCAGCGAGGTCCTCGACACCTACGTGTGGAACATGGGTATCCAGAACGGCGACTTCAGCTACGCGGCCGCGGTCGGCCTGGTCAAGGGACTCATCGGAGTCTGTCTCGTCCTGGGCGCGAACAAGTTCGCGCACCTGCTGGGCGAGCAGGGGGTGTACAAGAAATGAGCCTCAACACGCAGCTCGTCCGCAGCCTCAAGGCACCCGCCCGCCCGACCTGGGAGGAGCCGCCGAGCAGGGCAGGGCTCACCGCCAAGGCCGGCTTCCTGCTCCTGTGCTGCCTGGGCGTGCTCGGTCCGCTGTGGATCGTGATCGTCACCAGCCTCTCTCCCAAACCGGTGATCGACCGGGTCGGCGGCCTGGTCGTGATCCCCCAGGGCATCACGTTCGTCAACTACACCGAACTGCTCAGTGGTGGCCAGGTCAGCCGGGCGATCCTGGTCTCGGTCGGGGTCACGCTCTTCGGCACCGTGTTCTCGATGACGGTGTCGGTACTGGCGGCCTACGGCCTGTCGCGGCCGGGGAGTCTGGGCCACCGGTTCTTCCTGATGACGATGATGGCGACCATGTTCTTCGGAGCCGGACTCATTCCGACGTACCTTCTGGTGCAGTCGCTGGGCCTGACCGACACCTATCTGTCGCTGGTCCTGCCGAGCGCGGTCAGCGTCTTCAACATCCTCGTCCTGCGGGCCTTCTTCATGGGCATCTCACCCGAGCTCACCGAGTCCGCCCGCATCGACGGGGCCGGTGAGCTGCGCATCCTGCTGACCATCATCATGCCGCTGTCGCGCGCGGTGCTGGCCGTCATCTCGCTCTTCTACGCGGTCGGCTACTGGAGCGCCTGGTTCAACGCCTCCATCTACCTCACCGACCAGCAGATGATGCCGCTGCAGAACGTGCTCATCCAGCTGGTCCAGAAGAACACCGAGGCGCCGACCGGCCTCCAGCAGGCCGTCCGCACCGGACAACTCTCCGCGCTCGGGTTGCAGATGGCCGTCATGGTCCTCGCGCTGATCCCCGTCGCGGTCGCCTCCCCCTTCGTCCAGCGGCACTTCAAGAAGGGCATGCTCACCGGAGCCGTCAAGGGCTGAAGCCCTTCTGTCCGGACCCCGCCGCAGCGCCTTCCGCCGTACGGCGTCACGGCTCCGCCCGGCCGGTCGCGCCCACGCGGCGGAGCCGCACATCGATGAGGTCCCGCGCCTCCCGATCCCCGCTAGCCCCCCTCCGCAAAGACCGAGGTATGTCATGAGCACGTTTTCCCTCAGCAGACGTTCCGTGCTTGCCGGTTCCGCGGCCGCCGCCGCGGTCGTCTCCCTGCCCGCCGTCTCGGGGCAGGCTCAGGCCGCCACCCCCGTGGCCGTCGCGAAGAGCGGCTACCGCTGGCGCAACGCCGTCATGGGCGGCACCGGGTTCATCACCGGGGTGCTGTTCCACCCGTCGGAGCGAGGGCTCGCCTACGCCCGGACCGACATCGGGGGCGCCTACCGCTGGGACGCCCGTACCGACCGCTGGACCCCGCTGACCGACCACCTCGGCTGGGACGACTGGAACCTCCTCGGCGTCGAGGCCATGGCCGTCGACCCCGCCCGCCCCAACCGGCTGTACCTGGCCCTCGGCACGTACACCCAGCCCTGGGCCGGCAACGGAGCCGTACTGCGCTCCGAGGACCGGGGGGCCACCTGGAAGCGCACCGATCTCACCGTGCGGCTCGGCGCCAACGAGGACGGGCGCGGCTGCGGTGAACGGCTCCTTGTCGACCCGCGGAACGGCGACACCCTGTGGCTCGGCACCCGGCACGACGGGCTGCTCAAGTCGACCGACCGGGGCGCGACCTGGAAGGCCGCGAGCTTCCCGGCCACCCCGAGCGCCACGGGCCAGGGCATCACCCTCCTCGTCGCCGCGGGCCGCAGCGTCTACGCCGGCTGGGGCGACTCCGACGGCACCGCCGACCACCCCCACCTGTACCGCACGTCCGACGGAACGACCTGGGAGCCCGTACCCGGGCAGCCCACCGGCGCCGCCGCGAAGGTCCCGGTCCGCGCCGCGTACGACCGCCAGACCCGCGAGCTGTACGTGACGTACGCCAACGCCCCCGGCCCCAACGGGCAGACCGACGGCAGCGTGCACAGACTCCGTACGACGGACGGGAGGTGGACCGAGGTCACCCCCGTGAAGCCCGGCGGGGCGACGGGCGACGGCGGGACCGACGCCTTCGGCTACGGCGGTGTCGCCGTCGACGCCCGCCGCCCCGGGACGCTCGTCGTGTCCACCAACAACCGCTGGGCCGAGATCGACACCCTCTTCCGCTCCACCGACGGCGGCCGCACCTGGACGTCCCTGAAGGACCGTGCCGTCCTCGACGTCTCCGAGACGCCCTACCTCACGTGGGGCAAGGACAAGCCCAAGTTCGGCTGGTGGATCCAGGCCGTCGGCCTCGACCCGTTCGACTCCGAGCACATCGTCTACGGCACCGGCGCGACCCTGTACGGCACGCGCGACCTCGAGCACTGGGCTCCGAGGGTCCGCGGTCTCGAGGAGGCGTCCGTACGCCAGCTGATCTCGCCCCCGGTCGGCAAGGCGCACCTGATCAGCGGGTCCGGGGACATCGGCGTGATGTACCACGAGCGGCTCACGGCATCGCCCTCGCGCGGCATGGCGTCGAATCCCGTCTTCGGGTCGGCGACGGGGCTCGCCCAGGCCGCGGCGGAGCCGGCGTACGTGGTGCGCAGCGGCTGGGGTGACAACGGCAACGGCGCCTACTCGAACGACGGCGGAAAGACGTGGGCCCCCTTCGAGGCGCAACCCGCCATCGCCAAGGACGCGCCGGGTCCGATCGCCACCAACGCCGACGGCAGCGTGCTGCTGTGGTCCTTCGTGCACTGGGACGGCACCACCCACCCGGCCCACCGCTCGGCGGACAACGGCGCCACCTGGACCGAGGTCACCTCCTACCCGAAGGGCGCCGCCCCGGTCGCGGACCCGGTCGATCCGAACCGCTTCTACGCCTTCGACACGACCGCCGGCACCCTCCACGCCAGCACCGACGGCGGCCTGACCTTCACCGGTCGGGCCACCGGCCTGAGCTCGGGCGACGCCGAGTTCCGGCTCGTCGCGGCCCCGGGGCGCTCCGGAGACCTGTGGCTGAGCCTGAAGTGGAACGGGCTGTACCGCTCCACCGACGGCGGCGCGACCTTCACGAAGATCGGCAGTTGTCGGGCCTCGTACACCCTCGGCTTCGGCAAGGCCGCCGAGGGCGCCTCCTACCCGGCGGTCTACATGGTCGGCTCCACCGAGACGATCACCGCCGTGTACCGCTCGGACGACGAGGCGAAGACCTGGGTGCGCGTCAACGACGACCAGCACCAGTGGGGCTGGACCGGCGCGGCCGTCACCGGCGACCCGCGCGTCCACGGCCGGGTCTACCTCGCCACCAACGGGCGCGGTGTGCAGTACGGGGACCCCGTCTGATGCCCGGCCTGAGCGACGCGACACGAGGCCGTCTCCTCTTCGGCGGCGACTACAACCCGGAGCAGTGGCCCGAGGAGACCTGGCACGAGGACGTCCGGCTGATGAAGGCGGCCGGGGTCAACTCGGTCACCCTCGGTGTCTTCTCCTGGTCGACGCTGGAGCCCGAGCCCGGCGCCCGGGAGTTCGGATGGCTGGACACGCTGATGGACCTGATGCACGAGAACGGCATCGGCGTCGTCCTCGCCACCCCGACCTCCTCGCCCCCGCCCTGGATGGGCCGGCTGCACCCGGACACCCTGCCCGTCACCGAGGACGGCCGCACCGAGTGGTGGGGCGGCCGG
Organism: Streptomyces sp. NPDC003027; assembly: GCF_053591435.1. Taxonomy (NCBI): domain Bacteria; kingdom Bacillati; phylum Actinomycetota; class Actinomycetes; order Kitasatosporales; family Streptomycetaceae; genus Streptomyces; species Streptomyces sp. NPDC003027. Next base: position 68,682 of record NZ_JBSFTU010000009.1, read on the forward strand.
CAGCACTTCTCGCACTCCAGCACCACCTACCGGCGTTACGCCGCCGCCATCACCGAGGACCTGGCCGCCCGTTACGGCGCCCACCCGGCCCTCACCATGTGGCACATCAACAACGAATACTGCACCTTCGACTACGGCGACGAGGCCGCGGCAGCCTTCCGCCGCTGGCTGCGCGAGAAGTACGGCACCCTCGACGCCCTCAACGACGCCTGGGGCACCGCCTTCTGGAGCCAGGGCTACGACACCTGGGACGGCATCCTGCCACCGCGCCTGCCGCACTACCTGCGCAACCCCGGCCAGGTCCTGGACTTCCGGCGCTTCACCTCCGACGCGCTCCTGGAGTGCTACGTCGCCGAGCGGGACATCGTCCGCCGCCACACCCCGCACACCCCGGTCACCAGCAACTTCATGCCGCTGTGGTTCGGCCAGGACGCCTGGCGCTGGGCGGGGGAGGAGGACGTCGTCTCCGTCGACATCTACCCCGACCCGCGCGACCCGCTGGGCGCCCAGAGCGGCGCCCTCGTCCAGGACATGACCCGCTCCCAGGCGCGCGGGCCGTGGATGCTCATGGAGCAGGCGGCCGGGTCCGTGAACGCGCGGGGGGTGAACCACCCCAAGCCGCGCGGCCTCAACCGGCTCTGGTCCCTCCAGGCCGTGGCCCGGGGCGCCGACGCCGTCTGCTACTTCCAGTGGCGGCAGTCCCGGCAGGGCGCGGAGAAGTTCCACTCCGGCATGGTCGGTCACGCCGGGGAGGAGGGCCGGACCTACCAGGAGGTCAAGCGGCTCGGCGCGGACCTCGCGCGGATCGCGCCGGAGGTCTCGGGCCGGCACGGCGCCGCCGACATCGCCGTCCTGCACGACTGGCACGCCTGGTGGGCCGGGGCCCAGGACGGCCGCCTGTCCCAGCGGGTCGAGCACGCGGACGTCCTCAGGGCCTGGCACCGTGCCCTGTGGCAGGCCCACCTCACCACCGACTTCGCCCACCCCGCGCACGACCTGTCCGCGTACCGACTCGTCGTCGTACCGCAGCTGTACCTCCTCGACGACGCGGCGATCGAGAACCTCCTCGCCTACGTCCGCCAGGGCGGCACCCTCGTCTGCGGCTTCCTCACCGGCGTCGCCGACGAGGACGACCGCGTGCGCCCCGGCGGCATGGACGCCCGCCTGCGCGAGCTGTTCGGCATCCGCACCCTGCACGAGTGGTGGCCGCTGGACGCGGGGGAGACCGTCACCTGCGAGGGCTTCACGGCGTCCCTGTGGTCCGAGGAGCTGGAGGCCGACGGCACCGCTGAGGAGACGCTGCCGTACGACGGAGGTGAACTCGACGGACTGCCCGCCGTCCTGCGCAAGGGACGGGCCTGGTACGTCTCCACGCTCCCCGAGCCGGAGGCGCTGCGCGACCTGCTGGCCCGGATCGCCTCCGGCGCGGGCGTCCGGCCGGTGCTCGACGGCCTCCCCGAGCAGGTCGAGGCCGTCCGCCGGGGCGAGGTGCTGTTCGTGCTCAACCACGGCCGCGAGCCGGTGACCGTCGAGGTGCCCGGCACGCACCGCGACCTCCTGACGGGGACGGCCGTCACCGACCGGGTCACCCTCGGCCGCTACGGCGTGGCGGTGCTGAAGCCATGACCGCGGTCGACGGGCCCGTCCACGGCACCGCGGTCGACGGGCCGGTCCACGGCACCTGGGAGCCGCGTCCGGCAGCCCGCTGGGAGGACGGCTTCCTGAGCGGCAGCGGCCATCACGGCGCCCTCGTGTTCGGTGATCCGAACGCGGAGCGGGTCGTCGTCACGCATCACACCCTGGTACGGCCGAGCGGGAACGGCGAACACCGGCGGCCGCCCCGGCTGGCCGCCGAACTCCCCGCGCTCCAGGACCGCCTCCTGGCAGGCGATCGCACCGCCGGGGAGGGCTTCACCGACGGCCGGCCGCACCAGTGGGCGCAGCCCTTCCACCCCGCCTTCCAGGTCAGCCTGGTGCGGCCCGCCGGCGACGGTGGCGACTACCGTCGCGACGTCAACTTCACGACGGGCGTCGTGCGCGCGACCCGCGCCGGCTGGACCAGCCGGGTCTTCGCCTCCCGCGCTGACGACGTGATCGTGCAGCACGTGACGGCGCCCGGTCTCACCGTCGGCGTCTCCCTCGACCACCGGCTCCCCGGCGCACCCGCCGGACTGGCCGTCGGCCACGGCGCCGTCGTCGTCCCCGAAGGCGCCCTGCTGAGCCTGCGCGCCCGCTACCCGGAGGGTGACCGCTCCTTCACCGGCGTCACGCTCGTCGTCGTCACCGGCGGAACGACGACCCTCGCGCCGTCCGGCGCGCGCGTCGAGGGAGCCCGGTCCGTGCTGCTCCTCACCCGTGTCCGGCGGCACACCGGCGAACTGGACGTGACCGCGGAGGGCCGCGCGCTGCGCGACCTGGCCCTGGACTACGACAAGCTCCTCGACCGCCACGCCGCCCTCCACCGACCCGCCTACGAGCGCGCCACCCTCGACCTCGCCGCGGGCCCCGCCGAGCGGGCCCTGCCGGGCTCGGAGCTGCTGAAGCGGCCACGTGACCCCGCCCTGCTGGAGCGGCTGTTCGCGGCCGGCCGCTACCACCTGCTCTCCTCCGCAGGCCTCTTCCCGCCCCGCCTGACCGGCCTGTGGACCGGCGACTGGAACACGGCCTGGTCGGGGGCGTTCACCAACGACGCCAACCTCAACCTCCAGACCGCCTCCGCCGCGGCCGCCGACCTGCCCGAGGTCACCGAGGCCCACGCCGCGCTGATCCACCGCCAGCTGCCCGACTGGCGCGACAACGCCCGCGCGGTCTTCGGCACCCGGGGCGTGGTCGCCCCCGCCCACACCGACGGCGACTCCGGGCACTCGTACCACTTCAGCCGCGAGTACCCGCTGCACCTGTGGACCGCGGGCGCCGACTGGCTGCTCAAGCCCCTCGTCGACCACGACGAGACCCACGGCGTCCGCGACCCGCGCACCGCCACCGCGCTCGCCGAAGTCGCCCTGTTCTACGAGGACTTCCTCACCCGCACCGACGACAAAGGGCAGCTCGTCCTCGTGCCCTCCTACTCGCCCGAGAACCGCCCGGCAGACGCGAGCTGGGTGACGGTCAACGCCGCCATGGACCTCTCGGCGGCCCGCCACGCGCTCCTGACGGCCGCCCGGTACCACCCCGAGCACGCCGACCGCTGGCGCGCCCTCGCCGACCGGCTGCCGCCGCACCGGATCAACGAGGACGGGGCCCTGGCCGAATGGGCCTGGCCAGGCTTGGCGGACTCCTACGACCACCGCCACCTCAGCCACCTCTACGGCGTCTGGCCGCTCGACGAGATCACCCCCTACGACACGCCCGACCTGGCGGCCGCCGCGCACCGGGCGCTCGAACTGCGCGGCGCCGAGAACGACTCCGCGCACGGCCACCTCCACCACGCCCTCATCGCGGCCCGGCTCCGGGACGGCGAACGCGTCGCCCACGCACTCCACCAGGTCCTGGACGGCGACTTCTTCCACGCCTCCCTGATGAGCGCCCACTATCCGCACCGCGACGTCTACAACGCCGACGCCGCCCACACCCTGCCCGCCGTACTGATCGAGATGCTGCTCCAGTCGACCCCCCGCCGACTGGTTCTCCTGCCCGCGCTGCCGCCCTCCCTCCCGGCGGGCCGGCTCACGGGCGTACGTACGCGGTTCGGCGCCGAGGTCGAACTGACCTGGGCGCCCGGCCGGGCGACGGCGGTGCTGAAGCCGACGCGCACGGTCCGTATCGAAGTCAGGACTTCTACCGGTGACACGCAGCCGATCGATCTCGTCGCCGGAGAGGACCACGTCCTCCGTCAGGAGGAGTGGTAGCGACCCCCACAATCCCCCCACCCGTGAAAGGGACACCATGGCAAACAGCATGGTCCGCAAGATCACCATGGCGGTGCTCGCGCCGGCGATGGCTCTCGGCGCCACCGTCGGCCTCGCCTCCGCCCCCGCTTCGGCCGCGGTCTGGAACACCTGCGACCAGTGGGGCAACACCAGCCTGAACGGCTACAAGCTCTACAACAACATCTGGGGCTCCGGCGCGGGAAGCCAGTGCGTCTGGGCCAACTCCGGCACCAACTGGGGTGTCTGGGCCAACCACCCCAACACCGGCGGCATCAAGTCGTACCCCAACTCGACGAAGACGATCAACAAGACGATCGACTCCCTCGGCTGGCTCACCAGCACCTACAACGTCAGCGTCCCGTCGTCCGGCGCCTACAACACGTCGTACGACATCTGGGACACCGACCACCAGTACGAGATCATGCTCTGGGTCAACCACAACGGAGCCGTCGGCCCGATCGGCAGCTGGCAGGCCGACGTCACGCTCGGCGGCCACAGCTGGAACGTCTACAAGGGCAGCAACGGGTCGAACCAGGTGTTCTCGTTCCTGCGCACCTCCGACTCCAACTCCGGCACCGTGGACGTCAAGCCGATCCTCCACTGGATCGCCCACACCAAGCGCTGGATGCCCGGCAACGAGACCATCGGCGACGTCCAGTTCGGCTACGAGATCACCTCGTCGTCCGGCGGCCTCGACTTCAACACCAACAACCTGACCATCAGCGGCGGCTGACCGTCACGCCAGGGGGCCGGGGTCGGTCCGCGTCCTTCCTCGGACGCGGTCGGCCTCGGCCCCGTGGCGCGTTCTGATCGTCAGGAGACCGTGCCGGTGGCGGCTGTCGGCTCCTGCAACGGCGATCGTCGCCGTCACCAGCCTGTCGGCAGACCGGCGATGGCACGTCTCCCAGCGCTTCCCGCCCCGTGCGAGCAGGACGGAGGGCGGCGGCCCGGCCGGCGGCGTGCCCCACCGCAGCGGCCCGTACCGGCCTGCGCATCGCTCCGGCGAACTCGACCCCCGTATCATCGGCGTCACCCTCGGCAGACGGACTCCGGAACAGGTCGGACGTGCTCCGAGGCGCGGCGGGGGAGGGGGAGCGGTGTCTCTGACGGACAAGGCCATCGAGCGGATCCGTGAGCTGATCCGGACCGGTGCCCTGCCGCCGGGCTCGAAGCTCCCACCCGAGCCGGAACTGGCCGCTCGGCTGGGACTGTCCCGCAACCTCGCCCGGGAAGCGGTCAAGGCGCTGGCCGTCGCGAGGGTCCTGGAGGTCCGGCGGGGCGACGGCACGTATGTGACGAGCCTCCGGCCGAGCCTGCTGCTGGAGGGTCTCGGCGGCGCGGTGGAACTGCTGCAGGGCGACTCGGTCGCCCTGCGGGACCTCATGGAGGTGCGGCGGCTCCTCGAACCGATCGCCACGGCGCTGGCCGCGACCCGGATCTCCGACGCCCAACTGGCCGAAGTGAAACGGCACCTGGACGCCATGCGCGAGTCCCGCGACGACGCCGAACAGCTGATCGCCCACGACGCCGCCTTCCACCGCGCCGTCGTCTCGGCCACGGGCAACGAGACCCTCCTCACCCTCCTGGAGGGCATCTCCGGCCGCACGCTGCGCGCCCGCGTCTGGCGCGGCCTGGTCGACGACGAGTCCGCGGGCCACACTCTCGCCGAGCACGAGGCGATCTTCAACGCGCTGTCCACCCGTGACGCCGCCCTCAGCCAGGCCGCCGCGCTGCTGCACGTGAGCAACACCGAGCAGTGGCTGAGGAAGCACCTGCGCTCCGGCGAACCCCTCCCCTTCGGGACGACTGCCCGGACGTGACGCGCGGGCACCGCCCGCGACCCTGCCCCGAGCGCCGACAAGGTTCCGGCCCACCACGTCAGACGGCGACGCCGAGGGCCGTGCGGATGTTGTCGACGGCGGAGACGAAGGCACCCGGCTCGCGCGGCTCCATCTCCAGACAGATGTCCAACGGGCGTTCCGGACCCCGCACTTCGACGACCTGCGCGAGCAGCCGGAATTCCTCGGGCGGGATGTCGGCGAGGTGCTGGTCCAGATACATGGTCCGGCCCGCGAATTCCGCCTTCACGTATCCCGCGAGGTGGATCTCCGCCACACGTTCCCAGGGAAAGGAGCGCGGCAGGAGGGGGCTGCGCCCGTGCACGTTGCGCTCGAACTGCAGGACGTGGGACAGGTCGAGACAGATCTGCACACCCTCGGCGTCCGACGCCTCGTCGAGGAACGACCACAACGAGGGGGCGTCGGGAAGCCACTCCAGGGGCGGATTCTCGACCCGGAACGGGATCCCGCACGCCGCGGCGATCGCCCCGGCGCTCTCGCGGCAGCGCGGGGCGGCGACGCTCATGCGCGGCGGACGGAACCAGGTGCCCTCACGCCGCCCGTGGTACCAGAAGCCGGCGTCGCTGATGAGCGCCGAGACCTCGTGCTCCCGTACCAGGGAGGCCAACGACTCCAGCCAGGGCCCCGTCCCCTGCTCGGGCTGGGCCATGTTCATGTCCAGAGGGTGCAGGGTCAGACCGCAGCCCAGGGCGCGGCGGGTGTCGGTGACCCAGTCCGGGATGCCGGTCGCCATGTGGACGCCGTACTCCACGAACCCGGTGGTCCAGCCGCCCGCCGCCTCCCCCTGCGCGTACTGGTCGCACGCCGCCTCGACCGCCACCCCGATCCGGACACCGCCGGTCACCGCGTGCCCCCCGCGGGGACGTACGACATGGAGACGGCCTCGCCGCCGCGCTGGAAGACGACGATCCCCGGACGTGCCTCCGGATCGGGTGTCACGTCCAGCGGCGGCACGCGCAGCAGCCACATCAGCGGCGCGGAGCGGACGAAGGTCATGTCGCGATAGCCGATGACCTGCTGGATCGTCTCCAGGACGTCGTGGCCGACGATCACGAACTCCTTGCCGGAGCGCTCCTGGACGCCCAGCGCCTCTCTCAGAGCCGCCCGCTCCGCGTCGTCGAGCTGGTGCGTCCGGGGACTGGCCCACATCTCGCAGCGGGCGAGGTCCTTCAGCCACGCCGGGTGCTCCTGAGCGAGGAAATGGCGGACGAAGTTCACGGCGTGGGCGACGGGCTCGGTGTAGGCCCGCTCGAAGTCGCCGGACTCGCAGTAGGGGCGCAGGCCGTCGAGGGACCGGAACGAGGAGGCGACGGCGGCGGCGAAGTTGGGTGCCCACCGGTGGAGGTCGTCGACGACCTGCGCCATCAGCCGGGCCCAGGCCAGGTACTCCGTCGTCTTCTCGTCGCGCGGAGGCGTACGGACCAGGGTCCGGAAACAGTCCTCGGCCGGCACGTCGTGGACGAGCTCTTCCGACGCGGTCATGCCATCGCCCTTTCTATCGCGTCAAGTCCCCGGTGCTGGACCTCGGTGGGGGCCAGCTCGGCTTCGTACGTCACCCAGCCGAGGCCGGGCGACTGCTCCTTCACGATGCGCAGAACGTCGAGGCAGCCCTTCAGGGGTGGGACGTTGTGGTTGTCGAGCAGCAGCGGCCGGCCGCTGTAACCGACTCGGCTCAGGCCCGCGATGTGCGCGACCCGGATGGCCTCGAAGGGCACCTGCTCCAGTTCCCGCCACACGTCCACGCCCTCGTTGACGCACGCGGCGTAGAAGTGCCCGATGTCGAAGCACAGCGTCGCTCCGCGCTCGGCGAGTTCCCGCATGAACGCGGCGGGACGCAGCTCGCCGGCGTGCGTCAGGCTGAAGGGGTTCTCGGCGTGGACCGGAGCTCCCAACTCCCTGGACAGACCCTCGACGTTACGGGCGATCCGGGCGGCGACCTCGCGGCTGAGCAGTGCGGGACGGAACCACAAGTTCCGCTCATCTCGCCCGCCGAGCCTCCAGAAGCCGAAGTCGGTCACCATGTACCGGGGCGAGGTTCCCGCGTGGTTCTCGGCGATACGCCGGGCCTCGTCCTCGATGTCGAGGACGTCGGGCAGCTCCACCGACACCAGATGCCGGCTCAGATCGCGGACGATGCCCTCGTCGAGGAGGCGCCGTACCCCGGGGTCCTTCGCCGGCGGGTGATGCCCGCCGTACTCGACGTACGAGACCCGCCGGTACACCGCCGCGTCCATCTGGCCGCGGGCCGGCACGAAGTCGGACAGGCTGATCCCGATCCTGACCGTCCCCGGCTCCGCCTCGGACTCCGGCGCCCGGACCGGCGCCGACTCCGCGCGCACCGGCTCGGTACGCACCGCCTCTGTTCTCGTCACTTGTGCCCCTTGCTCCACTCGTGCCGCAGCAGTCCGTACACCAGCTCGTCGACGCGCCGCCCGTCGCGGAGGATGCTCTCGCGCATCACGCCCTCCCGCACGAAACCGGAACCTTCGAGCAGGCGCACGGAACGTGGGTTGTCGGCGAAGACCTCGGCGGTGATCCGCTCGAGCCCGAGCACATCGAAGGCGTGGCCGACCGCCCGCACGACCGCCTGGTGTCCGTAGCCGCGCCCCCACAGTTCCTTCTCGCCGATGACGATGCCCAGCCGGCACCGCTGATGCGCCTGCTCGATGAGCGCCAGGTGGAGGAATCCGATGGGCTCCGCGCGGCCGGCGAGGCCGATCGCGAGATGGACGATGTCCTCACTCGGCCGCATCCACCGCTCCAGCGTCGCGGCGACCTGTTCGCGGCTGTAGGTGTGTGTCTCGTCGTCGCTCAGCCGCTGGATCTCGAGGTCGTTCTTCCAGCGCAGCAGCGGTTCGAGACTTGCCGGGCTGTGGGGCCTCAACTCGACGACGTCGTCGCTCACCGGGGACGTCGGGCTGTCGTTCATCGGGTCTTTCGCTCCTTGACGAGTTCATGGGCACAGCGCATCGCGATCTCGGCGGTCGTACGGTGCGCGGGGTCGGGCAGGACCTCCGACACATCGGCGCTGACGACGGCGCAGTTGTCCGCCAGCCAGGTCAGCACGTCCCTGACCTGCTGGGGGGAGGCCCCGAAGGGCTCCCGGCTGCCGGTGTTGGGCACGTACACCGGGTCGAGTACGTCGATGTCCAGGCTGACGTGCACCTTTCTGCCCCGCAGCGCCGACAGGCCGGCCGGATCGACCTCACGGACGACGGTGACCGGACAGCCGGCACCGTAGACGTCGTCGTACGTGGTCCACGCCCGCGCGCCGATGTTCACGATCTCGCGGAAGGCGCCGCCGGCGGCCATCGCGGCTACGAAGTTGCCGTTGTGCACCCCTTCGGAGCCGTCGTCGAGATGCAGTCCCAGGTCGAGATGAGCGTCCAGATAGACGTACGTCAGATCCTCGTGCCGTCTGGCCGCCGTCATCGCCACGGGATAGCTCACCGTGTGGTCGCAGCCCACCGCGACGGGTACGTACCCGGAGGCGAAGGCCCGCGACGCGATCTCCGACGCGCCGCGGATCACGTCCGCCGGTTCTCCGGACAGGACCCCCACGTCGACGGCCGAGGGCCGGTGCACCCGCGCCCAGGGGTGCATCCGGGCCGACCACTGCCGCACGAAGGCGGCGGCGCCGTCGGAGCTGTCCCCGAACCGCTTCGACAGGTCGACGTCGACCCCGAAGAAGCAGGCGGCCGGGGACACCGTGGGCACGAGGGCGTCGAGGGCCACGACCGGCGCGCCCCCGAACCCCACCAGGTCGGTGCCGCGGGGATCGTCGAGCTCCTCACCCATCCGCGCGGCCCTTCACGAAGTACGAGAAGGGCGCGACATCGCCCGGGATGCTCACGCTCAGGTCGGCGGCGGTGTCCCTGACCGCGCGGTGGCCGTCCCAGCGGTAGGGAAGGTTGACGATCTTTCGCGGACGCGCGGCCTCGTCACCGCCGGCCCGGGCAGCCTCCAGACGGTAGGCGGCCGTCTCCACGGCCGTCCGCAGCTCCGCCAGCCGGCTCTGCAGATCGGGCGTCATGTCGGTGCGCACGAACCGGAGATGATGCTCCCCGTGGTCGTTGGTCGTCTTCTGGTCCTTGAGGATGACGAGGTTCGCGCTCTCGGGAGTGAACGCCAGCGGCGCATGCGGCGTCAGTCCGAACGAGTGAACGCCGAGGGACTCCACGTAGGGCAGGACCTCCTCCAGCCGCTCAAGTGTCTGGTCGACATGGCGCAGCTGCATCCGCGGGTGATCGAAGATGAGATTGGCCTTCACTTTGATGCCGTGCTCGCGCGCCAGCCGCATCGCCCGCATGATGTCGGCGTACGTATTGCCCTTCTGCATTCCGTCCAGGACCTCGTCGGCCAGTGACTCGACGCCGATCGTCACCAGATCGACACCGGCCGCGGCCATCGCCTCGAAATGATGGGCCTTCGCCTTGGGCTCCGCCCGGATCGAGCATTCGAGCCGCGCGCCGAGTTCCCGCAACCGGTCCGCACCGGCGTCGGCCATCAGACGGAAATATCCCATCGGCACCGCGTCCGAGATCAGATCGATGCGCGACACGCCGAATTTCTCGACGAGTATGCCGATGTCGTGGACCACATCGGGCGCCTTCCTGAAGAAGGCGCTGACCTTGAACGGGTCCTGCGAGGAGAGGAAAGGGTAGTCGCAGAAGTCGCACTTTCCCCAGTAACAGCCCTCCGAGAGCAGGACCGGATAGATGTGTTCCGGAAGGTAGGCCACCCCCTGGACCAGGTCGTAGGACAGGGCGCGAACCATGGACCGGACCGCGCCGCCCTTCGCCGAGGCGTGGCGCAGCCTGCCCGTCTCGTCGAGATACGTGGCGTTCGCCACCTCGCCGGCACCGCATTCGCCCCGCAAGTACGCCGCGAGTGTGGGGAATTCCCCGTAAAGGCTGTACTTGTAGGAGAGGTCGGCCGAGCAGGTGGTCATCAGCTGTTCGAGCGCCATGTCGTCGGTCAGTTTGATCGCCGCTCCACCGAGGATGATCCGCCCCGCGAATCCGGCCTCGCGCAGCCTCCGGCACAGCTCGGCCGTCGCCTCGGTCTGCGTGTGGAACAGCGTCGAGAACGCGACGTGGTCCGGCCCGCGCCGCAGGATCTCCTCGCACAGCCCGTTCATGGCCGTGGCGAGCCAGGTGTCCCGGAACTCCGGATCGGGCACGGCGGCACGCGGGTTGACCAGCAGTTCGTGCGCGGCCTCCCAGTCCATGCCCGCCCGGGACGCGCTGACCTCCCCGCCCCGGCAGTAGTCGCTCTCGAGGAACGACAGGTACCGGCCGATCCGGGTGAGGTCCGCCGATTCCAGGACATCGGGGGACAGCTCGGCGACGGCGAGCTGCTTCAGCCGGCCCGTCACCGCCGCCCTCACCTCGTCGCCGCACAACCATCCGAAGAAGCTCAGGTTGGCGTCGAAGAACTCGACGTCCACACCATGCGGCGTGAGTGCGTAATCGAGCAGGAGCGGGGCCAACGGCGGACCGTTGACCATGCTCACCGCCTGCGGCGGGACGACGACGAGAAGCCTGGGCCGCGTCATGCCGCGTTCACCGGCAGGAACATCGCCAGGGAGTTCTTCACCAGGAAATCAAGCAGCACGCGCACCTGTCGGGAAAGGCCTTCCTTCGTCTGGAGCCGCAGCCACCGGCCGCGGTCGAACAACGCCGCGAACACCTTCGCCTGCTCGGGACGGAGTACGACCGCACGCCCTGTCAGTCCGCTCAGCAGCGTGGTCGTGCCCGCGTCCTCGTGGGCGTGGTAGAAGGGAATGACGTCGAATGACTTCCAGGTGTCCGTGTATCCCCACTGGGGGATGGGAAACGGCGCCTTGGGATGCCGCTCGAAATACAGCAGGCTGTGCAGCGTGGAGGTGGCCCCCAGGAAGGGGTACGGGAAGCCTCTGATCAAACGGAGCGAGTGCGCGAAGTCGTCCTCGGGATAGACGTCGATCTCCTCGCGATGCGTCCAGTTCAGTTCCCACGGAATGGCCGCGTCGCCGGACGGATCGTAATGGACCTCGATCCCGTACTCGTCGGGGCGCCGAGCGATGTCCGCGCCCGGGGTCAGCCCGAACTTCCCCAACGCCACGGTCGCGGCGGTCTCGAGCATCGCCTCCGCCATGTCCAGCGTCAGCTGGGCCTGCCTGCGCGTCTCACCGGGATGCCCGGTGAAACCCATCAGCTGCACGGGGATGCCGGCGTCCGCGAACGCGCCCACCAGAGTCTCCAGGCGCCGCACCTCGGTGCCCTTGTTGATGAGGTCGAGGACTTCCTGGTCCGTGCTCTCCATGCCGAACGCCGCACCCAGGCATCCGGCCCGGGCGAACACCTCGGTGTTCTCCATCCGGAAGCTCTTCTCGAGCCGGAAGTCCGCCATCCACTTGATGTCCAGGCCACTGTCGATGAGCGCCTCGGAGATCTTCAGCGCATAGGCCGGCGACAGCACGTCGACCGCGAAGAAGAAGTGCCGGGAGTACTGGGACGCCGCCTTGAGGTCCGCGATGACGGTCTCCGGCTTGCGCGTACGCCAGGGCGACGTCGGCGCGTTCATCGCCAGCCCGTAGTCACAGAACGAGCACTTGTTCCAGTAGCACCCACGGGTGGGCGAGTAGAGCGCACCCGGCTTCGGCGACGCGTACAGGCTGTAGTCCCACACCCCGTAGTTCGGCGGCGGAAGAGAGTCGACCTTCTCGAAGAAGAAACGCTTCAGCGGACGCGGATCTCGCACGTCGACAAGGTTGTCGACCTCGCCCAGCTCCTCGCCCTTCTGGCAGTGGTCCGCCAGCTGCGCGATGAGCGTTTCGCCCTCGCCCGTGACGAGGTAGTCGACGGCGAAATCCAGCACCTTCAGCTCGTTCACCTCGCCGAGGTACTTGTAGAACTTCGCCGCGATCGGTCCGCCGATCGCCACCGTGACACCCCGCTGCTTCAGCCGGGCCGCGAGGGCCAGCGAATGCTCCAGCTGCGAGATGAACGGGATCGTCAGACCCACCAGCCCCGGCCGCAGAGCCGCGATCCGGTCGGCATGATGATCGTAGAAGGCATCCACGACAGCGATCCCGAACCCGGCCTCGATCTCGCGACGCAGGGTCACCAGATTGATCCGGTCCTCCTCCGACCCCGGCGGAGAGGCGCTGCTGAACGTACGGTAGGTCGCGCAGCGGGACAGCAGAGTCAGCAGCCGCGGCAGCAGACTCAGCTCGCGTACGGCGTCCAGGTACGCCGGCAGCTCGTAGAACGCCGTCTCGTCGCGCAGCGTCGCGAACGCGCGCTGGAAGCGCTGCGCGTCCGCGAGCAGGTCGATGAACAGGGGGAGGAGCGAATCCTCCTCGGGAGCCTCTTCATAGCGCTTCACACACTCGGCGCGCAGCTGCTCCACCACCGGAGGCGACATCATGAAGTGCCAGAACTCGATGGCGAGATCCCGCACGACATAAGAATGCCCGGAGTGATCCAGCGCACCCGCGAGGTACGAAAGGCTGTGATAGGGCTGCGTGATGTCGGTCGTGCCGCAACATGCCAGGTAGATGACCGACCCGTCACCGGTGACGTGCGCGAAGCGTGACGTCCAGTCCTTGTCCTGCCGGTCGAGGACCTCCGTGACGGTGCGGGGCAGGACGCCCTCGAACCGGACAGACATGATCAGCGGTCGTACTGCTTGGCGATCATGGCGCCAGGGCTGACCTCAAGGGCCTGCACGACGCGCACGTTCTCCGCGTTCTCCAGGTCCGCGGAGGCCAGCATGTCGTCGAGCTGCTCCACCGTGAAGGCGGGCCGCTCGTCCTGGGCCTGAGTGGCGGCGACGGCCGGCGTACCCATGGCCGTCACAGCCGCAGCGGCGACCGCCGCGGTCGCGGCGGCACGAGCGATCTTCTTCCTGCCGCCACTGGGAGTCTGCTCGTCCTCGCTCATGACGGTTCCCCTTTCCCCTCGTTCGTGACGTCACTCGGACGAGTGACGCCCGCCTTGTATAGCAGCACCCCACATGCCACACCAGGGTGCCTTCGCCCCCCAGGGAGACGTCAACTCCCCCTGACCTGCGCCTACTTGATTACATTCATCTGTGATGAGGACATCGATTCGGGCGCCGGCTCCGCGCGTGGGTCCGCCAAGGCGAGCGCACCGTGCCGTACGAGATCCCGGGCAACGGGTTCGAGCGCGCTGCCGCGTATGACACTCCAGCGCACGTCGCTCGCCAGCGTCGCCTCCCACAGCTTCCTCGCCAGATCGCTGATGTCCATGTCGGCCACGTAGTCGTCGTCCGGCGCGACGAGCCGGTACGTCCGACGGCCATCGGGCAGGGCCGTCGTCACGAGACGGACCTCGGGGTTGGGCCGCAGCACCGCGTCCGCGCCGCCGTCGAGATCACGGTCGAGGAACCGGAAGTGGTCCGCCACCCGGCTCCCCGCCGGTCGCGTCACCGCGGGAGCGACGGGGACGGTCTCGACCGTCCCCGGGCGCGAGGAACCGTCCGCGCGCTTGCGCACGACGATGTACCCGGTATGGACGGACTCGATGCCGGCCTCGTCCATCGCGTCCACCATGCGCGCGGCGTACGCCGTCCGTTCCCCGGCGGTCGGCGCGTGCGCGGCATGCGTGTCCGCGTAGGACCACAAGGGCAACTCCCGCTCCACCAGGACAAGTACGTCGAACGCGTCCTTGGCCCCGAGCCACTCCCCGATCCTGCCGGGCAGACCGGAGAGGTTGAACAGGTCGGTCGTGATCGGCATCAGTCCACCCGGCGCCAGCACCTGCCCGGCCCCGGCCACGATCCGCGCGAGCAGCCGCTCCCCGTCGGGACCGCCGTCCCGGTAGCGCAGATGGCTCTCCCCGGGAACCTCGGGCACGAACGGCGGATTGGAGAGCACCCGGTCGAACTCCCGTCCCTGGACGGGCCCGAACAGGTCTCCCCGGACGAAGGTCGCGTTCTCGACACCGTTGAGCGCGGCGTTGAACCGGGCGAACCTGATCGCCCGGGGGTTGAGGTCGACGCCCACCACCTCGTCGCTGTACCGGCTCGCCACCAGTGCCTGGATTCCGCTGCCGGAGCAGAGATCCAGCGTCCGCCCCACCCGGTCGCGCGGCGCGACCTGGGCAAGGCCCACGCTGTCGTAGCCGATGTACATGACCCGGTCACCCAGATCGTCGACGCCGTCCCACCACTGCGAGTAACGGCCGGTGTCGGTCGCCAGCAGAAGACCGTCCGCGCAGGTGATGTGGACCTGGGAGCGCAGATCCCCGCCGCTCCGCGCGAGGACGCCCAGTTCGAGCAGTACGTCCACGGACGCCTCGCTCAGGAAGGACGAGACGGACTGCTCGTCCACGGCCCTGTCGAGCAGGAAGAGCCTGATCGCGGCCGACAGCGGGTCCGTCCCGAGGACATGCCGGTCGAGATAGTGGAACGTCGCGGGATGGATCTCGAGCAACGGCATCCCCGCCAACGCGCGGATGCCGTCCTCGTCATAACCCGCGGCGAACAGTTCCTCACGGACGGCACCGATGGCCGCCCGGTGGTCGGGCTCCATGGCGGCGAACACGGCACGGCCATGGTGGCGTTCGCTGAAGCTGTCGAGCGTCACGGTTTCACGTCACCTTAACTCGGAGGCAGCTGACCGGCGTTGCCGTCACGGATGGTCAAGTCGACTGGCCAACGCTGGCGTTCATGGTCATCGCTGCCCCGACCGAGGTCAATCACGCGACCCGATCCTCACCTCCGACAGGAGGCGTCGGCCGCGCTCGCCCGGTACGGGCGGTGGCGACCTCTCCGAGGACAGGTTGTGATCAAGAGCAGGTTCGAGCCACGGACGAGGGCCAGATCCGACTGGACCCGGACCTCTTCGACCATCTACCTGTGGTCCGACGTGCACGACACCGGGTGCACACAAGCCACGTCCGCCGGCCCGACAGGGAAAAGCGACTTCTTCCCCGAGGATGCGCCCATGCGCATTCCCACTTCTCTGCCCTGCCGTGCCCTTGTGCCGTTCGTGGCCGCCGTCGCGTTGCCGACCGCAGCCGGCTCCTCCGTGGCCGCGGCGGGGGAGAGCCGCGGCTCGATCATCACCGCCCCGCTCTCCCGCCCGGTCGCCGCCGACGATCCCTGTCCCAGCACGGACCCGGTCGCGTGCCGTATCCGTGTCATGCCGATGGACGAGAAGGTCGAGGCCCAGCGGACGCGGTTGCGGTATCACGACCTCCTGGAGGACATGCACCGTACCGAGGCCAACATGCGTGCGGCGGGAGCCGGCTCTACGCCAAGTACGGCGCGTGGGAGAAGGTCACCGACGCCTCGATGCGCACGAGTTACGCCGTCGACCGTGAACTGAGCTTGGAGTACCGTCCCTGCCCGGTGTAGTCCCTGCCCGCCGACCGACCGCCGAAGACGAGTCCGGCGGTGTCCCGGACGGCGAGGTTCTTGACCACAGTCTGCCGGACGAGGACGGAGTCAGGCCGCGATCCGTGCCGCCGAGGACGGGCGGCGCGGTCACATCGGCCGCCGGGTGTCGCCGTGGTTGCGCGGCTGCGCAGGCCGGCTTCCGGTCGACCGCCCTCGCTCCCGACCGCCGTCCAGGCCGACAGAGTGACGGTGATCACGGACGCCGTTCGCAGGGTGCTGCGTACGCTTGTGTCGTCGTCGCGGTGGGGCCGGGAGAGAGCGGGCGAAGCCCTCCCACAGCCACCTGACGAGCGTCGGAAAAGTCGGCAAGCGGTCAGCATGAGTCCTGAGAAACCTGGGGAATGCTGCCGGACACGCGACTCGTTGTAGGGTAGGGAAACCGCCCTTGACCTGCAAAAACGCAGGCAGGGAGCCTAGATCCAGGAGTACCTCGATGCTGCGCACCATGTTCAAGTCCAAGATCCACAGGGCCACCGTGACGCAGGCCGATCTTCATTACGTCGGTTCCGTCACCGTCGACGCCGACCTCATGGAGGCGGCGGATCTGTTGCCCGGGGAGTTGGTCCACATCGTCGACATCGACAACGGCGCCCGGCTCGAGACCTACGTCATCGAGGGTGAGCGCGGGTCCGGTGTGATCGGGATCAATGGTGCCGCCGCGCATCTCGTGCACCCCGGTGACCTGGTGATCCTCATCAGTTATGCCCAGGTCGAGGACGCCGAGGCGCGGAGTCTCGTGCCGCGGGTGGTGCACGTCGACGCGGACAACCGGATCGTGGAGTTGGGCGCGGACGCGTCCGCGCCGGTGCCCGGCAGTGACACCCGGCGCAGCCCGCAGGCCGTCGTCACCCACGCCTGAGCCGGGGGACCATCACACCCGCCCACGGCTTTCGACCGGCGGCGCCCGTGGCGGCGGTGCTCCGACCCGGATGAATGGTTCCGGCGCGCGGGGGCACGCGCCTCGGGAGAACCTGGTGCAGAAACGGCCCGCCGACCGAGAGGTCCGTCATGACCCACCCGTACCCCGATCCGGTACCCCCGTCGCCGGTTCCGCCCCCCGGCCCCGTGCCCCCGCCCACGCCAGGGCCCGAGCCCGGACCGGCTCCGGTCCCGCCGCCGAACCCGGTTCCGGAGCCTCCTCAGCCCACCCCCGTACCGGAACCCGAGCCTCAGCCCCAGCCAGGTCCCGCCGGCCCCTGACCACCAGGTGACACAGAGGAGTTGAGGTTCCGCTCGGACCCTTGCCACGGCCTGACGATGCCCCTACCTTGGACGGCTGCTGACGCGTTCAAGGGGGGCGGGGCCATGGCCGTACGCGGACGACACCGCAGACAACAGCCGAGCAGGATCAACCGTGCCTCGCTCACGGTCACCGCGGGCGGTGCCGGGATCGCGCTGCCGCTGGTGGGCGCCGGCTCCGCCCAGGCCGCCGGGCTCGACGTCTGGGAGAAGGTCGCCGCCTGCGAGTCCTCCTCCAACTGGCGCATCAACACCGGCAACGGCTACTTCGGTGGGCTGCAGTTCACCCAGTCGACCTGGGAACGGTACGGCGGTACGCACTACGCCCCGCGCGCGGACCTCGCCTCCAAGGACCAGCAGATCGCCATCGCCGAGAAGGTGCTCAAGGGCCAGGGCCCCGGCGCCTGGCCGACGTGCTCCCCACGGGCCGGACTGGCCAGGGGCGGCGACGCCCCCGACGTCCGGCCCGCCTCCCTGCCCGGCCAGCGGGGCCCGGTGCAGACCGGACGGGCGGCCGAGCGGCCTCCGGCCGCCACGCCGACCACCGTGCCCGCGGTCCGTGAGATGTACACCGTCACGCCCGGCGACTCGCTCTCCCGGATCGCCCGCGAGGAACGGGTGGGCGGCGGCTGGCAGCGGCTGTACGCGGCGAATCGCACCGTGGTCGGCGACGACCCGGACCTGATCCACCCGGGGCAGAGGCTGACCCTTCGGATCACCGCGCCCGCCAAGCCCTCGCCCGCCCCCGAGAGGCCTGCGGCCGATACCTCGGCGGGCAAGACCGCGAAGGGCAAGACCCCGGCGGCCCAAGCGCCGACCACCAAGCCTCCGACCACCAAGTCGCCGGCCACTCAGGCGCCGACCACCAAGCCCCAGAAGCCCCAGGCCCCGGCCGCCAAGCCTCCCGCCACCAAGGCACCCGCCGCCAAGCCTCCCGCCGCGCAGGCCAAGACACGGCCCGCCACCCGGCCCGCCGCCGCGCCGCAGGCCGGCCGCTTCAGCGCGCCCGTCTCGGGGTCCCTCGGCACCCGCTACCGCGTGTCCGGTTCCTCCTGGTCCAGCGGCTATCACACCGGCGTCGACTTCCCCGTCCCGACCGGGACCTCGGTCAAGGCCGTGGCCGGTGGCACGGTGGTCTCCGCCGGCTGGGGCGGGGCGTACGGCTACGAGATCGTCGTCCGCCACGACGACGGCCGCTACAGCCAGTACGCCCACCTCTCGGCGCTCCACGTCCGTGACGGCCAGCGGGTCAGCGGCGGCCAGCGGATCGCCCGGTCAGGTTCGACCGGCAACAGCTCCGGACCGCATCTCCACTTCGAGGTGCGGACGGGGCCCGGGTACGGCTCCGACATCGATCCCCTGGCCTACCTGCGTGCGCGGGGGGTCTCGATCTGACACGCCCGGATCTGACACCGCGAGCGAGTCCTCCGCCGTCGTCAGGCGGTCCAGCGTGAGCTGGACGAGTCCGCCCGCCGCCACGGCGCCGCAGACCAGCGCCGCCACGGTGCCGGCGGCGCCGTAGCGGAAGGTCTCGCCGAAGAGGGTGAGCCCCACCGCCGCCGCCACGACCGGGTTGACGACCGTGACCGTGGCCAGCGGCGCGGCGAGGCCCGCCCCGCGGTACGAGGCCTGCGAGAGCAGCAGACCGGTGATCGCGAGCGCGGAGAGGACCAGCAGGCTCGGCCACTGGGCGAGGGGCGCGCTCGCCGTCCACTCCACCGCGACGGTCTTGGTGAAGACGGAGGCGAGGCCGAAGGACACGCCCGCGGCGGCCGCCAGGACCACGCTGCGCACCACCGGACGGCCCACCGCCCGCGCGGCGGTGAACAGCGCGACGACCACGCCGAGCGTCCCCGCGGCGAGGAGCGACCGCTCGCTCCCGCCCAGGGACCCGGCCTGGGCACCGCCGGTGAGGCTGAGCAGGCCCGCGAGGCCGACGGTGGCCGTCAGCGCGCCCCGCCAGGCCGTGCGGCGGGCCCGGCGGCCGACGAAGAGTGCGGCCAGGGGCAGCGCGAACACGATGGTGAGGGCGCCCAGGGGCTGGACGACGCTGAGCGGCCCGTAGGCGAGCGCGGCCACGTGCAGGGCGGCACCCAGGCCGTTGAGCATCACCGACCCCCACCAGGCCGGGCTCCGCAGCGGGGCGTACGTATGGCTGCCGGCGGTGGCCGCGACCCGCTCCTGCACGATCGCCGCGGTCGCGTAGGCGACCGCCGAGACCAGTGAGAGGAGCACGGCCGCGAGGAGGGGGCTCATATCTTCAACGATCTCTCGTTCCGGCGCCCCCGTCGTCCTACCCCAGGCCCCTCCGGACGTACCACCGTCGCGGTACCGGCCGCCCGCCGTACGCCTGGGGACGTACGCCGCCGCAGGTCAGGAGGGGTGAAAAGCCACCTTTCCGGTGTCCAGGTCGAAGCGGGCACCCACGATCAGGGCCCGGTCGAACGCCGTGTCCCGAGCCAGTCTTCGCCGGATCATGGCCACATTGGCCCGCACCGTGTGTTCCACCCAGTCGCCGGGCAGGTGGCGTGTCTCGCGCGCGGCGGGGGCGATCTCCTCCACGACCCGGGCGAGGTGTCCCTCGACCGGACGTCCGGTGCGGACGTACTCGACGGCGGCGGTCGCGGCCCCGCACCGCTCGTGTCCGAGTACCACCACCAGGGGTACGCCCAGCTCCTCCACGCCGAACTGGATCGACCCGAGCACCGCTTCGTCCAGGGCCTGCCCGGCGGACCGTATGGCGAGCAGATCACCGAGGCCCTGATCGAAGACGAGCTCGGGCGGTACCCGGGAATCGACGCAGCCGAGTATCAGGGCGAAGGGGTGCTGGGCGACGGCCACGGCGGTGCGCCGTACGGCGTCCTCGTGCGGGTGGGTCTGCCGCATGGCCGCGAAGCGGGCGTTTCCGGCCCGGAGTTCGGCGAGCGCGCGAGCGGCGGTCGGCGGCTCCTCGGCGCGCGGGCGAGCCGCCGGGGCCGTGGCGGCTCGGGCGGTGGGAACGCCCGCCGCCATGGTCGCGGCGGCCGTCAGGGCCAGCACGGCACGCCGTCGGGGAGCGCGGGGATCCTGCGGGGAGGCGGGAGGAGGGGAGAGGGAAGGAGTGGGAAGGGAAGGAGTCATGCGCCTGAGCGTTACGGTGATGCGTGGTCACCGGAACCGGCTTGGTTCCGTCATGACCCGATCATGACCGGGCGCGTCCCCGGCCTTGACCGGAGACGATCCCGGCTTGACCCGGGGCGACCCCAACCTTGACCGGGCGCGTCCCGGCCTTGCCCCGGGGCCACCCCAGCCTTGACCGGGCGCGTCCCCGGCCTTGAGGCGGAGGGGTCCCAGCCTTGACCGGGGGTGACCGACCTTGACCGCGCTCTGCCGGACGGCCGGGCGCAAGCGGCGGCCGGGAGGCGGTGCGGTGGATCTCGTCGAGAGCGCGTCGGTGGGTGGCTTCTTCGCCTTGCGGACGAGCGCGCCACCCGCCGCCGTACCTCCGGCCGCCGTACCTCCGGCCGCCGTACCGCCCGTCGGCGCGCCCCCGCCGCTCGCGCGTCTGTACGCGGGGGAGACCGGGCCGCTGACCGCCCGCGTCGACACGGTCGCGGCCCGACTCGGCACACCCGAGCGGCGGGTCGCGGCCTCGCTCGCCCAGCTCGGGCTCGCCGCCCGGCTGTGGTCGGTCGCCCTCGGGCCGGCCGCCCTGTACGGCCGGTTCCCGGACCTCGACCCCCGGGACGTGTACTGGAACGGGTCGCTCACCTCGCCCGACGATCTGTGGTGGACGGGCACGGCCACCCGCCCCGGCACGGTGGAGGAGCTCCGCGAGGCCGTCCAGGAGGCTCATCTCGTACCGCTGGCCCGGGCCTTCCACGACGACAGCCGGATCTCGCCCCGGCTGCTGTGGGGCAACGCCGGCTCCGCCCTCGCCGGGGCGCTGCGCGAGCTGGTCCGCTGGGCCCGCGCCCGGGAACGCCCCGAGGTCGGCGAACGCGCCGCCGCGCTGGTTTCCGGGCTCCTCCGCCACCCCGACCTGGCCCGCACGGTCCGGGGCCCGGCCCTGCGCCGCACGAGCTGCTGCCTGTACTACCGCAGCCGCGCGGGCGGCCTGTGCGGCGACTGTGTCTTCGACCACCCGCCCGCGCTCAGGGGGCCGACGGGTTTGGAGACACGGCCCCCGGCTCCGTAAAGTTCCTCTTTTGAGATATGGGCGCGCGCGAGCGTACGAGCGATCGAGGAACGGCAGAGGCCATGACGGTGACTGAAGAGACCCAGGAGTACGGGCCGGGCATCGACCCCGAGCGCCTGGCCGTCTGCCTGAGCGTCCTCGACGAGCTCGACAAGCTGGACGTGGACCACCCGGACGCGATCGCGGTCCGCCGCGCGACGGCCGGTATCTACCGGACCGTGAAGCAGCGCCGCCGTCAGGAGCGCCGGGCCGCCAAGACCGCGCACGACAAGGCCGTCACGGAGTCCACCGCCACCGGCTCCGCTCAGCGCATCGACGACGAGACCGAGGGCATCCTGCCCTCGTCCGTCACCGAGGCCGGCCAGATCGCCGGGATACTCCAGCGCCCCCGCTCCTGCTACATCTGCAAGACGCGGTACGTCGAGGTCGACTACTTCTACCACCAGCTCTGCCAGAACTGCGCGGCCGAGAACCGCGCCAGGCGGGACGCCCGCGCCGACCTCACCGGCAAGCGCGCGCTGCTCACCGGCGGCCGCGCCAAGATCGGCATGTACATCGCGCTGCGGCTGCTGCGCGACGGCGCGCACACCACCATCACCACCCGTTTCCCCAACGACGCCATCCGCCGCTTCAAGGCGATGCCGGACAGCGACGAGTGGATCCACCGCCTCAAGATCGTCGGCATCGACCTGCGCGACCCCGCCCAGGTCGTCGCCCTCGCCGACTCCGTCGCGGCCGAGGGCCCGCTGGACATCCTGATCAACAACGCCGCCCAGACCGTCCGCCGCTCCCCGGGCGCGTACAGCGAGCTGCTCGCCGCCGAGTCCGCCCCGCTGCCCGCGGGCGAGCTGCCGCCCGCCCAGGTCATCGGCACCTTCGGCTCCGGCGCCGTGGACACCATCCCCGCGCTGCCGTCCGCCCGCCACGGCGACGCCCTGACCGCGCAGGACGTGACCGAGCTGGCGCTCGTCGGCGGCTCGGCCTCCCTGGAGCGGATCGCGGCCGGTACGGCGATCGACGCCGGCGGTCTCGTCCCCGACCTGCACGACACCAACAGCTGGATCCAGACCGTCTCCGAGGTCGACCCGGTCGAGCTGCTCGAAGTGCAGCTGTGCAACTCCACCGCGCCGTTCATCCTGATCAGCAGGCTGCGCCCGGCGATGGCGGCCTCCGCCGCGAAGCGCACGTACGTCGTGAACGTCTCCGCCATGGAGGGCGTCTTCAGCCGTGGCTACAAGGGCGCGGGCCACCCGCACACCAACATGGCCAAGGCGGCGCTGAACATGCTGACGCGGACCAGCGCGCAGGAGATGTTCGAGTCCGACGGCATTCTCATGACCGCCGTCGACACCGGCTGGATCACCGACGAGCGCCCGCACCCGGACAAGATCCGGCTCGCCGAGGAGGGCTTCCACGCCCCTCTGGACCTGATCGACGGCGCGGCCCGGGTCTACGACCCGATCGTGCGCGGCGAGGCCGGCGAGGACCTGTACGGCTGCTTCCTCAAGGACTACGCGCCCGCCAACTGGTAATCGGCCATCCGGTCGACTTTCACCCGATCGCGTCACACTTCCGAGCCCCATAGAGCGCCGGTGCGCTCATTTGGTTACTCTGATGTCCACGGTCGGCCACCGGGGTTTCACCAAACCTCCACGGCCCGCCTGGGGACTGGCCTTCCACCAAGGCCGCGGTCCCGCCCGAAGAAACGGCGCCACCGCGACCGAACGGCCATGTCCTCATAGGTACGCGACACAAGGGAGTGCGCGGTGACACCAGAACTGACGAAGCAGGAAAAGCGACCGGCCGAAAGTCCGGAGCGGCCCCGCCGGTCCGGCGAGCTGGGCAGCCTGGAAGTGTGGGCCCGCTCGGCGCCCATCCGACTGGCGGGCTACGAGGACGACCTCGCGGAGCCGCACATTCTGCCCGGCATCGACTGAGTCGTAGCCGTCGCTTCGCCTGTGCCCCCGGCCGACCCCTCGGCCGGGGGCACAGGCGTGTCCCGCCGTCCTACCGACGCACGGGCTCGCGCAGCCGGACCGGCGGCATGTACTCCCGCAGCAGCGTCCGGTGCCACCAGGCGCCGGTCTCCCGCAGCTCCCGCCACGTCGTGTACCGGTAGCGGTAGAGCCGTGCCCGGACATGCGTCGGCGGCGCGTCGGGGAAGGGATTGTGCCGCAGCAGCCGCAGCGTGTCCCGGTCTCCTTCGAGCAGCCGCTCGACGAAGCCGCCGAACCACTCGCGGGCGTACGCGGGGGAGAGCGCGGCGAACCACATCAGCCAGTCGAGCCGCAGATGGTACGGGGCGAACTGGCGGGGCAGCCGGCGCGGATCGCCCGGCTTGCCCTTGAAGCCGTACTCCCGCCACACCGTGCCGGGGTGCGGCTCCGGGTCGTCCGTGCCCTCGATCACGATCTCGTCCCGGACCCGGCCGATCGACCCGAACGCGCCGTACGTGTTGACGAGGTGGAACGGGTCGTACGAGCGGTTCATCGCCTGGTGCCTGGAGAGCAGGTTGCGGGCCGGGCGGTAGCTGAGGACCAGGACCAGCGCCGTCGCGGCGACGACCACGACCACGTACCAGAGCGGCGGGTCGGGCTGCGGGTGGTCACCGACCAGCAGTGAGCCGTCCACGGCGGAGAGCGCCAGGACGATGGTGATCCAGTTCAGCCACGCGAAGTTGCCGGAGAGCACCAGCCACAGCTGGGTGGCCACCATCAGGCCGGCGGCGATCGTCGCCACCGGCTGAGGGGCGAAGAGCAGGAACGGCACGGCCAGCTGGACGACGTGGTTGGCGGCCACCTCCACCCGGTGCAGAGGCCGCGGCAGATGGTGGAAGAACCAGCTGAGCGGACCGGGCATCGGCTGGGTCTCGTGGTGGTAATACAGGCAGGTCAGGTCGCGCCAGCAGCGGTCGCCGCGGAGCTTGATCAGGCCCGCGCCGAACTCGACGCGGAAGAGCAGCCAGCGCAGCAGGAACAGCACCAGGATCGGCGGCGCGGTGTCGTCGTTGCCCAGGAAGACGGCGAGGAACCCCGTCTCCAGGAGCAGCGACTCCCAGCCGAAGGAGTACCAGGTCTGGCCGACGTTGACGATGGAGAGGTAGAGCGCCCACAGGACCGCCCACAGCAGCATCGACACGGGCAGCGGGACCGCGTCCCCCGCGCCCGCCACCAGGGCGAGTGCCAGGGCGGCGCCCGTCCAGGCGACCGCGGCGAACAGCCGGTCCGAATAGCGCCAGTGGAAGAGGCTGGGCGCCCGGCGCGGATCCACCCGGCGCACGTACTCCGGTACGGGGAGCATGCCGCGTTCGCCGATGAGGGCCCGGAACTGCAGAGCGGCGGAGACGAACGCGACGAGGTAGAGCCCGGCGAGCCCGCGCTGGAAGACGATCCGGCTCAGCCAGTAGTCGGGTGCGGTGAACCACTCCATCTTTTCCAGTATCGACCCGGGGCCGCAGGGCGCTCACCCCGTCCGCTCAGGGGCGCGTTCCCTCAGGGGCGCCGGGCTACCGCCGCGGGCGTCAGCCCTTCTCCTCTTCGTCCGCGGTGCGCTCGCCCTCCGCTTGCGACGGGGTGGTGCGCATCGTCTGCGGATGGCGCTGCGTCCGCTCCTGGGGGTCCATGTCCTCGTCGAGCCGCTCGCCCTCGGCCTGCGAGGGGCTCGTGTATTCGTCGTACTGGCTCATCGCCGGCTCCTTGAATGGAACGACTACCTACAAAAGGAGCGTAACGCCCGAGGTGTGCCGCTCACTTCTCCCCTTCGACGATTCGCCGGAGCGTACGGCCGAGGCGGCGGGCGTACGCGCGCTGGAAGGCGGGCGCGAGAGGTCCCGCCAGGCGGGTGTACAGGGCGGCGGGGCGGCTGAAGGCGGTGACCGAGACCTCCACCAGGGCGCCGGGCTCCGCGCGGGCCGCTTCGGCGTGGACCCGGGCGCCCGAGGCGCGGTGCATCCGCCAGGTGGTGACGGCTGCCCCGGCGGTCTCGAAGGCCTTCCTGCCGTGGCCGATCCGGACGGTGTGGTGCAGGTGCCGGTATCCGTCGGGCAGCCGCCCGGACCCGGTGGCGCCGACCTCGGGATAGGTGAGGGCGCCCGGGGCGGCGGCTCGCCGGGGAGCGGCGGCGGGGTGGGCGAGGGCGCGGATCAGACGGACCATGAGGCGTTCTCCTCGCTCTTGAACGCGTTCAAGCGTTTCGCCCCTGAGCGTAGACCTCCCCTTGAACGCGTTCAAGAGGAGGGGGTCGGGGGTCACGGATGGATGTACTCCATTTGCGGGGTCGGGTGGGGTGCGACAGACATGGAGGATGTCGCGATTGTCTCGGGCGGAAGAGGCGGGAGATCACGTGCGCTCATCCATACGCCGGTCACGACGGCCCCTCGCCACGCTTGCCGCACTCGCCGCGCTGACCTCGGCGCCGGTGCTCGCCGGTTGTTCCTCCGGCGACGGCCGCGACGGCGGCGGGGGCGGCGGCGAGCAGGCCGCGGCCGCCTCGCGGCAGGTCCTCCTCCAACCGGTGGCCGCTCCGGGGCCCGACCCGTTCACCCCCTCCACCGCGCGAGGCACCGCCCGGCAGACCACCCCGCCGGACGCGTCCCCGCCCAGGACTCCCGCCCCGGAGGGCACGGTCCGTGCGGTCACCGGCTCCACGCCCGGCCTCTACGGCGGAACACGCTCCGTCGCCAGCTGCGACGTCGAGCGGCAGGCCGCACTTCTCACCGCCGACCCGGCCAAGGCTCGGGCCTTCGCCGAGAGCGCGGGCATCCCCGACTCCGGCGTCCCGGACTGGCTGCGCGGACTCACTCCGGTCCTGCTGCGCGCCGACACCCGGGTCACCAACCACGGATACCGCGACGGACGGGCCACCGCCTTCCCGTCCGTCCTGCAGGCGGGCACGGCCGTCCTCGTCGACCCGTACGGCGCGCCCCGTGTCCGCTGCGCCTGCGGCAACCCGCTGCGCTCGCCCGCCATCGACCGGGGAGCCGTGCACAGCGGCCGGCCCTGGAGCGGCTACCGCCCCGACCGCGTGGTGGCCGTCAAGCCCACCGCGGCGGTCGTCCACAGCCTCGTCATCGTGAACGTCGCGGACGACACCTGGATCGAGCGACGCACCGGATCCGACGGAGAACGGGACCGCGCGCCCGCCGTCGTACCGCCCTGCGCCCCCGACGACTGCCTCGCCGCGCCGCCGGACGCCTCGCCGTCCGGGACGCCGACCGCCCCCGACGGCTCGGTCACGCCCGAGGCCCCGCCGCCCCCGGGTGCGTCCCCGCCGTCCGACGCCCCCAGCGCGCCGGGCGACACCGACTCGCCCGGTGACCCGCCGAGCGACTTGCCACCGCCGTCCGCGACCGACTGCCCCTCACCGCCCACGGTCCCGCCCACGCAGATCGCGCCGGGCGAGCCCGACCCGTACGACACGGTCCCGCCGAACCCCGAGGTCCCGTCCGACTGCCCGCCCTGGATGCCGCCCGAGCTGCCGGAACCTCCGGTCGAGCCGGAGGAGCCACCGCTGCCGGAGGACCCGTTCCCGCTGGAGACCGGACCTGAACAGCCGGAGACCTTCGAAGGCTGACGGCCGGAACCCGGTGCGCGCCGTCGCCCCAGGCTCCGCCGCGCACCGCGACCCGAGCCGAGCCCCGGGTTCCGCCATGCACTGCGACCCGAGCCGAGCCCCCGGGTTCCGCCGTGTCGCGCCGGACCCGAGTCACGCCCCGGGTTCCGCCGTGCCGCGCCCGACGCGGGCCCCGGCCCGTGCCCCGGTCTCCGCCGTGCGCGCCGCCGGGGCTGCGCCTAGCGTGGCCCCATGGACGCGGGCCGAGGGGGCGCCGAAGCGGCGGAGACCTGCCGCTGCGAAGCAGGGACAGGGGGCGTGACGTGCTGCTTCCTGCGCGCCCATGGCGAGCGGTTCGGCATGGGCAGCTTCGACTGGGATCTGATCAGCGGCACCATGATCATGGACGCGGGGGCGCTCAAGGTCTTCGACCTGGACCCCGACGAATACGACGGCAACCCCACCACCCTCGGCTCCCGTGTGCTGCCCGACGAGGGACGCCGGCTCGACACCCTCGTCACCCACGCCCTCAAGGACGGCAGCGACCGCTACGGCGCCTACTTCCGCATCCGCCGCCGCGACGGCAGCCAGCGCTGGACCCACACCCAGGGCCTCATCCACCGCGACGAGACCGGCCGCCCCCACCGCATCCTCGGCATCGTCCGGGACGCCTCCGAGGAGCTCAGCGAGTCCGCCGCCCGGCTCGGCCTCGACGAGGGCCGGCGCAAGCGCACCAGCGTCGTGGAGAGCACCACCGCGGCCCTCGCCCACGCCCGGACCGTCCAGGACGTCATCGACCTCCTGAACGACTCCCACGGCCTGGAGTACTTCGGCGCCACCAGCCTGGTCATGGGGCTGCTCGAATCGGGCCGGATCCATCTGGTGGCCGAGGGCCCCGCCGGCGCCTTCGTGCCCGGCACCCGGTTCACCCGGGTGGACGAGCCCTACCCGATGAGCGAGGTGGTCCGGACCCTCACGCCCCGGTTCATCGAGTCGGCCCAGGAGTTCGCCGACTCGTACCCCGTCCTCTGGCCGCACATCAGCGGCCTCGGCATCACCTCGGCCGCCTATCTGCCGCTGATCGCGCAGGCCCGCCCCATCGGCGCGCTCGGCCTCCTCTACAGCGACAGGACCGGCTTCAGCGCCGACGAGCGCAACCTGCTGGTCGCGCTCGGCAGCAGCATCGCCCAGAGCCTCCAGCGCGCCATGCTCTACGAGCAGGAGCACGATCTGGCCGAGGGGCTCCAGCAGGCCATGCTGCCGCGCCGCATCCCCGACGTGCCCGGCGCCCACATCGCCGTCCGCTACCGCTCGGCCCGGATGGGGCGGGACATCGGCGGCGACTGGTACGACATCATCCCGCTGCCCGGTGGCCGGGTCGGGGCCGTGATCGGGGACGTCCAGGGGCACGACACCCACGCGGCGGCCGTCATGGGACAGCTCAGGATCGTGCTGCGGGCCTACGCCGCCGAGGGCCACACCCCGGCGACCGTGATGGCCCGGGCCTCCGTCTTCCTCCACGAGCTCGACACGGACCGCTTCGCCACCTGCACCTACGTGGAGGTGGACCTCGCGACCGGGGTCATGCAGATGGTGCGCGCCGGGCATGTGGATCCGCTGATCCAGGACGCCGACGGCAACTGCCGACGGCTGCCCGTCGAGGGCGGGCTCCCGCTCGGGCTCTCGGCGGAGTTCGGCCGGCTGGACTTCCCGGTGACCGCCCTGGAGCTGGACCCCGACCAGACGCTGCTGCTGTACACCGACGGACTGGTGGAGAAGCCTGGGTCGGACCTGGACGAGGGCATGCGGTGGCTCTCCTCGCTGGTACGGCGGGGGCCGCGCGACCTCCAGCGGCTCGCCGACGAGCTGTGCGAGGTCGTGGACGAGCAGGGTGGCGACGACGACGTCGCGATCCTGCTGCTGCGCCGCCACGGGGCGTACTTCCCGCGGACCGGCGGGCGGCTCCAGCAGCATGTGGGGCAGAGCGACCCGGAGGCGCTGAGTTCGGCCCGGCACATGATCAGGGCCGCCGTGCGGGCGTGGGGCGCCGCGGACCGCTCGGACGAGATCGAGCTGGTCGCCGACGAACTGATCACCAACGCGCTGATGCACACCGACGGCGGAGCGATCGTGACCCTGCGGATGCTGGCCGGGCCCGAGCGGCGGCTCCGGGTGGAGGTCGAGGACCGCTCCAGCGCGCTGCCCCGGCGCCGCGAGGCGGGGGAGTCCGGCGTGTCCGGCCGGGGCCTGCTGCTGGTCGAGCAGATCTCGGACGTCTGGGGCGTGGAGTCACGCGGCAGCGGCAAATGCGTCTGGTGCGAGTTCGTTGTTGACTCTGCGTACATGGATCATGCTTGACCGTAACCGACTGTGCGCGATTGACTTCGGTCTTCTGCTGCCCTCCTAGGACATGAGGATCCGTTGAGCAGTGAGCTTCTGGCCCCCCTCGATCTGGCCTTCTGGCACCTCGAGTCCGCCCACCACCCGATGCATCTGGGCGCCCTCGCCCACTTCGGCCCGGCGCCCGCCGAGCCGGACGTCCTCGCACTGCTGGCCTGCCGGGCCGCGGCGATCCCCCGGCTGCGCATGCGGGTCCGCGACGTCTGGCTGCCCGTCGGAGGCGCCGCCTGGGCTACCGACAAGGACTTCGACGTACGACGGCACGTGCGGGAGATCGCCCTGCCGGGCGCCGGCTTCGGCGCCGAGACCGCCCGGCTGGCCGGCGAGCTGATGGAGCGCCCGCTGGAACGAGGACGCCCGCCCTGGGAGATGTACCTGCTCACCGGCGCCCCCGACGGCTCCTTCGCCGTCCTCGTCAAGCTCCACCACGCCCTCGCCGACGGCATGCGGGCCGTCGCCATCGGCGCCGGGATCTTCGACGAGATCGCCGCCGGGCGCGGGGCCGGCGTCCGGCGCGTCCGTCCCGTGCCCCCGCGCTCCTGGCTGCCCGGACCCGCCCGGCTCGTCGGCGCCGCCCGCGACCGCATCGAGGACCTCGGCCGGGCCGTCGAGGTCGGCGCCAGCGTGCTCCGCGCCAGCCGGCTCGACGTACGCGGCACCGACGCCCTCGCCGCCCACTCCAGCGGCACCCGCCGGGTCGCCACCGCCACCCTGGACATGGACCGGATCCACCAGGTGCGCCGCACCTCGGGCGGCACCGCCAACGACGTCCTGCTCACCGTGGTCGCCGGGGCCCTGCGCCGCTGGCTCGACGGACGCGGCGACCCGCTCCCCGGCACCGACCCGCGCGCCCTCGTGCCCGTCTCCCGCCGGCGCCCCGGAACCCCGGCCGCCGCCGGCAACAGCTTCTCCGCCTACCTCCTGACACTGCCGGTCACCGAACCCGACCCGGCCGCCCGGCTGACCGCCGTCCGCCGGGCGATGGACCGCAACAAGGCCGACGGGCCGCTGCGCGGCGCCGGGGCCCTCGCCGTACTCGCCGACCAACTCCCCCCGCTCGCCCACCGCTTCGGCGCACCGCTGGCCTCGGGGGCCGCCCGCGTGCTCTTCGACGTCCTCGTCACCAACGTGCCGCTGCCCCGCTCGGCCCTCTCCCTCGCCGGAGCGCCGCTGCGCGCGCTCCACCCGATGGCGCCGCTCGCCCGGGGCCAGTCCCTCGCCGTCGCCATGTCGCCGTACGGCGGCCGGGTCCACGTCGGGCTCGTCGCCGACGGCGAGGCCGTCCCCGACCTCAACGCGCTGGCGGACGCGCTCGCCGCCGAACTCGACCTGCTGGAGCAGACGGGAGCGAGCTGAACGCGCGGCGCGGCGGCGGCCCTGGCAGGGTGGAGCCATGCCCGAACTGCCCGAGGTGGAAGCGCTGCGAGAGTTCCTCGACGAGCATCTCGTCGGCAAGGAGATCGCCCGCGTGCTGCCCGTCGCGATCAGCGTCCTCAAGACGTACGACCCGCCCCTGAGCGACCTCGACGGCGCCGAGGTCGTCGCGGTCGCCCGGCACGGCAAGTTCCTCGACATCGAGACCGCGGGCAGGACGGGCGAGCTGCTCCACCTCCTGGTCCATCTGGCCCGGGCGGGCTGGCTCCAGTGGAAGGACCCGCTGCCCTCGGGGCCCCCGCGTCCCGGCAAGGGCCCGCTGGCGCTGCGTACCGCACTGACCACCGGCGACGGATTCGACCTCACCGAAGCCGGCACCACCAAGCGCCTCGCCGTCCACCTGGTCCGCGACCCGCTCGACGTGCCGGGCGTCGCCCGGCTCGGCCCCGACCCGCTCGCCGACGACTTCGACCTGGCCGCGTTCACCGCGCTGCTCGCCGGCGAACGGCGCCAGATCAAGGGGGCTCTGCGCGACCAGAGCCTGATCGCCGGCATCGGCAACGCGTACAGCGACGAGATCCTGCACGCGGCGCGGATGTCGCCCTTCAAACCGACCCAGAACCTCGACGAGGCGGACACCGCCGCCCTCTACGAGGCCATGCGGACCACCCTGCGGGAGGCGGTGGAACGCGCGCACGGCATCGCGGCCGGCAGGCTGAAGGCCGAGAAGAAGAGCGGCCTGCGGGTGCACGGCCGCACCGGCGAGCCGTGCCCGGTGTGCGGGGACACCATCCGCGAGGTGTCCTTCAGCGACTCCTCGCTCCAGTACTGCCCCACCTGCCAGACCGGCGGGAAGCCGCTCGCCGACCGCAGGATGTCCAAGCTCCTGAAGTAGCCGGTTCTGCGGCGGCCGAGGCCCGCCTACACTCCGCTGCATGCTGCGCGTACTGGCCGTCGACGACGAAGAGCCGGCCCTCGGGGAACTCCTCTACCTCCTGCGTGCCGACCCCCGGATCCGCAGCGCCGAGGGCGCCACCGACGCGACCGGGGCGCTGCGCAGGATCGGGCGGGCCCTGGATGCCGGGCCGGATGGGGAGGAGGCCATCGACGTCGTCTTCCTCGACATCCACATGGCCGGACTCACCGGGCTCGACGTCGCCCGGCTGCTCGCCGGATTCGCCCGGCCCCCGCTGATCGTCTTCGTCACCGCCCACGAGGGCTTCGCCGTGCAGGCCTTCGACCTGGAGGCGGTCGACTACGTCCTGAAGCCGGTACGCCGGGAACGGCTCGCCGAGGCCGTCCGCCGGGTCCACGACCTGGTCCACGCCGCCCCGGCGCCCGTCGCGCCCCTGGGCACGCCGGAGCAGGTGCCCGTCGAACTGGGCGGAGTGACCCGGTTCGTGGCCGTCGACGACATCGCCTACGTGGAGGCGCAGGGCGACTACGCCCGCCTGCACACCGAGCAGGGCAGCCACCTCGTCCGCATCCCGCTGTCCACCCTGGAGGAACGCTGGGCCGACCGCGGCTTCGTGCGGATCCACCGCAGCCATCTCGTCGCCCTCGACCGGATCGACGAGCTGCGCCTCGACGGCGGCGCGACCTCCGTACGGGTCGGCACGGCCGAACTGGCCGTGAGCCGCCGGCACGCCCGTCAGCTGCGGGACCTCCTGATGCGCCGCGCGGCGGGCCGCCCCTGACCGTCCGGTGCCCCTGCCACCTGGCCGGCCCCCGCCGGCCCGCGACGCGTCTACCGCCCGTCATCGCTTCTGCGTAGACTCCACGGGCCCAGCAGACCGAGAGACGCCGGAGCGGACGCCGATGCCCCAGCAGCCACCGCCGCGCAGGCCCCGGCGCGAGACCGTCACGCACGCCTCGGCCCTCCGCGACGGTGCCGCCGGTCCGCCCCGGCAGCCCGCGGGCCCCCGCCCGGCCGCCCGGACCGGTCATCCGCCCGCCCGCTTCGAGATCAGCGAACAGACCACCCTCGGCCACACCTACGTCCGCTCCCTGATGCGCAGCCAGCTCAGGGCAGCCCTCACCGCCCTCGGCGCGCTCGCCCTCCTCGTCGGCTCGCTGCCCCTGCTTCTCGCGCTCCCCGCCCCCGAGACCGTCGTCTGGGCCGTCCTCGGCGTCGGCGTGTACCCGGTCGTCTGGGCCGTCGCCCACTGGTACGTCCGCCGCGCCGAGCGGAACGAACGCGACTTCACCGGCCTCGTCGAGGGCCGCTGAGCGCGGGGGACGGCACGTGAACCACACCTACGCGGTGGCCGCGGTCACCACCGTCGTCCTGGCGACCGTGCTCATCGGCGCGCTCGGCCTGCGGATATCCCGCACCACCTCCGACTTCTACGTCGCCTCCCGCACCGCCGGGCCCGGCCTCAACGCCGCCGCCATCAGCGGCGAGTACCTCTCCGCCGCCTCCTTCCTCGGCATCGCCGGCCTGGTCCTCGTCCAGGGCCCCGACATGCTGTGGTACCCCGTCGGCTACACCGCCGGCTACCTCGTCCTGCTCACCCTGGTCGCGGCGCCGCTGCGCCGCTCGGGCGCGTACACGCTCTCCGACTTCGCCGAGGCCCGGCTCGAATCCCCGCCCGCCCGCCGTCTCGCCAGCCTCCTCGTCGTCGGCATCGGCTGGCTCTATCTGCTTCCCCAGCTCCAGGGCGCCGGGCTCACCCTGGAGATCCTCACCGGAGCCCCCGACTGGGTCGGCGGCGTGCTCGTCGCCGTCGTCGTCACCGGCATCGTCGCCGCCGGCGGCATGCGCAGCATCACCTTCGTCCAGGCCTTCCAGTACTGGCTCAAGCTCACCGCCCTGCTCGTCCCCGCCATCTTCCTGACCGCCGCCTGGTTCGGCGACGACACCCCGCGCGTCCGCTTCGACGCCCCGGCGGTCTTCCGCGAGCACACCGTCGTCCGCGTCGCCGACACCGTACGGATCGAGGTCGACGCCCCGCTCACGCTCACCGTCACCGGCCGGATCGACGGCACGGCGTACGAGCGGCGGCCGGTCACCCTCGACGAGGGCGCCCACCGCGTCGAGGGCGGCACAGAACTCGCCTTCCCCGAGGGCGCGACCGTCCCAGAACGGGCCTCCACGGGCGGCGACCCCCTCGGCTGGTCCCAGCCGCTGGCCGGCGGGAGCGACGGCCACCAGCTGTACGCCACGTACGGGCTGATCCTCGCCACCTTCCTCGGCACCATGGGGCTGCCCCATGTCGCCGTCCGCTTCTACACCAGCCCGCACGGACGCGCCGCCCGGCGCACCACGCTCGTGGTGCTCGGCCTGGTCGGCGCCTTCTATCTGCTGCCACCGGTGTACGGCGCGCTGGGCCGGATCTACGCCCCCGAACTCGCCCTCACCGGCGCCGCCGACGCCGCCGTCCTCGTGCTGCCGGACCGGATGCTCGGGGGAGTGCTCGGGGAGCTGCTGGGCGCCCTGCTGGCCGGCGGGGCGTTCGCCGCGTTCCTGTCCACCGCCTCCGGGCTGACCATGTCGGTCGCCGGAGTCCTCACCCAGGACGTGCTGCCCAGCCGCGGCGTACGGCATTTCCGCCTCGGCGCCCTGCTGTCCACCGCCGTCCCGCTGACCGCCGGGGTCCTCGCCTCGAAGGTTCCCGTCGCGGACGCCGTCGGCCTCGCCTTCGCCGTCTCGGCGTCCTCCTTCTGCCCGCTCCTCGTCCTCGGCATCTGGTGGCGCCGGCTCACCCCGCCCGGCGCGATCGCCGGACTGCTGCTCGGCGGTGGCTCGGCGCTCACGGCCGTGATGGCGACCCGGGCCGGCGTGCCCGCCGAGGGCTGGGCGCACACCCTGCTGGCCTGGCCGGCCGTCTGGTCGGTCCCCCTGGGCTTCGTGACGATGATCCTGGTCTCGCTGGCCACCCCGCGCCACATACCGCCCGGAACCCCGGCGATCCTGGCCCGGCTGCATCTGCCCGAGGAGCTGCTGCGCCAAGGAGCCGGCCGGTGAGCGGCATCGCGCTCGCGGCCGCGGGCGCCGCCGCCGCCGTCCTGCTCGCGGCCGGGTTCGTGCTGGGCCGGATCACCGCCCGGCGCGGCGGACGGGCCGCCGATCCGGACCTCGGCACCCCCGTCGAACGCGCCACCTTCCACACCCTGCACACCGCCTCCCTCGCCGCGCCCCCGCTGCGCGCCGGGCTCACCGAGGACACCGCCCGCAAGGCCGTCGGGCGGCTGCGGTCCCTGCTCGGCACCGAGGCGCTCTGCCTCACCGACCGCTCCGCCGTCCTCGCCTGGGACGGGCCGGGCGAGGGCCACCACCGTGACCACGTCATGGAGCAGGCGGCCGAGATCCTCGCGTCGGGGCGCAGCCGGTCCGCGCACACCGGCTGCGCGGACTTCGAATGCCCGCTGCGCTGGGCGGTGATCGCCCCGCTCACGGGTGAGGACGGAGTGCTCGGGGCGCTCGTCGCCTACGGTTCGCGGGAGTCCGCCGTCCTCGTGCGGGCCGCGACCGAGGTCGCCCGCTGGGTCTCCGTACAGCTGGAACTGGCCGAGCTCGACCGGTCGCGGACCCGCGTCGTCGAGGCGGAGATCCGCGCCCTGCGGGCCCAGATCTCCCCTCACTTCATCTTCAACTCCCTGGCCGCGATAGCCTCCTTCGTCCGCACCGATCCCGAGCGGGCCAGGGAGCTGCTGCTGGAGTTCGCCGACTTCACGCGCTACTCCTTCCGCCGGCACGGGGAGTTCGCCCAACTCGCCGACGAACTGCGCTCCATCGAGCAGTACTTGGCGCTCGCCGGGGCGCGCTTCGGGGAGCGGCTCAAGGTCACCCTGCAGATCGCCCCCGAGGTGCTGCCGGTGACGCTGCCGTTCCTCTGCCTCCAGCCGCTGGTCGAGAACGCCGTCAAGCACGGCCTGGAGGACTCGGTGAACGTCTGCCGGGTCACGATCGCGGCCCGCGACGCGGGCGCGGAGGCCGTGGTGACGATCGAGGACGACGGCGTGGGCATGGACCCGGACGTGCTGCGGTCGATCCTGCGCGGAGAGCGCCCCTCCGGCGCGGGGATCGGCCTGTCGAACGTGGACGAGCGGCTGCGCCAGGTGTACGGGGCGGAGTACGGCCTCGTCGTCGAGACGGGGGTCGGCGCGGGGATGAAGGTGACGGTACGGATCCCCAAGTACCGGGCGGGCGTGCACCGTACGGCCCTCTAGGGGCGGTCCGTGGGGGTGGTCAGTAGAGGTGGAGCGCCAGATGGCCGAGCGGCAGACCCACCTGCCAGGCGGGGATCCACACCTGGGCCGACTCGTCGACGGGGAACCCGGGCGCCGACGGCATCGGACCGCCCAGGTCGGCCGCGCGGATCTGGGTCGCCTCCAGCTGCCGCCAGGTCTCGCGGGCCAGGGCCAGATCGGGGCCGTCGTCGCCCGCGCCGGCCCGGGCGGCGAGCCGCTCGCGCACCCACCGGTCCCAGGGGTGGTCGTACGCGGTCCGCGCGATCCACTCGTCGAGCCGGTCCGCGGTCCCGGCCAGGGACCGGGCGCCCGGTCCCTCGCAGAGGTGGATCGTGAGGGCCAGCGTCCGCTGCCCGGCTCGGTACTCCAGTGAGCCGGGCGCGACCAGACAGCCCGCGCGGAGCAGATCACCGGCTGTGAACTCGGCACACAACCAGGCCATCGGGACGGCCAGTCCGCCCCCGCTGGTGCCGTTCGTACTCTCGGGCAGCAACGCTTCCACCTTCTTCGGACGTGTCGTGTCGGTCGAGGCCCCCGAGGGACCCCGGCCTCGAGGACGAGCCTCCACCGAAGAGGACGTGTGCGGGTCGCTCTTTGCTCAACTCGCCGGGGGTGGTTTCGGATACGTTCCTCCGACGCGTCGGTGCCGGTGGGAGCGGTGATGCGGGAGGAAGCGTCCGGGACGGCCGGGGAACGGCACGACGGTCTCCGGCGGGGGCGACGAGCGCGCCGGGACGGGCGGCTCAGCCGAGCAGCGCGTAGACCGCCGTCGCGTGGGCGGCGGTCTCGCTCGTCCCCTCGGCCGTCATCGCGATGTCCGCGAACGCCATCCGCTTCCCGGTCTTGGTGAGCCGCGCCCGTACCAGGACGTCCGCGCCCAGGACCGCCCGCTGGAAGGTGATCGACTGCTGCACCGTCGTCATCGGCACGAAGCCGCCGCGGGCCGCCGCGACGGCGATCACCGTCGCGGTGTCGGCGGCGGCCATCAGCGCCTGGCCGGACAGTCCACCGCCCTCACGGGCCAACCGGTCCGACCAGGGGAGCCGGAGGACCGCTTCGGCTCCGTCCAGGGAGACCACCGAGAGCCCCAGATCGAGCACCCAGGGGGCGAAGTTGTCGGCGAGAACCTTTTCCGCGCTTGCGAGAGTCAGCGTCACGCGGTCATTGTGCTGCCGCGGTCCTCGGACGGGCAACGCCCGCGCGCCGGGGCCGGTATCCCGGCAGCCGGCGGCCGAGCTGGCGCAGCGCGTAATGCGAGCGGGACTTCACCGTTCCGGCCGGGATGCCGAGGTCGGCGGCGGCCTCGTTGACGGTGAGACCGTGGAAGTAGAGCCTGACCAGGACCGCGCGGTGCTCCGGGCTCAGGCCCTCGACGGCCGCCCGTACGTCGAGCGCGGCGACCGCCGACTCGGTGACGTCCGCCGGGTCGGGCGTGGCGGCGAGCATCCCGTCCCCGATCTCGGCGGGCCGGGCGAGGCGGGAGCGCCGGGCGTCGATGGCCAGACGCCGGGCCACGGTGAAGAGCCACGGCCGCATCGACTCGTAGGGTCCGTCGAACGCCTCCGGGTGGAGCCAGGCCCGTACGAGGGTCTCCTGCGCCAGGTCCTCCGCCCGCTGCCGGTCGCCGTAGGTCAGGCCGAGCAGAAAGCCGAGGAGGGCCTGGCCGTGGTCGCGCTGGAGCGCCGCCAGGGCGCGTTCGTCGGTCGTCGCCGTTGTCATGCTTCACACCTCTCCTGCCGGCTCCCTGTTCTCGTGGCGTATACGAACGCATGCGCGCGGCGAGCGACAGGGAACGCACACGTCCGTGCGACGAGCGGTCGCACCGAGCGGCGAATGGTGCGGTGAACGGTCAGCTGAAGGTCCTGCGTCCGTTTCAGCGTGGTTTGTTGCAGTACGCGGCTTTGTTCCTTGACTGAGGCTTATATCCGCTGTGAATTCATCAGGACAGATGTTCGTCCTATGAACGGCGGAGTCCGGCAGATGACCCAGCGCACGAGACAAGGGGCGGTGGCCGTCGCCGCCGTTCTGCTCACCGCGGCGACCGGCTGTGCCGGTGCCGCCCGTACCTCCGGAGCGCCGCCCGCCGGGCAGGACTCCGCGAGCCCCGCCGCTCCCGTCGCACCGGTGGCCCCTTCGGCGGCCGCCGGCGGGGCCTCGGCCCGCACCGGCTTCACCCTGGTGGCCTCCGGCGACGTCCTGCCCCACGACTCGATCATCCGCCAGGCCGCCGCGGACGCGGGCGGCCGGGGCTACGACTTCCGCCCGATGCTCTCCGGGGTCAAGCCCGTCGTCTCGGGCGCCGACCTGGCGATCTGCCACATGGAGACGGTGTACGGGAAGGACGGCGGCCCCTACACCGGCTACCCCGCCTTCAAGTCACCGCCCGAGATCGCCGGCGCGCTCAAGGACACGGGGTACGACTCCTGCTCCACCGCCTCCAACCACACCCTGGACGACGGTGCCGCCGGCCTCGCCCGCACCCTCGACGCCCTCGACCTGGCGGGCGTGCAGCACGCCGGTTCGGCCCGCACCGCGGAGGAGGCGGCCCGGCCCACCCTCCTGAAGGCGGGCGCCGCGACCGTCGCCCAGCTCGCCTACACCTACGGCACCAACGGCTTCCCGCTGCCCGAGGGGCAGCCGTGGGCGGTCAACCTGATCGACGAGGAGAAGATCGTCGCCGACGCGCGGGCGGCGCGGAAGGCCGGCGCGGACGTGGTCGTCGTCAGCCTGCACTGGGGCACCGAATGGCAGACCGCCCCGGACGACCGCCAGCTGGCCCTCGGCAGGTCTCTCACCGCCTCGCGGACCGGAGGCCGCCCGGACATCGACCTCATCCTCGGCACCCATGCCCATGTGCCGCAGGCGTACGAGAAGGTCAACGGCGTCTGGATCATCTACGGCATGGGCGATCAGATCGCCGGTGACATGATCAACTACGAGGGCGCGTTCGATCCCCGCGGCAACCAGGGCACGCTCGGACGTTTCACCTTCACGCCGCCCGCCTCGCCCGGCGGCCGGTGGGAGGTGGCCAAGGCCGAGTTCATCCCCCAGTGGTTCGACACGTCCCGGGGCCGGGTGGTCAACCTCAACGCGGCCATCAAGGAGGGCGGCGGCCAGACCGCCGTACGCGACACCATCCGCGACGTCGTCCTCAGCAGGGGTGCGGCCGAGGACGGTCTGCTGATGGGGGAGTAGCCGGTTCGGCTCATCGGGTGTTTTCGGGCGGACGGCCGGTGTGGACGAGGGGCGCCGGCCTTCGCCCATGCGAGTCATTAGCCATGAAAAAGGATCAGATGCCCAGCGGGCGTCGTGCGGTGCTGCGCATCGCCGCCGCCCTGGGGGCCACCGCCACCGTGGGAGTCTTCGCGGCGGAGCACGCCGCCACGCCCGTACGCCCGAAGGGCGCGCCCCCCGGGCCCGTCGCCGCCCCGGGCGGGGGACCGGCCGCGGGCGCCCAGGCGAGCGCCCGGCTCAAGCCCTCCTCGTACCGGCTCCAGCCGATGACCGCGTACGCGCCGCCGGCCTTCCGCAGGGCGGTGCCGCCCGTCCGGCAGCGGCCCTTCCTGAGGATGTCCGGCGTCGGCCGTTCGATGGTGCTGACCTTCGACGACGGACCCGACCCCCGCTACACCCCGGAGATCCTCGCCACCCTGCGCCGCCACGGCTGCCGGGCGATGTTCTTCGTCTGCGGGGAGATGGCCGTCGAGAACCAGGACCTGCTACGGGAGATGGCGGCGGACGGACATGTCGTCGGCAACCACTCCTGGTCCCATCCGCTCATCCCCAAGCTGCGCCCCTCCCGCATCCGGGACGAACTCGGCTCCACCAGCGACATCATCGAACGGACCCTCGGGACGGCGCCCCTGTGGTACCGCGCCCCCTTCGGCGCCTGGAACCGGCACTCCTTCGAGATCGGCGCCGAGCTCGGCATGGAGCCGCTCGCCTGGACCGTGGACACCCTCGACTGGCAGGAACCGGGCACGGGCAGCATCGTGCGCCGGGTCCTGGACGGGGCGGCCCCCGGTGTGGTGGTCCTCTCGCACGACGCGGGAGGGGACCGCTCGCAGAGCGTGGCCGCCCTGAAGCGCTATCTGCCGGAGCTGCTCGACGCCGGCTACAGCATCACCGTGCCCCGCCGCTGAGCGCGTACGGCGAAGGCCCCCGGCGCCGTGCCGGGGGCCTGTTCCGCGCGGCTCAGCGCGAGCCGACCATGCGGGCGTAGACGACGACGTTGCCGTCGTAGCCGTGTGCCCGTGAGTAGCCGCCGCCGCAGGTGATGACCCTGAGCTCGGGCTCCCCGGTGTCGCCGTAGACCTGGACGCCGGGGAAGTTGTGCTTGGAGTACACCTCGACGCCGTAGATCTCGAAGACGGCGACCCGGCCGTCGTACCGCTCCACCTCGATGTGCTCGCCCTTGTTCAGCGATCCCAGGGAGAAGAAGACCGCCGGGCCGGTCGCGTTGTCGACATGGCCGACGACGACGGCGGTGCCGCGCTGCCCCGGCGCGATGCCGTTCTGGTACCAGCCGGCCAGGTTGGAGTCCTCGGGAGGCGGCGCCGCGATCCAGCCGTTCTCGTCGAGGCCCACCTCCATGATCGGGGCCGCGACCCTGATGGACGGGATCTTCACCCGCGAGGCCTGGGCGAACGGCAGCGGCTCCAGGCCCGTGGCGAGGGACGGCGGAACCCCGCCCGGGCGGGTCTCGGGAGCGGCGGCGGCCGCGGGCTGCGGCGGGCCGAGCTCGACATCGACTCCATTGCGCATCATCGCCAGGCCGGACAGCATGACGAGAGCCAGGACGCCCCACGGTTGGCGTCTTCTGCGCTCAAAGACGCTGAAGTCCTTGGGGCTCATGGTTCTCCCTTCGTGGCGTCGTCAGAACGGTAAGGGTGGCGGGCCGGACCGGCGATCAGGGAAAGGCGAACGGGTGGCGGGGGCGTGGCGGCCGTGCGGTGGCCGTCCGGTGCAGCGCCGGAGATCAGTCGTACCCCAGGGCGGGGCGGGTGACGAGAACGATGGCCCATACGAGTAATCATCAGATAAGCGTGCTGACGGACTGTGACCTGCGGCTCCGTCAGGTTCACCGGCTTCCCGCCCGGCGTGTCGCCTCACCGGGGTGGACCAGCGCCGAGATGCGGTGATCGTCCTGAGTTGTGATGGTTCGTCATGGAAGGCGTACTCGTCGAATTTCCCGGGGCACCGCTTTGGGGCGTCTTCCACTGGAGGTTCAACCATGCGTGCTGCACGCACTCTGGCGGTGGCCGCCACCGCGATGGCGGCGGTCGGGCTCGCGGCCCCTCTCGCCGCCGCCACGAACGGTCCCAGCAGTGTCACCGTCGGCTCCCTCGGCACCCAGCGGGGAGGCGATGCCAAGAGCGTCACCGTCACGCCCTTCGCGGTCCACCAGGGGTCGACCATCACGATCACCGTCAGGGGCTGCCACGGAGGGACGGTCACGTCCGCCGCCTTCCCGACGACCACCCTCTCCGCGAACTCCAACGGGGTCTCCAGCGCCGTCGCCCGCATCCACAACAACGCCACGCCGGGCAAGCACAAGCTGACCGTCCACTGCAACGACAGCAACCGCGTGCTCACCCAGGAGTTCGTCGTCCTGGCCGGCCAGGGCGCGCAGGGCGGTATCGGCGGCTCGCTCGCACCCAGCTCCACGGAGATGGCGGTCGGCGGTTCGCTCGTCGCCGCGGCCGCGCTCGGCGGCGGTCTGTTCATCGCCCGCCGGCGCCGTCTGAGCGGCGCGAGCGTCTGACCGGCCGAACCTCCCGGTCGGCCGGGTACGCCGGTCGCCCCCGACTCCTGACCATTCAGGACTCGGGGGCGACGGGCTTGTGCGGTGGGGCGTGTGGGTTCGGGTGGAGCGTGCGACCGCGGGTGGGGGCGGCGGGTTCCGGTGGAGGACACCGGTCCCCGCCGTCAGTGGCGCCGGGGCCGGTCGAGGCCGGACCGGCGTCGCACCACCACGTAGACCAGACCGGTGGCCGCGACGGCGACCAGTCCGGCACCGGCCGCCAGGGTGACCGTGTCGACCCCGCCCATCGAGCCGCCGAGGCCGCCCTGCACACCGCGCGGGGGAGTGAGGACGGTCGAGCCGGTCGTCGGGGTCGGGGACGCCGTGGTGCCGCTGATGGTCAGGGTCACGGTGTCCTGGACGCCGCCGGTGCAGTTGAACGAGACCGTGTAGACGGCACCCCGCTTGGCGTCCCAGTCCACCACCGCGGTGGCCGAGGCTCCGGGGGGGATGGTCACGGTGTCGAAGATGCCCGCGGAAGCGGTCGCCGTGCTGCGGCAGCCGGGAGCGGTGAGCGTCACCCGGCCGCCGGGCGCCACGAGCGAGGGGGAGACGACGAAATCGCCCGGGGCCTTGGCTCGGGGCGCGTTCTGGGCAGGGGCGGGGGCGCCGTCCGCCGCCGAGGCGAGGGGAGCGGCCAGGGCGAGGGCGGCCGCCCCCAGCAGGGCAGTGGACGCGGCACGTATCGCGCGCATGGTGTGTCCTCCGGGTCCTCGAGGAGCAGCCGCGGAAGCGGTTTCCGCGAACGGGAAGGAAATGCACCTCGACGCCCGCAACGCTAGGAGCGCACTATCACAGCCGCGATCCCAGGCGGGCGAATGGGGCATGGATGTCCACCGTTCGGCTCAGGGAGCGCCCCGCCCGGCCCCTCTCGCCGCCGTCCGCGGCGGGCCGCTCAGCCGGTGAGCCGGGGGAAGAGGTCGGTGAACGGGGTGGCCGTCGCCGACATCCCGCGTCCGAAGGGCGCGTCGAAGTCCCAGATCAGGAAGAGCAGGAACGCGATGAGCGAGCTGAACAGGCCCGCGAGGAGCAGCTCGCGGCCGGTGCGCCGGATCTGCAGGGTGAAGATCAGCCCGACCGTCACCAGGGCCCCGGTGATCAGGCCGAACCACACCACGCCCGGCATGGTCGCCCCCGCGTTCTGGCCCCGGGCGCCCCGGGCGTCGTCCGCCGCCGCGACCTGGTCCACCAGCGGCTGGTACGCCTGCCCCTCGTGGTCGTTCGCCGGCTGGTAGTCGGTGACGCTCCGGCGGACCTGCTGGAGCAGTTCGGTGCCCTTCTCGCTGAGTTCGCCGTGCTCGGACATGTGGCGCCACTCGTCGTCGACGACGAAGGCGACGTACGCGTCGACGTCGGCGCGGATCCGGGCACGGACGTCGGCCGGGTACACCTCGACCCGTTCCGAGACCTCGTGCAGCGCCTGGGCCTCCTGGCGCACGGTCTCCTGGGCGGCGCTGCGGGCCTCCCAGACGCCGGCGATGGCGAGGCCGAGCACGATCGCGTACACCACGCCGATCATCATCGTCATGTACTCCATGACGTCGGGGGTCTCGGTGGGGTCGTCGTCGTCGGGGATCCTCCGGTTGTTGATGACGACGATGGCGAGGACGACGGCGCAGGCGGCGGCCATCGCGATGGTGAGGACGAGCCATTCGGACACGGTGGGCTTCCTTCGGCGGGATCAGCGGGAGCGGGGGCGCAGGATCGCGGTCGCGAGTACCGCCGGGGCGAGGACGAGCAGCGACATGGACACGAGCGAGGGGCCGCCCTCGGGTTCGGGCCGCGGGGCGGGCCGGTAGGCGGGCAGGGCGACGGGGGCCGGGGCGGGCGGCCGCGGCCGCACGGAGGGTGTCGGCGTCGGCGCGGGCGCCGGGGCGGGCGCCTCCGGGGGAGGCATCGGGGCCCGCGCCGGGGGTGGCGGCGGCGCCGGCTTCGGCGGCGGCGGTGGGTCCGCCCGTACGGGAGGCGAGGGCTCCGGTTCCGGCGGCGGCGGTGCCGGCGGCGGGGGCTCCGGCGGCGGGGGTGTCGGTGTCGGTGTCGGGCTGGGCGCGGGGGGCGTCGGTTCGGGCGGGGTGGGGGCGGGCGGGGTGGGGGTGGGCGAACACACGCCCGGCCCGGCGACCGCGACCGAGGTGTTCGAGCCGCCGGGCCCGGTCGTGGCGTAGGCGCAGGCATCGGCGGCGGCGGGCGCCGGAGTGGCCAGCAGCCACAGCAGCGCGGCGGCCGCCACGGGCCGCGCGAGGATCGATCCGTACGGAGACACGACGACGAGCATGATCACAAAACCCGGGGACCGCGCCGGAAACGGCCCGGATTCCCCGGATGGAGGGGTTCTCGAAAGGCGCTGGTTTGACGTTCCTGCCGAAGTTTCTTCGCCGCTTCTTGAGCACGAGGCGCCCGCACCCCGTATCCAAGGCCGGGAAGGGCGCTCGACGCCACTCCAACACGTCATGAAGCAAGGGGAGTCGACATGAGGACCTGGCGGAACACGGCACTCGCGCTGACGGCGGCGGCCGTTCTGGCGCTGACGACGGCGTGCGGTCAGGAGCCGGGCGGCCAGTCGATCGGTGACGCGCCCGCGGGGGCCGCGAACCCGGCCGGCGCGCCCGCGGAGAACGGCTACGCCTCCGGCGGATACGCCTCGGGG
Organism: Streptomyces sp. NPDC003027; assembly: GCF_053591435.1. NCBI lineage: Bacteria > Bacillati > Actinomycetota > Actinomycetes > Kitasatosporales > Streptomycetaceae > Streptomyces > Streptomyces sp. NPDC003027. Next base: position 113,203 of record NZ_JBSFTU010000009.1, read on the forward strand.
GGCTACGGATCCGGCAGCGACTCCTCCGCCGGTGCGGCCGCCGCGCCCGCCGGGCAGCTCGTCGCCTCGGACACCAAGCGGCTCGGCAAGGTGGTCACCGACAGCAGGGGTTTCACCCTCTACCGCTTCGACAAGGACTCCGCGAGCCCGCCCCGCGCCACCTGCGAGGGCGACTGCGCGGCGGCGTGGCCCGTGGTGAGCCCGGAGGGTGCCGAGCCGCCCGCCGGCGTGGACCCGTCGCTGCTCGGCGAGGTGACCCGCGCCGACGGCTCCAAGCAGCTCACGCTCGACGGCTGGCCGATGTACCGGTACGCCAAGGACGTGCAGCCCGGTGACCTCAACGGCCAAGGTGTCGGTGGCACCTGGTTCGCGGCCGCTCCGGACGGAAAGAAGGCCGCGCCGGCCGCCGAGACGGGCGGAGGAGATGATTCCGGTACTGCCGCGGAGACTGACGGAGGAGATGATTCCGCTAAGGCCGCCGCAGGGCTCTCGGTGCGAAAGGATCCCAAGCTCGGTGACGTCGTGGTGGATTCGCGCGGAATGACGGTTTATCGCTTCACCAAGGATTCCGCCTGGCCGATGAAGACGGCCTGCACGGGGCCCTGTCTGAAGAAGTGGCCGGTTGTCGCCCCCGTGGACAAGAACGGCGTCGAGGGCATCACCCGCAAGGGCTTCGTCACCTTCAGCCGCCCCGACGGCGTCAAGCAGCAGACCATCGACTGCTGGCCCCTGTACACCTTCGCCGGCGACGAGAAGCCCGGGGACACCAACGGCCAAGGTGTGGGCGGCACCTGGTACGCCGTGTCACCCGAGGGAAAGCTGGTCGGAGCGCCCCGATAGGTCCCCCCGCCGCGCTCCGGCCGCTCGGGCCCGCCGTCACACCTCCCGTGACGGCGGGCCCGACGCACGTCCACATGCACGTGAATGTGCACGGTCCGAAGGCGTGAAGTCTTCGTTCTGCTCGCACGTGCCAATGGCGTGTGACCAAGAACGGACCGCGAATTTCCGTTTCTGCTCGCTCTCTCGGCGGGCGATCAGTAGCCTCGGCTCGAACACCGGCCGCGAACACATGGCCGCACCCCCGTGGCGACTTGTTGGAGACATTGATGGAGCGTCCCGCCTGGGCTCCGCCGGGTATCGATATTTCGGTGCCGAGCGTGTCCCGTATGTACGACTTCTATCTGGGCGGCTCGCACAATTTCGAAGTGGACCGCGAAGCGGCCCGCAAAGCCATGGAGTTCGTGCCCGGCCTCCCCAAGGTCATGCAGGCGAACCGGGCGTTCATGCGCCGCGCCGTACGGTTCGCCGTCCAGCAGGGCGTCACCCAGTTCCTGGACATCGGCTCCGGCATACCGACCTTCGGCAACGTCCACGAGGTCGCCCAGGCCGCCAGCCCCGACGCCCGCGTGGTCTACGTCGACCACGACCCGGTCGCCGTCGCCCACAGCGAGGCCGTCCTGGCGGGCGACGACCGCTCCGCCGTCGTCGCCGCGGACCTGCGCAAGCCGCGGGAGATCCTCAACAGCCCCGAGGTCGGCCGGCTCCTCGACCTCGACCAGCCGGTCGCCCTGCTCCTGGTGTCCGTCCTCCACTTCGTGGAGGACGCGGACGAACCGCAGCAGGCCGTCGCCGAACTCGGCGAGGCACTCGCCCCCGGCAGCCTCCTGATCATCTGCCACGCCGGCTACGAAGGCATCCCCCTGCCCCAGGAGCGGGTCGGCGGAGCGGTCGATGTGTACCGGGACATCCGCAACCCCCTCGTGATGCGGACCCGCGAGGAGGTCCAGCGCTTCTTCGACGGGTACGAGATGGTCGAACCCGGCCTCGTGTTCATGCCCGACTGGCGCCCCGACGGCCCGGTCGACCAGGAGGATCCGTACGCCTTCTCGGGCTTCGCAGGGGTGGGGCGCAAGGCGTGAAGCTGCCGTCTCAGCCGTCCGGTTCCGGCGCGGAACCGGACGACGTCGAGGACAGACTCAGGCGGTTCGTGACCATCTGGAGCCGGGCCATCTTCCCGGTCACCGCCACCTCGCTGACCCGCGCCGAGTTCGAGAGCCATCTGCTGCCGCTGGCCCGCTCCCTGAGCGCCGCGCTGCACGGCAGACCCTTCGACACCGCCCCCGCCCACCGCGCGGGCGCGGGCCTGGTGGCCGCCCACTGCACGGACCCGGACGCCCTCAGCCGTACCCTCGGCGTCGTCGACTCCTATCTCGTGCTCTACTGCGGCACCGCGCGGGACACGCCGGGCGAGGAGCTGCGGGCCCGCTGCGCGCGGCTGCAGCACGCGATGGCCGCCGGGTTCGCCCAGGCCCTGCGCGAGCGGACACTGGCCGAGCAGGAGGCCATCGCCCGCTCCGCGCTCTCCGCCCGCAGCGCCGCCGAAGTCGCCCTGCACGCCACCGAGAGCCGCTTCCGGGCCGTCTTCGACGGCGCCGCGATCGGGATCGGCATCGCCGACCTCGACGGCAACGTCCTGGAGGTCAACGAGACCCTCACCCGGATGTTCGGCGGCCTGGAGCACCACGTCCGCAGCCGCAACATCAGCGAATGGGGCCATCCCGAGGACGGCCCGCACGTCTGGCGGCTCTACGACGAGCTCGTGCGCGGCGAACGCGAGCACTACCGGGTCGAGAAGCCGTACTACCGCGGCGACGGCACCGTCCTGTGGACCAACCTCACCGTCTCGCTGCTGCGGGACGCCGAGGGATTCCCCCAGTACCAGCTCGCGCTGATGGAGGACACCACCGAGCGGCGGCTGCTCAACCTGCGGCTGCGCTACGAAGCCACCCACGACGCGCTGACCGGACTGCCCAACAGGACCCTGTTCTTCGAACGCCTGGAGAAGGCGCTCGCACCGGCCGACGGCGCCCGCTTCGGGCTCTGCTACCTCGACCTCGACGGCTTCAAGGCCATCAACGACAGCCTCGGCCACTCGGCCGGCGACCGGCTGCTCGTCGAGGTCGCCGACCGGCTCCAGAGCTGCGCGACCGCGCCCGGCGAGATGGTGGCCCGGCTCGGCGGCGACGAGTTCGTCGCCCTCACCACGGGCGCCGGCACCGAGCGGGGCGTCGTGGAGCTGGCGAACCGTATCCTCGCGGCGCTCGCCACCCCCGTCCGGATCGACGGCCGCGAACTGACCGTGCGCGGCAGCATCGGCGTCGTCGAGGGGCCGGCCGGCGAGCGGACCCCCGCCGAGGTGCTGCGCAGCGCCGACATCACGATGTACCGCGCCAAGTCGGCGGGCGGCAACCGCTTCGAGTTCGCCGACGCGGAGGCCGACGCCCGCGCCATCACCCGGCACGGGCTGACCACCGCGCTGCCGGCCGCGCTGGAGCGCGGCGAGTTCTTCATCGAGTACCAGCCGCTCGTCCACCTCGGCGACGGCAGCGTGCACGGCGCGGAGGCCCTCGTACGGTGGTGCCATCCGCAGCACGGCGTGCTCGGGCCCGACCGGTTCATCCCGCTCGCCGAGAACACCGGCCTGATCGTGCCGCTCGGCCGCTGGGTGCTCCAGGAGGCGGTACGCCAGGCCCGGTTCTGGCAGACCCGGCACTCCGACGGGGGGCCGCTGCGGATCAACGTCAACCTCTCGCCGACCCAGCTGCACCACCCGCGGCTCGTCGCCGACACGGTCGACGTCCTGGAGCGCTCCGGCCTGGAGCCGGGGGCGCTCTGCCTGGAGGTCACCGAGTCGGCGCTGATCGGCGCCGACGACGACCTGCTCAAGCCGCTGCGGCAGCTCGCCGAGATGGGCGTGGACATCGCGCTCGACGACTTCGGCACCGGCTACTCCAACCTCGCCAACCTGCGCCGGCTGCCGGTGAGCGTCCTGAAACTGGACCGCTCCTTCACCCGGGGCATGCAGCAGCATCCGGCGGACCCCGTCGACCTCAAGATCGTCGAAGGCATCGTCTCGCTGGCCCACAGCCTGGAGCTCGCGGTCACGGTCGAGGGCGTGGAGACGGGCGCTCAGGCGCAGCAGCTGCGGGAGCTCGGCTGCGACACGGCCCAGGGCTGGTACTACGCCAGGCCGGGGGCCCCGGACCGGATCCACTCCCTGGTCCTGGCGGACGCGGTGTAGTCCTCTCGTCCGGATCATGCCGGGCTCAACGGGCCCTGCCGCCCCGGTGCGGTGCCCGCACCGGGGCGGTCACGTGGAGCGCAGCAGCAGTCTCTGGAGCTCGCGGGCCGCCCGGGGCGGGGCCACGTCACTGCGGTGCGCGAGCGCGATCGTGCGCCGCAGGCCCGGGCGGGCCAGGGCCGTGACCCGCAGGTCGCGGCCCGCCCGCGCCGCCACCATGGCAGGCACCACCGCGACCCCCAGGCCCGCCCGTACGAAACCGAGCACCGCGTCCATCTCGCCGCCCTCCACCGTGAACGAGGGCTCGAAGCCCTCCGCCCGGCACGCGGCCACCGTCAACTCCCGCAGGTCGTAGCCGTGCCGGAACATCACCAGGGGCTGGTCGCGCAGATCCGCGATCCGCACCGGCCGCCGCGGGGCCGGCGCCGCCGCGCTCGACACCACCACCAGGTCCTCCCGCAGCAGCTCCACCGTCGTCAGCGCCGGTGACGGACTCGGCAGCGGCAGCACCACCAGCGCCAGATCGAGCGCGCCGCGCGCCAGCTCCCGTACGAGATCGTGCGAGCCGCCCTCCTCGATCAGCAGACGGATCCCCGGGTGCAGATCGTGGAACGCGCGCAGCACGTCCGGCAGCAGCCCCGTGCACAGGCTCGGCGTCGCGCCGAGCCGCACCCGCCCGCGCTTCAGCTGCGCCAGCTCCTGCACCTCGTGCCGGGCCGTGTCCGTGTCGGCGAGGATGCGCCGGGCCAGCGGCAGCAGCGCCTCACCCGCGTCCGTCAGCGTGATGTTCCCCCGCGCCCGGCTGAACAACTCCGCCCCGAGCTCCTGCTCCAGCGCCTTGATCTGCTGGGACAGCGACGGCTGCGACACGTGCACCCGCTCCGCGGCGCGGGTGAAGTGACGGGTCTCGGCCACGGCCACGAAGTAGAGAAGCTGCTGGAACTGCATAGGCTCAGCCTATCGAGATCAGCCGGACCATGTCTTGGACCTCTGGGGTTCTTCGGCCCTAGCGTCGTGCGCATGGCTCTGGCAACGAAGACGGCACCGACGGAACGACCACCGTCGCCCCCGCGCTCCCGCGGATTCTGGGCGTCCACGATCGGCAAGAAGACGGTCATGGCCGTCAGCGGCCTGCTCATGCTCGGCTACCTCGTCGCCCACGTGATGGGCAACCTCAAGGTCTTCTTCGGCCCCGAGGAGTTCAACGCGTACGGCCACTGGCTGCGCACCATGGGCGCCCCCGTCCTGCACCACTCCTGGGCGCTGTGGCTCGTACGGATCGTCCTCCTCACCGCAGTCGTCGCCCACGTCGTCTCCGCCTACCAGCTCAGCCGGCGCGACATCAAGGCCCGCCCCACCGCCTACGTCCACCGCCGCAAGCGGTCCTCCTACGCCACCCGCACCATGCGCTGGGGCGGCGTCATCGTCGCCCTCTTCATCGTCTGGCACATCCTCGACCTGACCACCGGAACCGCCCACCCGGGCGGCTTCCAGGAGGGCCACCCGTACCAGAACGTCGTCGACACCTTCTCCACCTGGTACGGCAACGTCGTCTACATCGTCGCCATGCTCGCCGTCGGCCTGCACGTCCGCCACGGCTTCTGGAGCGCGGCCCAGACCCTCGGCGTCGGCAACGCGCGCCGCGAGCGGGCCCTGAGGCTGCTCGCCAACGGGCTCGCCCTCGCCCTGACCCTGGGCTTCGTCTCCGTACCCGTCGCCGTCATGACCGGAGTGGTGAGCTGACATGAGCTTCCTCGACTACGAGGTCGGCGCCCCGCTCGCCGACGAGAAGGCCCCCACCGGACCCATCGCCGAGCGCTGGGACACCCGCCGCTTCCAGGCCAAGCTGGTCAACCCCGCCAACCGGCGCAAGCACACCGTCATCGTCGTCGGCACCGGCCTCGCCGGCGGTTCCGCCGGCGCCACCCTCGCCGAACAGGGCTACCACGTCGTCCAGTTCTGCTACCAGGACTCCCCGCGCCGCGCCCACTCCATCGCCGCCCAGGGCGGCATCAACGCCGCCAAGAACTACCGCAACGACGGCGACTCCGTCCACCGCCTCTTCTACGACACCGTCAAGGGCGGCGACTTCCGAGCCCGCGAGTCCAACGTCCACCGCCTCGCGCAGATCTCGGTCGAGATCATCGACCAGTGCGTCGCGCAGGGCGTCCCCTTCGCCCGGGAGTACGGCGGCCTGCTCGACACCCGCTCCTTCGGCGGCGTCCAGGTCTCCCGTACCTTCTACGCCCGCGGCCAGACGGGCCAGCAGCTCCTTCTCGGCGCCTACCAGGCGCTGTCCCGGCAGATCGCGGCGGGCAACGTCGAACTGCACGCCCGTACCGAGATGCTGGACCTGATCGTCGTCGGCGGGCGGGCGCGCGGCATCGTCGCCCGGGACCTGATCACCGGCGCGATCTCCACCCACTACGCGGACGCGGTGGTCCTCGCCAGCGGCGGCTACGGCAACGTCTTCCACCTCTCCACCAACGCGATGAACTCCAACGCCACCGCCGTCTGGCGGGCCCACCGGCGCGGAGCGTACTTCGCCAACCCCTGCTTCACCCAGATCCACCCCACCTGCATCCCGCGCACCGGCGACCACCAGTCCAAGCTGACGCTGATGAGCGAGTCGCTGCGCAACGACGGCCGCATCTGGGTGCCGAAGGCGAAGGGCGACACCCGGCCGGCCGCCGAGATCCCCGAGGACGAGCGCGACTACTACCTGGAGCGGATCTACCCCTCCTTCGGCAACCTCGTCCCGCGCGACATCGCCTCCCGCGCCGCCAAGAACGTCTGCGACGAGGGCCGGGGCGTCGGACCGGGCGGCCAGGGAGTCTACCTCGACTTCGCGGACGCCATCCGGCGGATGGGCCGCAAGGCGGTCGAGGAGAAGTACGGCAACCTCTTCGACATGTACGAGCGGATCACCGCCGAGAACCCGTACGAGGTGCCGATGCGGATCTACCCCGCCGTGCACTACACGATGGGCGGACTCTGGGTCGACTACGACCTCCAGACCACCGTGCCGGGCCTGTTCGCCATCGGCGAGGCCAACTTCTCCGACCACGGGGCCAACCGCCTCGGCGCCTCCGCGCTGATGCAGGGCCTCGCCGACGGCTACTTCGTCCTGCCGTCCACGATCAACGACTATCTGGCCCGCCACCCGTCGAGCGAGCCGCTCGACGACGACCACCCCGTGGTCCGGGAGGTGCTGGCCGAGACCGAGGACCGGATCAACTTCCTGCTCTCCGTCGACGGCGACCGGACGCCGGACTCCTTCCACCGCGAACTGGGCGAGATCATGTGGGAGTTCTGCGGCATGTCCCGTACGGACGAGGGCCTGCGCAAGGCGCTCGACCGCATCCCGCGCCTCCGCGAGGAGTTCTGGCGCCGGATCAAGGTCCCGGGCACCGGCGAGGAGTTCAACCAGTCCCTGGAGAAGGCCAACCGGATCGTCGACTACCTGGAGCTCGCCGAGCTGATGTGCCTCGACGCCCTGCACCGGGCCGAGTCCTGCGGCGGCCACTTCCGCGAGGAGTCCCAGACCCCGGACGGCGAGGCCGCCCGGCGCGACGAGGAGTTCTCGTACGCCGCCGCCTGGGAGTTCCGGGGCACCGGCGACGCCCCCGTCCTGCACAAGGAAGACCTCGTCTTCGAGTACGTCCACCCCACCCAGCGGAGCTACGCATGAAGCTCACCCTGCGCGTCTGGCGCCAGAAGAACGCCGACGCCGAAGGCACCATGGCCACCTACGAGGTGGACGGCATCTCCTCCGACATGTCCTTCCTGGAGATGCTCGACACCCTCAACGAGGAGCTCATCCTCCGCGGGGAGGACCCCGTCGCCTTCGACCACGACTGCCGCGAGGGCATCTGCGGCGCGTGCAGCCTCGTCATCGACGGGGAGGCCCACGGCCCCGAGCGCACCACCACCTGCCAGCTCCACATGCGGTCCTTCCGCGACGGCGACACGATCGACATCGAACCCTGGCGCGCCGCGGCCTTCCCGGTCGTCAAGGACCTCGTCGTCGACCGCTCCGCCTTCGACCGCGTCATCCAGGCCGGCGGCTACATCAGCGCCCCCACCGGCGCGGCCCCCGAGGCGCACGCGACCCCGGTCCCGAAGGCCGACGCCGACTTCGCCTTCGAGCACGCCGAATGCATCGGCTGCGGCGCGTGCGTGGCGGCCTGCCCGAACGGCTCGGCGATGCTCTTCACCTCGGCGAAGATCAACCATCTGAACGTGCTCCCGCAGGGCGCGCCGGAGCGCGAGACGCGGGTGCTGGACATGGTGGCCCAGATGGACGCGGAGGGCTTCGGCGGCTGCACGCTGACCGGGGAGTGCGCGACGGCCTGCCCGAAGGGCATCCCGCTGCCCTCGATCGCGGCGATGAACAGGGAGTGGCTGCGGGCACGGCGGAAGGTCCGCGGCTGAGCCCGACCGCCGACCGCCGCCGGGCTCAGCACCTCAGGGTGAGGGGCGGCCGCCAGACCTGCCCGTCCCCGGGCACGCCGGGAGTCGGCGCATAGCTGAGCGGTACGAGGTGGGTGGCGGCCCCGGCCTCGTTGCGGGTCCCGAGCCACAGGTCGATGATCTGCCAGGGCCGCCCGTCCAGGACCGCCACGGTACGGGGCTGCCCGCCGCACGAGTTCGCGTGGAACGCGCGACGCCCGAACGCCGGGGCGCCCCACCCGACGTTGCCCGGCGCCGACCAGCCGTCGTAGAGGCTCGGGGCCGTGGCGTAGCCGATGGGGGTACCGGCGCAGTAGCCGCAGCCGTGGTCGGAGTAGGTGAGGACGTACCGCCGGTGGACGGGGTCCCAGTAGCCCCCGGGTCCCTCCGCCCTGCTGATGCCGGCGACCCGCTCGACTCCCCGGCCCGGAGTACCGCCGGTGCCCCACCGATCGAGCTCCTGGAGGGAGAGCGCAGCCGTGCCGGCTCGGGTGCAGACGAGGGCCGGGCGGGCTCCCGGCGTGGCCGAGTCGATGAAACCGAAGTCGCCGTTGCCCCGGCAGATGTCGAGGTCCGGCTTCCGGTACGACCCGAAGGGCGCCCCGGCCTCCGGACCGCACGGCCCCACCGGACCCTCGCAGCCCATGGCGTTGTAGGCGTTCCGAGCCCCCATCGAGTACTGGCGGGGCGCGTTGAACCACAGGATGAACGCGCCGTCGTCCTCGCCCCATCCCTTCCGCCGGATCATGCGGGGGTTGAAGCAGCCCTGACCGGTCCGGCCGCACGTCTCCTGCCAGGACTGGAGCGTCGAGGGATCGGTGGACGTCGGGGAGAACAGCGGCCGGGGTTCGCTCCACGGCCCCTGCGGCTTCCAGGCGGTGCTGACCCCGAAGCCGCACCACTTGGTGCCGCGGACGTACCACTGGAACCCGCAGCCGTACATGCTGCCGTACATGAAGTAGCGGCGACCGAACTTGACGATCTGCGCGTCATGGAGGTCGACGCCGGAGATCGTGAACGACTTCGGCCTCGACGCGGTGCCGTGCTGGTCGCCCGTGGACGGAACGGCGGCCAGGGCCGTCGTCGGCGTCGACAGGAAGAGCAGCACTGTGGCCAGGAATCGGCGGAAACGCACAGCACATCTTCATCTCTTCGGTCCGGGCGCGAGGGGCGCGACACGGCACTTCCGTGCCCTTGTCACGCGGTCGGCCGCGTGACAAGGGCGGACTCGGGCCCCGTCGGGGCGTTATCCGGTATCAGCCGTCCGTGCCGGTCAGGCCCGTGACGCGGGCGAGCCGGCGGTACGAGTCGAGCAGCGCCCCGCGGTCGTACGTACTGGTCGTCACCAGCACCTCCTGCGCCCCGGTCTCCTTCACCACCCGCTCCAGCGCCTCGGCGACCTGCTCCTCCGTGCCGTACACATGGCCCCGCAGCCCCGACTCGAAGAAGCCGCGCTGCTTGTCGGTCATCGGCAACCGCTCGATCCGCTCGGCGGGCATCAGCGGCGGGAAGACGCCCCGCGTGCGCGAGTACGCCAGCGACCACGCCTCCGGAACCAGCAGGCGCCGGGCCTCCTCCTCGCTCCCCGCCACGGCGACCGTGCCCGCGACGACGACGTACGGCTCCCGCGCCCAGGCCGAGGGACGGAAGCCGGACCGGTACGCGTCGATCGCCGTCAGCAGCCGTTCCCGGCCGCGCAGATCGCCGATGACCAGCGGCAGCCCCGCCTCGGCGGCGAGGGCGGCGCCCTCCCCGGTCGCGAGGACGTACGGCGGGACGCTCAGGCCCTCCGCCGGGCGGGCGTGCACCTGGGGATGGGCGGTCTGGGTCCCCGTGAACCAGCCAAGCAGCTCGGTCAGCTGCTCCCCGAACCGTTCGGCGTCCTCCTTGTCCCGCCCCAGCGCCCGCCGGATCCCGTCGGTGAAGCCGACGGAGCGGCCGAGCCCCATGTCGATCCGGCCGGGGAACAGCGCTTCGAGGACGCCGAACTGTTCGGCGACGACCATCGGCTGGTGGTTGGGGAGCATCACCCCTCCCGTACCGACCCGGATGACCGAGGTCGCGCCGGCCACGGCGGCGGCCAGGACGGTCGGCGCCGACCCCGCCACGCCCGGCACGCTGTGGTGCTCCGAGACCCAGAAGCGGTGATAACCGAGCCTCTCCGCCTCCCGCGCGAGGCGTACGGTGTCGCGCAGCGCCTGAGCGCCTTCCTCGCCCTCCCGGGTGCGGGAGCGGTCGAGGACGGAGAAGCGGATGCCGTCGAGTGAAGAGGTCACGCCCGGTTCAACGTCCTCGCGCCACGAGGATTCCCCGGAGGCCGTCTTGCCGATCAGGCCCGGCTGATCGACAGGACGCCCCCTAGGCTGGCGACGTGACGCGCATCAACCGGCCAGTGGCCGTCTTCGACCTCGACAACACGCTCTCCGGCACCGCCCACCGCCAGCACTTCCTGGAGCGGCGGCCCCGTGACTGGGACGGCTTCTTCGCCGCCGCGCCCGACGACCCGCCGCTCGCCAAGGGCGTCGAGTTCTGCCTGGAGACGGCGCGGGAGTGCGAGATCGTCTATCTCACGGGGCGCCCCGAGCGGTGCCGCCGCGACACCGTCGCCTGGCTGGCCGCCCAGGGGCTGCCCGAGGGCCGGATCCACATGCGGCGCGACACCGACCGCCGCCCGGCGCGGGTGACCAAATTGGAGATCCTGCGCAGGCTCGGCCGGGAGCGTGAGATCCGGATGCTCGTCGACGACGACGACCTGGTCTGCGACGCGGCGGAGGCCGCGGGCTTCACGGTCGTACGGGCCCGCTGGGCGGTGCCGTCCGCGGAGCTGAAGGACGCCCAGGAGAGGGAGGGCCGCACCTGACGGCACCGCGCAGGCGCCGTCAGCCGCTGTCGCGCGGCCCGTCACCCGGGTCGCGGCTCCCGCCGTCCCCACGCGCGGTCGCGCGGTCTGTCACCCGGGCCCGCGCTCCCGCCGTCGTCACTCACCGTCCTCCAGGCGGAAGCCGACCTTCAGACCGACCTGGTAGTGCTCGATCTGCCCGTCGACGATGTGGCCGCGGACCTGCGTCACCTCGAACCAGTCGAGTGACCGCAGCGTCTGCGCGGCACGGCCGATGCCGTTGCGGATGGCCTGGTCGACGCCTTCCGTGGAGGTGCCGACGATCTCGGTGACGCGGTAGGTGTGGTTCGACATGGGGGCCGAACTCCTCTCCATGGGGTCTCAACGGGGTCATTCCACCGTGCCCCACCACGCCCCGGTCCGCGACACGTCGCGCGCCGGACCGGCGGCACGACCGCGGGCGGGGCCTCGTGCTCCTCCGGAAGGAAATCGTCCAGGACTTGACCACCCCGTTGGTCCAGACCAGAATCCAGGCCACCACCCGCGCGAACACCCCGTTCGTTCCCCCCACGTCGGGTCAGCTCCTCATGCCGCACTCCATGCCATGGAACGCAGAAGGTGACCTACGTGAAGAACCGCCCTCTCGCCTGCCCTCTCGCCGTCGCCACCGCCCTCGCGGTCACGGGCTGCGGGCTCCTGCCCGGCGGGGACCAGAGCCGCACGGTGAGCGTCTGGCTGATGCGGGACAGCGTCAGCGAGGACTTCCTCAAGCGTTTCACCGCGGCGTACGAAGCCGAGCACGCGGGCGTGAAGCTGCGGTTCACGTTCCAGGAGTGGACCGGCATCGGCAAGAAGGTCACCGAGGCGATCCAGGGGCCCGGCGGCCCGGACGTCATCGAGGTCGGCAACACCCAGGTCGCCCAGTACGCGGACACCGACAAGCTCTTCGACCTGACCCTGGAGTCCGTGCGCGACCTCGGCAGCGAGGACTGGCTGCCCGGCCTCGCCGAACCCGGCCGGATCGCGGGCTCCCAGTACGGCATCCCCTGGTACGCGGCCAACCGGGTCGTGATCTACCACAAGGACCTCTTCGCGGCGGCCGGCGTCACCAAGCCGCCGGCCACCCGCGCCCAGTGGCTCGACGACACCGAGAAGCTCAACCGGGACGGCACCCAGGGCGTCTACCTCGCGGGCCAGGACTGGTACACGCTGGCCGGCTTCATCTGGGACGAGGGCGGCGAACTGGCCGACGACAAGGGCGGTGACTGGACCGGCGCCCTGGACAGCCCGGCGGCGCTGCGCGGCATGGATTTCTACAAGGACCTGCAGTCCCTCGGCTCGGGCCCCAAGAACGCGGACGAACAGACACCGCCCCAGGCGGAGGTGTTCGCCAAGGGGGACGTCGCCCAGATCATCGCCACGCCCAGCGCCGTCTCCGCCATCACCCGGGCGAACCCGGCGCTGAAGGGCAAGCTCGGCTTCTTCCCGATCCCCGGAAAGAAGGCCGGAGAGCCCTGCGCCGTCTTCACCGGCGGATCCGACCTGATCATCCCCGAGAACGCGCCCGAGCGGACCGCCGCCATCGACGTCGTGAAGGCCCTGGCGGGCGAGAAATGGCAGACCGAACTCGCCCGCGCCATGAACTACGTCCCCAACAAGACGTCGCTCGCCTCCGTCGTCGAGGGCCAGGAGGCCACCGCCGTCATGGCCGTCGGAGCGGCGCGCGGCCGGGCCACGCCCAACTCCCCCCAGTGGGCCGACGTCGAGGCCGCCAACCCCATCAAGCCGTACATGACGGCGGTCCTCCAGGGCGAGGATCCCAAGCGGGCGGCGGAGCACGCCTCCGAGCAGATCACCCAGGCGCTCGCCGAATAGCATTCAGCGCATCCACACCCGCGAGCCCCCGAACGGACACGTCGAATCCAGCCGGTCACGGAAGAAGTAAGGAGCCGGACCACCGCCCCGCGCGGCCCGGCCCTCACCGTCCCCTTCCGTACGCCGGAGGAGCCCGACATGCCCGCACCGTCGCCCGCAGTCGCCGTCGCACCCGCCGTCCCGGTCCCGGCCGGCCTCCCGGCCCAGACCGGCACCGCGACCGGCACCACGGCCCCGCTCGGCGTCCCGGCTCCGCCCGGCCCCGCCGCCGGCGGTGTCCCCGCCCAGGCCGGGGTGCCCGCCCGGCCGACCGGGGACCCGCAGCCCCGCTATGTCGTCGGCCTCGCCCGCGACCAGGAGGACGTCCGCGCCGCCCAGCGGCTGCGCCACCAGGTCTTCGCCGGGGAGATGGGCGCACGCCTCGACGGGCCCGAACCCGGCCTGGACACCGACGCCTTCGACGCGTACTGCGACCACCTGCTGGTACGCGAGGAGACCACCGGCGAGGTCGTCGGAACGTACCGGGTCCTGCCGCCGGACCGCGCCCGGATCGCCGGACGCCTCTACTCCGAGAGCGAGTTCGACCTCGGCCGGCTCGCGCCCGTCCGCGACGACCTCGTCGAGGTCGGCCGCTCCTGCGTCCACCCGGCCCACCGCAACGGCGCCGTCATCGCCCTCATCTGGGCCGGACTCGCCCGCTACATGACCCGTACCGGCCACAACTGGCTGGCCGGCTGCTGCTCGCTACCGCTCGCCGACGGCGGCGGGCTGGCCGCGGCCACCTGGGACACCGTCAAGGCCAAGCACCTCGCCCCGGAGGAGTACCGGGTCACCCCGCACCGGCTCTGGACCCCCGACGGCGTCGCCCGCCCCGAGGGCCGCACCGAACTCCCGCCGCTGCTGCGCGGCTACCTCCGGCTCGGCGCCTGGGTCTGCGGAGCGCCCGCGCACGACGTGGACTTCGGCGTCGCCGACCTCTACGTCCTGCTCTCGCTGCGCACCACCGACCCCCGCTATCTGCGCCACTTCCTCTCCCTCGCACCGGCCCGGTGAACGCGGCCCCGTCCCCCTGGCTGCCGACCGCGCCCTGCACCCCCGGCAGGTGCGGCGCGCACCACGGTCCCGGGTGCGCCACCGTGCGGCCCGCCCGAGCGCTGGCACGGCTGACCGCCGGCCTCGCCGTGGTCCTCGCCGGAGTGCTGCTGGCCCCGCTCACGGCGCTGCTGCCGCCGGACGCCCGGCTATGGTCGGCGCGGTGGTGGTGCCGGGCGGTGGTACGGGCCTTCGGCGTACGGATCAGAGTCACCGGCGCTCCCGTCCCCACCGGGCGCGGCCCCCTCCTCGTCGTCGCCAATCACATTTCCTGGCTCGACGTCCCGCTCCTCGCCGCCGTCCTGCCCGGCCGCATGCTCGCCAAGCGGGAGATCCGCACGTGGCCCGTGCTCGGGCCGCTCGCGGCCCGGGGCGGCACCCTCTTCATCGAACGCGACCGGCTGCGGGCCCTGCCCGGCACCGTCCGGGAGATGACCCGGGCGCTCATCGACGGCGGACGGGTGATCGTCTTCCCCGAGGGCTCCACCTGGTGCGGGCGGGCCGGCGGCACCTTCCGCCCGGCCCCCTTCCAGGCCGCGCTGGACGCGGGGGCCGCCGTGCAGCCGGTACGGCTCGGCTACCGGCCCGCCGGGCCCGCCGCCTTCGTGGGCGACGATCCGCTGGCCGCCTCTCTGTGGCGGATCGCGGCGGCCCGGGGGCTGGTCGCCGAGCTACGGATATTGGATCCGATATCCAGCATCCGATATACGGACCGGCGCACCCTTGCCCGGGCGGCTCAGCGCGCCGTCGCCAGCGACAGCGCGAACCGCCCCTCCCTATCCGTCCACCAGTGGGCCGGCTCCAGACCGGCCGCCGTCAGCTCCTCGCACACACCCGCCTGACGGAACTTCGCCGACACCTCCGTCCGTACCTCCTCACCCCGCTCGAACGGCACCACCAGATCCAGCTCGCGCACCTTCACCGTGAGGGCGTGGCGGGCCCGCAGCCGCATCTCGATCCACTCCCGCTCCCGGTTCCAGAGCGCCACATGGTCGAAGTCCTCCGGCCGCACGTCGGCGTCCAGCTCACGGGCGATCACGGCCAGCACGTTCTTGTTGAAAGCGGCCGTCACCCCGGCCGCGTCGTCGTACGCGGCGACCAGCGTCGCCTCGTCCTTCACCAGGTCCGTGCCGAGCAGCAGGGCGTCGCCCGGCGTCATCATCGCCCGCACCGAGCGCAGGAACACCCTGCGCTCGGCCGGCAGGAGATTGCCGATCGTGCCACCGAGGAACGCGATCAGGCGCGGCCCGGGTGAGCCGGGCAGCGCCAGGCCCCGCGTGAAGTCGGCGACCAGCGCGTGGAGGTGGAGCCCCGGCCGCTCCGCGAGCAGCGCCTCGGCCGCCCCGGTCAGCGCCGACTCGCTCACGTCCACCGGCACATAGCTGTCCAGGCCGGGCAGCAGCGCCTCGATCAGGAACCGGGTCTTCTCCGACGAGCCGGAGCCCAGCTCCACCAGCGTCCGGGCGCCGGTGGCCGCCGCTATGTCAGGCGCCCGGGCGGCAAGGATCTCCCGTTCGGCACGGGTCGGGTAGTACTCGGGGAGCCGGGTGATCTCCTCGAACAGCTCGCTGCCGCGCGTGTCGTAGAACCACTTCGGCGGCAGCTCCTTGGGGGTGCGGGTCAGGCCGTGCAGCACGTCGGCGCGCAGAGCGGCGTCGGTGGCGTCCTCGGGAAGGGTGCGGGTCAGCTGGAACGGGCTCACGCGGAGGGCTCCTTGAGCGGGGACAGGGTGACGTCGGTACGGGTGGCGCGGAGCACTGTGTGGTCCGGCACCTCGCGCCAGAGCGGATCGTCGTCGTAGGGCTCGGACGCCACGACCGTGCGCGGCGCGCCGCTCCGGTCGGGGCCCGTCAGATAGAAGAGCGTGTTCCCCCAGGTCGTCGCGGTGATCTCGGACCCGTCGGTGACGAGCAGGTTCAGCCGGGAGCCGGGGGCCGCCCCGGCGGCCTCCCGCACGGTGTCGGCGAGCGCCCGCCCCGGCGCGTCCCCGGCCCGCAGCCGGTGCAGCACCAGCCCCCACAGCAGGGCCGAGTCCGTCCGTGCCTCCAGCCCGATCAGTTCCCCGGCCGACAGCGCCGCGGCCGGGCCGGCCATCGACTCCGGCCAGCCCTCGACCGCGCCGTTGTGGCTGAACAGCCACGGCCCCGCCCCGAACGGGGCCGCCGCGGCCTCCCCATCGGCACCGGGCCGGGTGGCCCCCCGGACGGCCGCGAGCAGGGCGCTGCTGCGCACCACCCGGGCGAGATCGGCCAAGGACGTGTCGGCCCAGACCGGCACCGCCCGGCGGTAGCGCGCCGGGACCGGGTCGCCCTCCGCGTACCAGCCCACCCCGAACCCGTCCGCGTTCACCACGCCACTGACCTGCGTACGCGGCGCCCACGCCTGCCGGCACAGGGAGTGCTCCGGCCGGAGCACCAGCTCCCCGAGGGCGACCGGCTCGCCGAGATAAGCGACATGACGGCACATCAGGTGGCCTCCGCGTCCCGTGCGGTACGGAATCCGGAGAAGATCTGGCGCCGCACCGGCAGGTCCCAGTTGCGGAACGTGCCCCGGCAGGCGACCGCGTCGACGGCGAACGACCCGCCCCGCAGCACCTTGTGCGCGGGACCGAAGAAGACCTCGGAGTACTCCTTGTACGGAAAGGCCCGGAAGCCCGGATACGGCAGGAAGTCACTGGACGTCCACTCCCACACGTCCCCGATCAACTGCCGTACCCCGAGCGGCGAGGCACCGTCCGGACAGCTGCCCGCCGGAGCCGGCCGCAGGTGTCGCTGGCCGAGGTTCGCGTGGGCCGGAGCCGGGTCCGCGTCACCCCAGGGATAGCGCCGGGAGCGCCCGGTCGCCGGATCGTGGCGGGCCGCCTTCTCCCACTCCGGCTCGGTGGGGAGCCTGCGTCCGGCCCAGCGGGCGTAGGCGTCCGCCTCGTACCAGCTGACATGCACCACGGGCTCGTCCTCGGGGACCGGCTCGGTCACCCCGAACCGGCGGCGCAGCCACTGCCCGCCCTCCCGGCGCCAGAACAGCGGCGCCCCGATGCCGTGCCGCCGGATCTGTGCCCAGCCCTCCGGCCGCCACCAGCGTTCGTCGGTGTAGCCGCCGTCCGCGACGAACGCCGTATAGGCGCCGTTGGTGACCGGCGCGGTGTCGATGAAGAACGCCGGGACGACCCGGGTATGGGCCGGGCGTTCGTTGTCCAGTGCCCACGGCTCGTCGGAGGTCCCCATCGTGAACGGGCCGCCCGGGACGAGGACTTCGGCGGGCAGCGGCCCGGCGCTCGCCGCCGGCGGTGGGGGCGCCGTCAGCGCGGACGGCCCCTTGCGGAGCTGATGGGTGATCAGCATGGTCTCGTCGTGCTGCTGTTCGTGCTGGGCGATCATCCCGAAGGCGAAGGCGGCCTCCACCAGCGGACGGCCCTCCAGCGGCGTGCGCTCCAGGACGTCCAGGACCCGGCCGCGTACGTCGGAGGCGTAGGCGCGGGCCTCGGCGGGGGGCAGCAGGGGCAGGGACGGCCGGCTGGCACGAGGGTGCTCGAAGGCGTCGTAGAGGGAGTCGATCTCGGGCCGCAGCGCGTCACGGCCGGCGACCGCCCGCCACAGCCACTGCTCCTCCTGGTTGCCGATGTGCGCCAGGTCCCACACCAGAGGCGACATCAACGGCGAGTGCTGTGCGATGAGTTCGTCGTCCTCGACGCACGAGGTGAGGAGCGCGGTGCGCTTCCGTGCCGTCGTGAGAGCGTCCAGCGCCCGCCGCCGCAGCGTCGTCGGATCGTCGGTCGCGGTCATGACGTCACCTTCCGGAGTTCGTCGGCCGGGCAGCCGCCGGGAATCACGTACCGCTCGTGGAAGGCGGCCACCGCCCCCTGGACGGACTCGCTCGCACCCAGCCGGGGGAGCGCCTCCAGAGCGGCCGGGAACGCCACCAGGGCGGCGGCGTGCAGATCGGGATCGGCCAGCCCGTCACGGGCCGCCGCCAGCCAGAGCGGATTGCGCGGAGCCGCTGCCGAACCCGCGTACTCCGCAAGCGGTTTGACGGCCCGGTACACCGTCTCGGAGGCCTCCGGATCGTCGAAGAGCGCGGCGGCCACGGCCACCGGCACGATCCAGCCGTCCACGCCGGGCTGCGCGTCGATCATCCGCAGCTCCAGATGGCCGCGCGGCCGTACCGGAGGGAAGAGGGTGGTCAGGTGGTAGCGCAGGTCCTCCTGGCCGGCCGGGCGCGGCCGTCCCGTACGCAGCCACTCCCGGAAGGTCAGCCCCTCCGGGACGGCCCACGTCCCTTCGTCGGCCCGCACACACAGCACCGGGGTGTCGAGCACATGCGCCGCCCACGCCGCGCGCGGCTCGCCGTCCACGGCGGGCGGGGCGAGCGCCCGGGCCGGGTCGAGATCGGTCCACAGAGCCTGCCGGGTCGAGCGCCATCCGGTGCGACGGCCGCCGTGGAGGGGGGAGTTGGCGAAAGCGGCCACCAGGACCGCGCCGAGGAGATGCGCCAGCCGCCAGCGGCGGTGGTAGCCGAGCGGGCCCGGTTCCTCCAGCCCGGCGTCCAGACAGACCTGCACCGACGCCGACTCGCACATCATGGCCCGGCCGGCCGGGCCGGTGCGGTCGAGGGCGAGCTCCATCGCGTCGTAGCGCGGCTCGCGCAGCAGCCGGTCGCGGGGAGCGTGCCAGGGGTCGACCCCGTAGCCGCTGAGCGAGAGTCCGAGGGGGGCGAGCGCGTCGCGTACCGCGCCGAGATCGGCCGACAGAGTGCCGACACACTCCATGAGGGAGGCGGCGGGCGGCGAGCTGAGCTCCAGCTGCCCGCCGGGTTCGAAGGTCAGTGCCGAGGCCAGTGGCAGGGTTCGTACGGTGTCGAGGGCGGAAGCCAGCCGCCGCGACGGGACGGGGAGCCGGGGGTCACGCAGTTCGTGGAGGAGCCACTCCACCTCCACCCCGATCGTGCGGGGCGGTCCCGTCTTGAAGCAGATACATCGCAGCAAATCCTCCGCTTCGTCCTCTGTCAAGGGCGGACCGCCCGGCGGTATACCGCTCGACGCCATGTCGGATCCTCCTGTCGTGGAAGGCGCTGACTCCACCTAAAGCCACCGTCGACGGGCGTGCAAGACCGCCTTTCCGCCCCCCGCGCGGGAAAACCCCTTGTCGGGAGGGATGGAGTCGATCAAGCTTCCGGCCATGAGCGCACGGTTGCGGGGCATCGCGAAACAGACCGAGGAGATCGTCGAGGCGGGCCGCTACCGAGCTCCCGGCGGACGGAAGGTGTCCATCGAGGCGGAACTGACGGCGGCGGTACGGGCGACACGGCTGTACGGCCCCGAGCCCGTACCCGTCACCCCGGACACCGACCGCGACACCCTCATCGAGGTCACCGACGAGAGCAGCCTCGCCGCCGCCCGCCGCATGACCCGCGCCCACGACGGCCCGGTGGGCGTCCTGAACTTCGCCTCGGCCCGCAACCCGGGCGGCGGCTACCTCAACGGCGCCCAGGCCCAGGAGGAGGCCCTCTGCCGGTCATCCGCCCTCTACACCACGCTGCTGCGCGTCCCCGAGTACTACGCCCATCACCGGGCCGGGGACGCCTCCCGGGCGAACCCCTGGGGGACGGACGTCTTCTACAGCGACCGGGTCATCCTCTCGCCCACCGTCCCGGTCTTCCGCGACGACCGGGGCGCCCTCCTGGACGAGCCGTTCACGGTCGGCTTCCTCACCTCGCCCGCTCCGAACGCGGGCGTGATCCGCCGGCAGACGCCCCGGCTCGCACCCCGCGTCCCGGCCGCCCTGGCCTCCCGCGCCGAACGGGTCCTGGAGACGGCCGTCGCCGGCGGCTACCGCCGGCTCGTCCTCGGCGCCTGGGGATGCGGGGTCTTCCAGAACGACCCGGCCGAGGTGGCGGGCGTCTTCAGGACGCTCCTCACCGACGAGGGCCGGTTCGCCGGCCACTTCGACGAGATCGTCTTCGCGATCCTGGACCGTACGGCGGGCAGGACGACGCTCGCCGCGTTCCAGCGGGTCTTCCCGGAAGCCTGACCTGCGGATCCGGCCTGCCGGACCCGCGCCTGCGGCGAAGGGAGGACCCGCGCCTGCCCGGCGAAGAAGACCCGCGCCCGCCCGGTGAATCGAGGACCCGCGCCTGCCCGGCGAAGCGAAGACCCGCGCTGCCCGGCGTGCCGAAGTGGGACCGCGCCTCCCGCGGAGCCTGGATGGCCCAACCCGCAGGGCGCCGCCGGCCCCGTCCGCCGAGGCTCGGTCCATGGCCCTTACGACACCGTCCCGCACCCTCGCCCTCGCCCTCCTGACCGCGCTGACGGCCCTGCTCATCGCCGCACCCCAGGCGGCCGGGGCGGCCGAGGACGACCCCCCGCGCACCGTCTCCGCCTGGCTCCCCTACTGGGACCAGGAGGCCGCCTATCTCGCCGCGCTCCGCCACGCCGACCAACTGCACACCGTCAGCCCCTTCTGGTACGAGACGAAGACCGCCGACCGGATCGCCCCGCACACCGGCGCAGGCGAGCGGCTCGTCATCGACGGCCTCCACCGGGCCGGCATCAAGGTCGTCCCCACCGTCATGGAGACCCTGCCCTCCGGCGTCCTCGCGGGAATCCTCACCGACCCCGTCCGGCGTGCCACCCACGCGAAGGCCCTGGCCGCCGTCGCCGTGTCCCGCGACTACGACGGCCTCGACCTCGACTACGAGTCCATCGCCACCACCGGCGACT
Organism: Streptomyces sp. NPDC003027; assembly: GCF_053591435.1. Classification (NCBI taxonomy): domain Bacteria; kingdom Bacillati; phylum Actinomycetota; class Actinomycetes; order Kitasatosporales; family Streptomycetaceae; genus Streptomyces; species Streptomyces sp. NPDC003027. The sequence continues at coordinate 134,257 of NZ_JBSFTU010000009.1, forward strand.
CCGCCTACCCGGCCGTACGCGACGGTTACACCGCCCTCGTCGAGGACGTGTGCGCCCGACTGCACGCCCTCGCCAAACAGTGCGTGGTCACGGTGAGCCCCAAGACCGCGACCACCGGCCGCGTCTGGGACTACGCCGCCCTCGGCAGGGCGGCCGACCGGGTGCGGATCATGGCGTACAACCTGCACTGGGCGGGCGGCGCCCCCGGACCGATCGCGAGCACCGCCTGGTACGACGAGCTGCTGCGTACCGCCGCCTCCCTCGTACCGCCCGAGCGGATCGAGCTCGCCCTGCCCGCCTACGGCTGGGACTGGGCCGCGGCGGGCGGCGGGAAGGCGGACGGCGGGAAGGCGTACGCCGGAAAGGCCGCGCACGTCACCTGGAAGGAGGCCGAGGCGCTGCGCCGCGCCCACGGCGCCCCCTACCGGCTCGACCCCGTCTCCAGCACCCCGTACTTCACCTACCGGGACGGCGACCTCACCCGTGAGGTGTGGTACCAGGACGCCAAGGGCGTCGCCGGACACCTGCCCGTCCTGCGCCGCCACGGCGTCGTGAACACCGCCCTGTGGGCGCTGAACTTCGAGGACCCCGACCTGTGGCCGGTGCTGGCCGGGCGCACCCCCACGCCCTGACATGCGCCGCTCGCACCCGCGTGCGAATCTGGGAACGGCCCAGCGTCCCGAGTCCGCTCCAGGAGTCACAGGAGGCACGATCGTGGGCAAGAAACAGACCCGGGTGAACCACGGAGCCCGTACGGGCGGGCACGAACACCGAGCCGTGGCGACGACGGCGAAGGAACAGACCGGCACGTCGGCGACGGGCGAGACACCCCGCACGCTCGCGCGGCAGGTCGCCCACAAGAAGGAACGGAAGTTCGGCCACAACTGACCTTCCGCACACGCTGGCCGGGGTCCGGAGCCGCGTGGGCCCCGGCCGCGGTGTGCTCCACTCGCCGGACGCGTACACGCGCCCCGGCACCTCAGATCCAGCCGTCCAGGGCGGTCATGAACCCGTCGAAGTCGTCCCGGTGGATGGTGTGGCCCGCGCCGACGACCGTACGGAGCTCGAAACCGCGCTCCTTGAGCATCCGCGCGTTTGCCGTTGAGACCAGCATGCTCGGATCTGCGAGCGTGATCAGCGAGGGGACGACCGGCTCGACGGGCCACGCGTCCCGGCCGGCGAAGCCCACCAGGCCGTGGGCCGTTCGCTCGTCCCAGAGCCGTATCGTCTCCGTCTCGATGTCGAGATCCTCCTCCTCCCAGTGGGGATTGAACTCCCGTAGGTGCTCGCGGGTGAGGAACTTGCTCTGCGTGAACAGCTCCGGGCGGTAGCCGCCGGGCCCGGCCGGCAGCTGCCAGGCGGGGTCGGAGTAGACCGCGCGGCGCGGTGCGAGCCGCTCCACGGCCAGGGCCAGCGTCAGCCCGCCGAGCGAGTGCCCGATCGCCAACTCGGCCCCGGACGGCAGGGTTTCGACCACATCATCGGCGTAGTCCGCCGGGGTGTACCCCTCCGGGCCGGTGGCGCGGCCGCTGGCGCCGTGACCGCGCAGGTCCACGGCGATGACCCGGTAGCCGCGCGCGGCGAGCGCCGGCCCGACCCTGCGCCAGGTGCGGTGGTCGGACATGATGCCGTGGATCAGCAGGGCGATCCGGTCGCCTGATCCCCAGGTGGTGGTGTGCAACCGCACGGTGACGCCTTTCGGGACGGGGTGCTCAAGCGCACCTACGGATCGGGCGCACGGCCGGCGCCCCGAGCACCGACAGTACGGCGGCCGCGAGGAGAGCCCGCCCGGCGTGGGGGAAGAAGCGGAAGAGAGTCAGGTGACACGGGTAAGCGCGTGTGCGGGCACTGCGGAGCACTCGAATCCGGCCATCCACCGGACCCCGGTCCGCGCGGGTCTGGAAAGATGCCGGAGCGATGAGCCAGTCACCCAGACACTCCGCCGAACGTCCCGTGCCGACGAGCGCCGATGTCGCGCGGCTCGCGGGCGTGTCCCGAGCCACCGTCTCGTACGTGCTGAACAACACCGCGGCCGTACGGATCAGCGAGCCGACCCGCCGCCGGGTGCGGGAGGCGGCCGAGGAGCTGGGCTATGTGCCGCACGCCGCGGCCCGCAGTCTGCGCGCCGGCCACAGCCGGATGGTGCTGCTTCCCAGCGCGCACATGCCGGTCGGGCCGCTGTACAGCCGGTTCTTCGACGAACTCCAGTGGGCGCTGCGCCGCCTCGACTACACCGTGGTGCAGTACGGCAGCCTGGGCCTGGAGGGTGACGAGGCCGCCCGGGCCTGGGCGGAGCTCCGCCCCGTCGCCGTGGTCTCCCTCGGCGAGGTGCAGCTCACCCCGAGGGGCGTGAAGATCCTCAAGCGCTCCGGCGCCAAGGCGGTGATCACCGTCGGCCCGCAGCGGATCGAGGGCACGCACGCGCTGGTCATGGACCAGGCGCGGGTGGGCCGTGTCGCGGTCGCGCATCTGGTCGAGCGGGGCAGGCGCCGGATCGGCGTGGTCGTCCCCGAGGAGCCCGGCCTGGAGCTGTTCTCCGGGCCGCGGCTGGAGGGCGCCCGGCAGGCGGTCGAGGGCACGGACGCCACCGTCGTACCTCTGCCGATGCGGTACGAGGAGGAGTCCGCCGGCGAACTGGCCGCCCGGTGGAGGGAGTCGCGCCTCGACGGGGCCTTCGCGTACAACGACGAGTACGCGATGCTGCTGATGCGGGCGCTGCAGGACGCGGGGGTCTCGGTCCCGGACGAGACCGCGATCGTCGGCTCGGACGACCTGCTCCTCGGGCGGCTGCTGCGGCCCCGGCTGAGCACGGTACGGATCGACATGGTGCTCGGCGAGGACCTGGCCGAGCTGGTCGACCGCGCGGTCCGTGACCCGGAGGCCGCCCCGTCGACGCGGGATCTGATGGCCTCGCGAGTCGTACCGCGCGAGTCGAGCTGAGGCTCGGGAGGGCATGTCCGGCGCGGACCGGGGCGAGCGCTTAGCGTCGGAAGTATGAGCAGAATTCCGAAGCGTTTCGAGATCCTCCTCGTCCCCGAGCACGTGGAGGACCGCGGTGGCGCGTCCGTGGAGGACAGCGCGGTCCGCTCCGCGGTGGTCGAGGCCACCGGCCGCCAGGGCTCCTCGGGCTACCCCCGCTACGAGGGCCACGGCATGGCCGCCGACATCGATCCGGAGACCCGCACGGTCGAGGCCCTGCTGGTCGACGGACGCGAGCTGGACTACGGCCTGACGGCGCTGGTCCGGCACGATACGGGCCCCTGAGGGCGCGCCGTCCCGTCGCCCACCGCCCTCCGGCGGACCGACGGTTGTACAGACCACATATCGTCCCTCCGGACCGTTGACAGAAGGCGCCGTCCGGCAGAGACTCGGCGCGCATGATTCCGAAGGAAGGTTCACCGGCGAACGCTTCCTGTCGAAGTCCCCGTGGGAGAGAACCGATGAGCATCCGCGACGTCTACATCGTCGACGCCGTCCGCACCCCGATCGGCAAGTTCGGAGGCGCCCTCTCCTCGGTCCGCCCCGACGACCTCGCCGCCCACGTCGTCAAGGCGCTGATCGGCCGCGTGCCGGACCTCGACCCCGCCCGGATCGACGACGTGTACTTCGGTGACGCGAACGGCGCCGGCGAGGACAACCGCGACGTGGCCCGCATGGCCGTCCTGCTCGCCGGCCTCCCCACCTCCGTGCCCGGCGTCACCGTCAACCGCCTCTGCGGCTCCGGCCTGGAGGCCGTGATCCAGGCCGCCCGCGCCATCGCGCTCGGCGACGCCTCCGTCGTCGTGGCGGGCGGCGTCGAGTCGATGTCCCGCGCCCCCTGGGTTCTGCAGAAGCCCGAGCGCGCCTTCCCGGCGGGACACCAGCAGCTGCACTCCACGACCCTGGGCTGGCGCATGACCAACCCGAGGATGCCCGCCGACTGGACCGTCTCGCTCGGCGAGGGCGCCGAGCTCGTCGCCGACAAGCACGGCGTCACCCGCGAACAGCAGGACGGCTTCGCACTGGCCAGCCACCGGAAGGCGGCCGAGGCGTGGGCGAAGGGTCTGTACGACGCCGAGGTCGTGCCCTACGACGGCGTGGACCTCACCCGTGACGAGTGCGTCCGCGACAACACCTCGCTGGAGGCCCTGGCTCGGCTGAAGCCGTCCTTCCGTACCGACGGCGGCACGGTCACCGCGGGCAACGCCTCGCCGCTCAACGACGGCGCCGCGGCCCTGCTCCTCGTGGACGAGGAGGGGCTGCGCGAGACCGGCCGCGAGCCGCTCGCCCGCATCCGGGCCTCGGCCGTCACGGGAATCGAACCGCAGCTCTTCGGCCTCGGCCCGGTCGAGGCGGTCCGGCGGGCGCTCGGCAAGGCGGACCGTTCCTTCGCGGACCTGACGACCTTCGAGCTGAACGAGGCCTTCGCCGCCCAGTCCCTCGGCTGCCTCGCCGAGTGGCCGGAACTCGACCCCGAGATCGTCAATCCGCGCGGCGGCGCCATCGCCATCGGGCACCCGCTGGGCGCCTCGGGCGCCCGGCTCGCCGGCTCGGTCGCCCACCAGCTCGCGGCGGCCGGCTCGGGCACGGGCCTCGCCGCGCTCTGCATCGGCGTCGGCCAGGGCCTGGCGCTGGTCCTGGAGCGCTGAGCACGGAGCGCTGTCACGGAGCACGGAGCGCTGACACCGAGTACGGAGCGCTGAGCACCCGTACGGGCCGCCGACGCCGAGCAGCGGCAGCGCGAAGGGCGGTACGGATTCTCCCCGTACCGCCCTTCGCGCGTGCGACCTACTGCTTGGCGTCCTCGATGGACTTGCGCACCTCGGCCATGTCGAGCTTGCGCGCCTGACCGATCACATCCTCCAGCGCCGCCTCGGGCAGCGCGCCGGGCTGGGCGAAGACGGCCACGTTGTCACGGACGATCATCAGCGTGGGGATCGAGCGGATCTCGAACGCGGCGGCGAGCTCCTGCTGCGCCTCGGTGTCCACCTTCGCGAAGACCAGGTCCTCGTGACGCTCCGACGCGGCCTCGAACACCGGCGCGAACTGGCGGCACGGACCGCACCAGGAAGCCCAGAAGTCGATCAGAACGAAGTCGTTGTCGCTCACGATCTGGTCGAAGTTTTCCTTGGTGAGCTCTACGGTGCTCATGCTTCCTACCTCTCCGGGGCTCCTGATGGTGTCCTCACGGTCCCCTGGGGACTCGCCCCGCACAACGGCGCGTCGCCCCCGGCTATTCCGGAACCGCACCGCGGCGCCTTCCCCTGTGGCCTCCCGGCACACCTGCGGCCAGACTGGGGCCCATGACACGAGCGGTGGAGCACGAGTACGACGTGGTGGTCCTCGGCGCGGGACCGGTCGGCGAGAACGTGGTGGACCGGGCCAGGGCGGCTGGCCTGAGCGTGGCGGTGGTGGAGAGCGAACTGGTCGGCGGGGAGTGCTCGTACTGGGCCTGCATGCCCAGCAAGGCGCTGCTGCGCCCGGCCATCGCCCGCTCCGACGCGCGCAAGGTGCCCGGGCTCCGGCAGTCGGTCCAAGGGCCGCTGGACGCCGCCGCCGTGCTCGCCCACCGCGACTACTACGTCTCCCACTGGAAGGACGACAACGCCGTCACCTGGCTCGACTCCACCGGCGCGCGGCTCTTTCGCGGCCACGGACGGCTGGCCGGAGCCCGGAGGGTCGCCGTCGAGGCACCCGAGGGCGAGCGCCACCTCCTCGCCGCCCGGCACGCCGTCGCCGTGTGCACCGGCAGTCGCGCCGTCCTGCCCGAGCTGCCGGGCCTGACCGGCTCCAGGCCCTGGACCAGCCGCGAGGCCACCAGCGCCCACCGCGTCCCGGACCGCCTCGTCGTCGTCGGCGGGGGAGTGGTCGCCGCGGAGATGGCCACCGCCTGGCAGGCGCTCGGCTCGCACGTCACGGTGCTGGTGCGCGGCGACGGCCTGCTGACCCGGATGGAGCCGTTCGTCGGCGAGCACGTCGCCGAAGCCCTCACCGCGCGCGGGGCCGACATCCGTACCGGCGTCTCCGTCTCCGCCGTCGTACGGGACGGCAGCACCGGCCCGGTCACGGTGGTCCTGGAGGGAGGCAACCACGTCGTGGGTGACGAGGTCCTCTTCGCCACCGGCCGCGCCCCGCGCACCGAGGACATCGGTCTGGAGACGGTCGGTCTGGAGCCCGGCTCCTGGCTCTCGGTGGACGACAGCCTCCGGGTCACCGGCCACGACTGGCTCTACGCCGTCGGTGACGTCAACCGCCGTGCCCTGATGACGCATCAGGGCAAGTACCAGGCCCGGATCGCGGGCGCCGCGATCGCCGCCCGCGCCGCCGGGGACTCCCTGCCCGAGGAAGACCCCTGGGGCGCGCACGCGGCCACCGCCGACCACACGGCGGTGCCCCAGGTCGTCTTCACCGACCCCGAGGCCGCGTCGGTCGGCCTCTCCCTGGCGGAGGCCCGGCGCGCCGGGCACCGGGTGCGCGCCGTCGACCTCGACCTCTCCGGCGTCGCGGGCGCCGGGCTGTACGCGGACGGCTACCGCGGCCACGCCCGTATGGTCGTCGATCTCGAACGGGAGATCGTCCTCGGTGTCACCCTCGTCGGGCCGGGCATCGGGGAGCTGCTCCACTCGGCGACCGTCGCCGTGGCGGGAGAGGTCCCGATCGCCCGCCTCTGGCACGCCGTTCCGGCGTATCCGACGCTGAGCGAGGCGTGGTTGAGGCTCCTCGAGGCGTACCGCGACGGCGCCGGGACGTCATGAGCCCCGGGCCGGGGGCGGCTGCCGGGCCCGGTGCGGGGCCGGGGGGCTTCGTCAACGACTACGACGGGCCGTGCGCGGTGTGCGGAGCCGTGGTCCACGCCGGTTCGGGGGTGCTCCGGCACGGCCGGACCGGCGGCTGGGAGGTCTACCACCCGGAACACGTACGCGAGCCGACGCCTCCCGCCCGGCTCGACCACCCCGGCTGGCACCGCCGCCGGCTCATGGCCCTGGACATCGCGACCACCGGCAACCGGGCGGCCGTCGACCGTGTCCTCGCCGCCTCCGTACGGACGAGTGACGGCCTGTCATCGGACTGGATTCTGGATCCTGGATCCGATCCGCTCTCCCTGGCGCCCGGCAAAGGCCACGGCATCACGATCGAGCGGGCGCGGAGGGAGGGGGTTCCGGCGGCGCACGCGCTCGGCGAGGTGGCGGACCTGCTCGCCGGGCACCTCGCGTCGGGGGAGCTGCTGGTCGTCTGGTTCGCGCCCCACGTCCTGACCACCCTCCACGCCGAACTCCTGCGCCATGGCGTGCGCCCGCTGACCGAGCGGCTGCCGACGGGCGTGGCCCCCGTCTGCGACCCTCTCGTCCTGGACCGTCACGCCGACCGCTACCGCCCCGGCCGCCGCTCCCTGGACGCGGTCACCGCGTGGTACGGCGTCCCCCACCCCCACCCCGGGCAAGCCGCCTCCGATACCGAGGCCACCCTCGCCCTCGCCCAGGTCATCGGCGCCTCCTACCCCTCGATCGCCCGGCTGTCACGGGCCGCGCTCCACGCCGAACAGATCCTCTGGAACGCCGACCTGTCCCGCCACCGGCCCGGCACGCCGGACTGGCCCATGACGCCCGTGGAGCCCTTGCCGTGGGAGGACCCGACGACGGGGTGAACGGACCCCCGCGCCCCGCGCCCTCGCGGGCCGGCGAGGTCGACGGAGTTCAGCGGGCTCGCGGGATCAGCCGTTCGGCCGCCGCTCTCGCCGCCTCCAGCGCCGGGCGGGAGTCCCGCCCCTGTTCCTGGCCGAGGACGACCCGCGTGCTCAAGCCGTCGAGGAGCGCGAGGAGTTCGGAAGCACGCTCGGTCACCTCCGTGGCGTCCATCGGAGCGAAGCGCCCCTGCGAGACGCCCTTGGTGAGCAGCGCCTCCAGGTCCTCCTGCCAGCCCCGGTCCAGCTCGCGCTGGGCCTCGCGGAGGGACTCGTTGGCGGGAGTGCGGGCCCACAGTTCGATCCAGAGCGTCCAGCGCGGATCGCGCGGGCCGCGCGGGAGGTACAGCCGCAGGAAGAGGTCCAGCTTGCGCTCCGCCGTCAGCCGGCGGGACAGCAGCGAGCGGCGCTCCTCGGCGAGCGCCGTCTCGCTCCAGCGCAACGCGGCCAGCAGCAGCAGGTCCTTGCTGCCGAAGTAGTACAGGATGTGGCCGCCGCTCGTGCCCAGGCGTTCGGCCAGCGCCGACATGGTGAGCGCCGCCAGACCGTCCTCGGCGATGGCCGCCATGGCCTCCTCGAGCATCCGCTCCTGGGCGATGTGCCCGTCACGCCGTCGTGCCGACCCTGTCACCCGCTCCGCCTCCGCCGTCTGGTCCCGAGGGTCACGACTCTAACCGGGTGTCCCCGAGGTCTTGACGAGGCGGGTACGCCTCCCACATCTTGAATGACGTTCTAACTTCTAGAACGGCATTCAAGGTCTGCGGACCTGGTGGAGGCGGAAGCGGGAGTGGGCATGGCGCCACAGGAGAGAGCGGCCGACGTCGGCCGGGACGAGGTCTTCCAGGTCGAGGGCCACGGCATCGACCCCATCCCCGACACCGAACGGCACGGCAGTGCCAAGGACCTCTTCTGGCTCTGGTTCGGCTCGAACCTCACCTTCACCTACGTGATCAACGGCGCCCTCGCCGTCGCCTTCGGCCTCTCCTTCTGGCAGGCCACCGCCGTCGTCGTCATCGGCGGACTCTTCTTCTTCGCCGTCAGCGCCGCCGGACTCAGCGGGGTCCGCACCGGCACGGCGACCCTCGTCATCTCCCGTGCCGCCTTCGGCGTGCGCGGCAACTGGCCCGCCGGACTGCTCAACTGGGTCGTCGGCATCGGCTACACCATCGTCAACACGGTCGTCGGCACCCTCGCGCTGGAAGCGTTCTTCGCCGACGTCGGCTGGGGCGGCGGCGCCGTCGCCCGCGCCGCCGCACTCGCGGTCACGCTGACGATGACCTTCGCCGTCGCCCTGTGGGGACACGCCACCGTCCAGTTCGCCGAACGCTGGATGGCCTACGCCCTCGCCGTCGGCTTCGCCGCCCTGCTGGTCTTCGTCCTGCCCGGCGCCGACACGGCCGCGCCGGCCACCGGGCCGGGCGCCTCCGGCTGGAGCCTCGCCTTCGTCGTCATGCTCGCCGGCCCCTTCTCGTACCTCCCCATGCCCGCCGACTACACCCGCTATCTGCCGCGCGCGACCTCCCTCAGGGCCCTCACCTGGAGCGGCGCGCTCGGCGGCTTCCTCTCCTCCGTCGCCCTGGGCGTCGCCGGGGTCGCCGCCGCCACCCAGACCGACATGACGGACGCGGTCGCCGGCGCGGAAGGGCTGCTCCCGGGCTGGTTCCAGCCGCTCTTCCTCGCCCTCGTCCTCGGCGGTTCGGTGACCAACTCCATCATCACGCTCTACTCCTCCAGCCTGAACCTCCAGGTCCTGGGCATCCCGTGGAGCCGCGCCCGCGCCATCGTGATCAGCGCCGCCGTCACCGCGCTCGGCTCCCTCGGCGCCCTGTTCCTCACCGACTTCACCACCTCGCTGCTCTCCTTCCTCTCCCTCCTGATCATCGTCTTCGCCCCCTGGGGCGGTGTCTTCCTCGCCGACATGGTGCTGCGCCGCTGCGCCTACGACTCCGAGGCGCTGCACGCCGGCGCCCGAGGGGCGTACGGGTACCGCGCGGGCTGGCACCCCGCCGGAATGACGGCCCTGCTCGCCGGCATGCTCTTCGCCGCGCTCACCTGCGACTCCGAGCTGTGGACCGGCCCGCTCGTCGCACCGCTCGGCGGGGCCGACCTCACGCTCCTGGGCGCGCTCGTCTCGGCGCTCGTGTACGTGCTCCTCGCGCGCCACACGGTCGCGCCAGCCCGCCGGGAAGCCTCCCCGGCCCACCCGTAAGCCTGCGTGGTCCCTCCGCGTACCCCCGTCATCCCCCGCACGTCACCGCCAAGCCCCCTCAAGGTGCCCGCGTGGCACATGGAGTCCCCTCTCATGCACACCCCTGTCACCCAGCCCGCGCCCGCCGATCTGGTTCTCACCCACGCCCGTATCCACACCGTCGACCCCGATCTGCCCGAGGCCGAGGCGCTGGCCGTGCGCGACGGACGGATCGTCTGGGTCGGCGCCGACGCCGACGCCGCCGCGTGGACCGGTGCCGACACCCGGATCCTGGACGCCGGCGGCCGCCTCGTCCTGCCCGGCTTCATCGACGCCCACAACCATGTACGCCTCGGTTCCGACGACGCCTGCGTCCAGCTCGCCGGAGCCCGCACCCTCGACGCCGTCCACCAGCGGATCACCTCCTGGCGGGCGTCCCACCCCGACGCCGCGTGGATCGAGGCCGAGGCGTTCGACTACTCCGCCATCCCCGGCGGCCGGATGCCCACCGCCGCCGACCTCGACCCGGTCACCGGAGACACACCGGCGCTCGTCCTCAGCTACGACGTGCACACCGCCTGGCTCAACACCGCCGCCCTGCGCCGGCTCGGCGTCCACCGGGACCGCACCAGTCTGCCGTTCGGCGAGGCCGTCACCGACCCGGCCACCGGCGAACCCAACGGATTCGTCCGGGACTTCGCCGTCAAGGGACTCTCGCGCGACGGCCACCGCGCGCTGCGCGAGCTCGGCGTGCCGTGGGCCGCGCCCGACCGGCAGTACGGGAGACTCACCAAGAGCCTGGACGACGCCATCGGTTATGGCATCACCACGGTCGTCGAACCGCAGAACTCCCTCGACGACCTGGCCCTCTTCGAGCGGGCCCGCGCCGAGGGCCGGCTCCGCTCCCGGCTGGTCGCGGCCCTCTTCCACCCCCGCGGAACCACCGACGCCGACCTCGACGCGTTCGCCGCCGCGGCCAGGAAGTACAACGACGACCGACTCCGCGTCGGACCGCTCAAGCTCTACATCGACGACGTCGTCGAACCGCGTACGGCGGCGCTCCTGGAGCCGTACGCCGGCTGCGGCCGACACCGAGGCGACACCTTCTACCCGGCGGAGGAGTTCGCCGAGCTGCTCACCCGGCTCGACGCCCGCGGCTTCCAGTGCTTCGTCCACGCCACCGGCGACCGAGGCATCCGTACGGTCCTCGACGCCGTCGCCCGCGCCCGGGCCGTGAACGGCCCCCGGGACGCCCGGCACCAGATCGTCCACGTGGAATGCCTCGACCCCGCCGACACGCCGCGCTTCGCCGAACTCGGTGTCGTCGCCTGTATGCAGCCCCGCCACGCCGCACCCGACATCGCGGGACCCGGCCAGGACTGGGCCGAGAACATCGGCCAGGAACGCTGGCACAAGGCATGGCCGCTGCGCGGCCTGCACGCCGCCGGAGCCGTACTGGCCCTCTCCAGCGACTGGAACGTGGCGGAGATGGACCCCATGGTCGGCATCTACACCGCCGTCACCCGGCGCCCGCTGTCGGGCGGCGGGGAGCCCTGGACGCCGCAGGAGACGATCGACGTCGCCACGGCCGTCGAGGGGTACACGATGGGCTCGGCCTACGCCAACTTCCTGGAGCACGACCGGGGTTCGCTGACCGTCGGCAAGCTCGCCGACTTCGTGATCCTCTCCCGCGACATCCTGCGCGTCGACCCCGAGGAGATCCCGGGCACGGTGGCCGAGACCGTCGTGGTGGGGGGCGAGACCGTCAGCACACGCCCGCGCGCCTGACGCCGCGGGCCCGGGGGCGTCCCTCACCGCGAGGGACGCCCCCGGGGGCTTCGGTCAGAGCCGTCCGAGGAGGGTCCGCAACTGGGTGACCTCGGCGGACTGCGTACGCACCACGTCGTCGGCCAGCTTCTTCGCCGACTCGTTACGGCCGTCCCTCTGTTCGGTCCTGGCCATCGCGACCGCGCCCTCGTGGTGGGCGATCATCAGCTCGGCGAACTTCCTGTCGAAGGCCTCGCCCTTGGCGGCTGCCAGGTCCTTCATCTCCTGCTCGGACATCATCCCGGACATCTCGTGGCCGCCGCCGTGGCCGTCATGACCGGCGGACTCGGGCTTGCCCCACTGCTTGAGCCAGGCCTTCATCCTCTGGATCTCGGGGTCCTGGGCCTTCTCGATCCGGACGACGAGCTTCTTGATCTCGGGGTCCTGGGCCCGGCCGTCGGCCAGCTTCGCCATCTCCAGGGCCTGCTCGTGGTGCGGGATCATCATCTGGGCGAACGCCACGTCGGCGTCGTTGAACTCACCCGACGCGTCGGCCGTGGCGGGAGCGGATGACGTGGCGGGAGCGGAGGACCTCGCGGGAGCGGAGGTTTCGCCGCCGTGCTCGGTCCCGCTGGACGAATGGCCGTCGGAGCCACAGGCGGAGAGCAGCAGGCCGGCCGCGGTCGCGGCGCCGATGAGGGCGAGCTTCCGGGCGGCGGGGTTCGTCAGGGCACGCATATGGGTCACACCTCGTGTGCTGTCTGTGCGGCGTACGCCCGTGCGTACGCGCGGAAAGGGCCGAAGGGACGCGTCCACGGGCGGCGCGAGGCGCCCGCGGTGGCGATTCGGCCTAGATCCGCAGGATGGACAGCTGGGCGAGGTCGGGGGGCCGGGGCGGCGGGGCGTTCGGCCCGAGGCCCGGTGAGAATCCGGCGATCATCCGGGCGGGCCGGTCGCGACGGCGTCCGAGCGCCGCCCGGACGAGCCCCGCGAGCAGCCAGACGCTGAGGACGGCCACGCAGAGCGTGGTCATGTCCATCGTCATACCGGAGTCGTGCGGCGGGGCGGGCGCGTGGGGCCCGGCGGCGGAGTGGTGTGAGGAGTCCGGCTCATCGGGGCCGGGCGCGTGCGGTCCGGTGGCGGAGACATGTGCCGTCCCGGTCGCACCACTGCTCGGCGACTCCGACGGATGGCCCACCGAGTGCATCACGAAGACGCCGAGCGCGAGCACGACGACGAGCAGCAGGTGCGCCAGGGCGCCTCCCGCTCGCATGCCGCTGTGTCCCAGCCGTTCCGCGCGCACGGTCCGAACCTCCCGGGCCGACCCTACCCAAGCCCGGTGGTGGTTTCGCGCGGGGCGCCACCGGTTTGCCGGATGGGATCGGACGGCCGCCTCGTCGGTCCCTCGCGGGAGGACGTCCCCGCCGGGAGGGCGTCCCCTCGGCTCAGGGGCGGCGCGGCTCCCCGCGTCCGCGCCCGAAGATCACTCCGGCAGCTCCCCGGCCATCGCCGCGGCGAGCCGCAGATGCGGCGCCGCGTCCGCCGCGCGCCCCTGCCGCTCCAGCGTGCGCCCGAGCATGAGCCGGGCGTAGTGCTCCACCGGGTCGCGCTCCAGTACGGCCCGGAGCTCGGTCTCGGCGCGGGAGAGCTGAGCCGAGTGGTAGTAGGCGCGGGCCAGCAGCAGGCGCTGGGCCGTCTGCTCGGGGTGCTCGGAGACCAGGCCCCGCAGGATGCACGCGGCGGGGAGGTACTCCTTCGCCTCGAAGAACAGCCGCGCGCGGTCCCAGCGCTCGGCGGCCGTACCGAACTCGTAGTACGTCTCGCTCATGGGATCTCCTCCACCGGTTTTCCGCTCCGCCACCCCGTGAGGGCGCACTGCCGTCAACAGAACCGAGTGGTTGAACATTCCACTATCATTCTCGTGCGGGCGCACCCGCTCCATGCCCGGACAGGAATAGGTTGAGCGCCATGAGTAATCTTGATCGTCAGGCCGCCCTCAACGTCTGCGGCGGTCGCGGCTTCGTCGTCGCCGAGCCGGTACGGGAACTCCTCAGCCCCCGCCGTGTCCAACTGGGCGAGTCCACCGAGGTCCGTCGTCTGCTGCCCAACCTGGGCCGCCGCATGGTGGGCGCGTGGGCCTTCGTCGATCACTACGGGTTGGACGACATCGCGGACGAGCCCGGCATGCAGGTGCCGCCGCACCCGCACATGGGGCTTCAGACGGTCAGCTGGCTGCACGAGGGCGAGGTGCTGCACCGCGACAGCACCGGCAGCCTCCAGACGATCCGGCCGCGCGAGCTGGGCCTGATGACCTCGGGCCGGGCCATCTCCCACTCCGAGGAGAGCCCCCGGCCCCACGCCCGCTTCCTGCACGGCGCCCAGCTGTGGGTCGCCCTCCCGGACGCCCACCGCCACGTCGAGCCGCACTTCCAGCACCACGCGAACCTTCCGAGGGTCACCGCTCCCGGCATCACGGCCACGGTGATCCTCGGCGAACTCGACGGCGCGACGTCCCCCGGCACGGTCTACAGCCCGCTGATCGGCGCCGACCTGTCCCTGACGGCGGGCGCCGAGGCGAACCTCCCCCTCGAACCCGACTTCGAGTACGCGGTCCTCTCGATGTCGGGCGAGGCCCATGTCGACGGCGTACCCCTGCTGCCGGGCTCGATGCTCTACCTCGGCTGCGGCCGCACGGAACTGCCCCTGCGCGCCGCGTCCGACGCCGGTCTGATGCTCCTGGGCGGTGAGCCGTTCGAGGAGGAGATCGTCATGTGGTGGAACTTCGTGGGCCGCACGGACGAGGAGATCCGCAAGGCACGCGAGGAGTGGATGACCAGCGACCGCTTCGGCGAGGTCAAGGGCTACGACGGCGTTCCCCTCCCGGCCCCGGAGGTCCCGGCGCCCCAGCTGAAGGCCCGGGGGAGGGTGCGCTGACCTGGGGTTTCCTCCTCGCGGCCGATGTCCGAAGCAGGCTTGCCCGGCTGTGCCTCCGACTTTCGGCGTGTCACCGGGAGGGATGGTTTCGCATCCTCTCTCGGTGGCGCAGCCAGCGGGGTGTGCTTTTACGGTGTGCTCGTGTGCGAGCAGGTATGGTCAGCTAAATGCTGACCTTTTGCTGACTTTACTGACGAGTCGTCAGGTGCGTCTCCGGGGCCAGCGTCTTCCTCGCCTGGTAGCCGTACAGGCGGTTTGGCGTGCTTGGTCTCTCTCCCCCCGCGGCGGTGCCGATCATCGTCCCGCCGTGTCCTCAGGGTTGCTGCTTGTGCATCATGAGCGGATGGAGAGCCCAGACGAGTTGCCCATCGTGATGATCACAGCCGATCGTGGTTCGGACGCCCTCGTGTTGGTCAGGTCCGACGGCAAAGAGGCGCGGCTGCCGCTGCCTGGCCCCTTGTTCGAACCGACAAGTCTGCTGTCTCGGGTCTCCTACCCGCCGACCTTCGAAGGCTTGGTTGTGGAGACTCTCAAGGGCGACAGCATCGTATTCGAGCTCCCCCGGCTTGACCGAGCCGACCAGCTGGCCGGACGGCTCATCGTCTATCTGGATCAGAACAAATGGCGCCTCGTAAGCGATGCGATGAAAGGGCAGCAGAGCGGGACGGCGGATGATCGAGTCGCGGCTCTTCGACTTGCGCAGTGGTCAGCGGAGCGCAAGATCATCCTTCCTGCTTCGTCGGGGCACTATTACGAGACGACCAAGTGGTCGAACGCGGAGGGGCGCTACCGTCTAGGTCTGTCCATTCTTCAGGCCAGCAGGGGCTGGCAGTTGCGGGATCCGCTGCAGGTTTGGAGGGATGAACTCCGTCTGATGTTCCGTGCGGAGCTCGGGCAGCCTGAGGTGATGGCGCCGGTCGTGACGTTGGAGCCGAACTCGCTTCATTCCGCCGCGAGAGGCTTCGTTCCTGCCTCGGCGCCGGCGGACTTTCCACCGACGGCAGCGTTCCAGCATGAGGCGCTTGTCTCTGCCGTGAGTCTGATCGACACCATGCTGGACTCGGAAGCTGGGGAGCGCGGTCCTGAGCTTGGCTGGACGGAGGTGAACCAGAAGTTCAGTGACTGGCTGGACATCCAAAGCGGCGATGCTCAGCAGAAGCGCAAGGCGATCGACACATGGCTCCTCAGCGACCTGCGGAACAAGGTGGCCGAGGAATCCTTCGCCGCAGGAATGACGCCGGAGCAACTGAAGGACTGGGGGACAGGCTCTCAGCCCGTCCAGAAGATGAGCTCTCTTCCGGCTCTGGGCCTCTTCCGGGAGATGCTCCATGAACGTCACCTCAATCGTGGCACCACATGGAAGCCGAATGACGTGATCGACATGGTCTATCTCTCCTGCGCGGCCGGTTACGCCGACTTCGTCGTCTGCGAGCGGCAGATGCGCGAGCCACTGGCGCGTGGAACGAAACGGCTTGGGCGTAGCACTCAGGTCTTCCGAAGTCTGGCCGAAGCGGTATTGGCAGTCGAAGCAGCACTTGAAACGTGACTTAAAGCCAGCGATAGCACGCCAGTTTGAGGGGAGTAAACGGTGTCTGTCAGTCCTTGACCCGCGCGGGTGCCTGGGAATCACCGGAGCCCCACCGCAGAACAGGGACTGAGATCGCCGGGTCGGAAGAGCGAGTTGAGCAGGCGATTCGGCGAGCCGTTGACCGCGCTCTTCGCGACTCCGCTCGTGGTGTCGGCCACCATGGCGTCGCTGCCGTGGGCGTGAGCGGCGGACAGATGGGCCGCCAGGCGCAAGGTGGCTCCACCGGCAACGCGCGGGGTGCTGTCGAGGTGTCGCTGAGGGGGTTTGTGGCAGTGTCGTTCGTGCTCCAGGACGAAGTGATGCCAATGCCGGGCGCCCCAAGGACGCCAACCGGGTACTCGCGCGGTGCCGCTGGCCCTCCGGACTGGACCGAGACAGTGCGGGCCGCGGGCGAAGACGCGCATGGCGTGTGGTGCCTCGTGCGTGGCCAAGCCGAGGCAGACGGGACATGTGTTCCGGCGGGACGTAGAGATTTCTTCGGCGATGTGCCAGAGGGAGAGGCCCGTCCTGCGATGGCTGCTGCGCCACGGGGCTGGACCTCCGGTGCCGCGGAGTCCTCGGCCTTTCGTAACACTGCCAGCGATGTCAGCGGGGCCACGTACGGTGTGGCGCATGTGGCCCCGCAGCATGAGGAGAACCACGTGACCGCACCCACCATCACCGAGCCCGGGACGGAGAACGGCCATGTCTCCAGGCCCACTCCGGACGCGGCCCCACCGACCTCGCTGCCGTCACGCCTCGCCCGCCCCTGGAGGTGGTGGCGCCGACGCTTGCAAGCATCGGACGACAAGGTGGTAGCTGACCTGCGCCGAGCCCTGGACGACCTCGGCATCGACCGCCCCATCGCCGCCGGCGTCGAGAGCGCACTCCGCCGCTACAACCGGCACACCGGCTTCTGGTTCACGGTGCGCGGTTCCGTAGGGATTCTCTGGGTGTGGTTCTGGGCTTCCTGGATTCTCGGGATGGCGACGATTGCCGTACAGAAGCTGATCACCAAGGGGCCGGACAAGGCAGACATCCTGATCGCCAAGCTCACGAAGCTCTACGGGACCACGGAGCCGGTCGTCTTCTGGCTTTACATCACCGGCGGGACGATGGTGTTCGCGTTTATGAGCGTCGCATTTATGACGTTCCCGGCGATGATCGGTTTCCCGAAGCTGTTCACCGGCAGCCCGCTGGCACACCGACAGATGGAGCCCAAGGGGGACCGTGCACCCGTCCAGGTGTACACCCCGATCCACCACATCGCCGAGGTGATCAAGCGCTGCGCCGAAGCGGCCACAGCCACCGGAGAGCAGAAGATCTACAAGACGGGCGACATCCCTGCCAAGGCGAGCCCTGCGCTCAGGAACATTCGCAGGGCCTACTACATGCGCGGCATAGTGCCACTCCACACCATGCGTTGGGGGCATCTGCAGAAACACGCCCGCAAGGTCGTCGCGCGAATCCATGAAGTGGAGCACGGCCTCTACAGCGACCCCGATCCGACGCTCACCGAGCTGGCTGACAAGTGGCTGACCATCGCCGAGCGCTATGCGGAGGGGCGCGTCGGCGCGCTGCTCGACGACGACCTGACCGAGGTCGAGCCGGCACGGTCACTGGTGCGCGATCGGCTTCGGGATGTGCTGGCGGTGGTGTTGACGGTCGGCGCCGTGTTCTTCACGGCGTCGCTCGACTTGCCGCAGGCGATCGAGGGCTACGTCATCTCAGCCACGGCGGTGGGCGTCCTGCTCCTGGTGTATGGCTCCGGAGCCATCGTGGACATCCGGCGTCGGTAGCAGCCGCCAACTACACGGTCACCGGCCCGCCGTTCGGCATGCTGCTTGTTGGCGACCACAGCAATCACGCGGCCGGATACTCCGACTTCGATGACCGGGTATGGATCAACACCTATGCCCGCAGCGCCACCGAAGTTCCCCGCCTCATCGTGGTAGGCGCCCTGCCGATCGGCCGTCCCACTCCTTCGGCGCTGCGGCTGCCAGTGAGCTGACAGCCGGAAGGTCAGGGGTCAGGACGGTGTCACTGCGCCGGGGCTCGCCAGCCTCTGTCCAGCCGAGGGAATCGGGTAGCGGTGCACCACGTCAAGAATCACCGCCTCGGCAGAACAGCGGTCGAAGTACTCGCGTCCCCGTATCGGTTTGATCCCTGCCAGGGTGAGCGTCGCTTTCACGTCGCGTTCCAGGTCCGGGGCGACAGTCTCTGGAAGGCCGGCCAAAAGACGCACCACGACCTCGAAGCCATCACGGGCGTGATCGCCGAGCCGGGGGCGCGGATCTCCCGAAGTGATACCGAACTTGATGCGGTTGCTCACCTCGTCAACGACGACATAGAACACGTCCCACGCCCTCCCCGCGCAGGTGCGGCACACCCCTCCCCCTCTCGTCACGTCGTTGGGACGTGGTGCACTTTCGTGCCCCTCCTTGCACCTAATCCGGTGCGGCACGTCGACGCTAAGCCAGGTTGGTTCCAGGACCTCTCCGCCCAATTCGGCCACACGGGCTCGGAACGCTGCCTCGGCTACACGGGGATCCAGCCCTGCGTAGGTGCGGCAGATCCCCTGCCCTTGGGCGATGGCATTGGGCTGGGGTGTATTCTCACGCCCCTCCTTGCAACGGACACAGTGCGGGCGGCTCACACCGAGCCAGGTAGGTTCCAGGACCTCTCCGCCCAATGCGGCTACACGGGCCCGGAATGCAGTTTCGGCTGCACGCGGGTCCTGCCTGCGCAGGTGCGACAGATCCCTTGACCCTGCTGTACGTCGTTGGGGCGCGGTGCACACTCGTGGCCCTTGTTGCAGAGGACGCGGTGGGGGGTCTTGATGCCAAGCCAGGTTGGTTCCAGGACCTCTCCGCCCAATGCGTTCACAGGGGCTCGGAACGCAGTTTCGGCTGCACGCGGATCCCTGCCCGCGCAGACGCGGCAAATTCCCTGCCCACGCAGCACTGTCGCGGGCCAGGGGCTCCCCTCGTGCCCTTCCTTGCAGCGGACACGGTGCGGGCGATTGCTGCCGAGCCACCCGGACTCCAATACCTCGCCACCGAGTTCGGTCACGCGAGCCCTGAATACGTCCCATGCCCGCTGCGACTTGGGTGGAAGCTGCCGTACCGTCCCCATGCTGATCTCCCTGGGATCAGAAGGGGCCCCGGCCGGAATCTCACTCCGGCCGGGGCCGCGTCTACTGGCGGGATGGTAGTAGTCAGCTCCGACAGGACCCGACCTCCACCGTCTTTTCGCTTGCCTCTAGTTGGGCCAAGACCAGGTCGATGATGTGCTCCACCGCGGGGAATGGGTGCCTGGCGCCTGTCGCCTGGGCCGTTCAACGCCGGCTCGCGCCGTCCAGGAAGTACGGCTCGTTCTCTAACCGCCGGCAACTCAGCGCGGAGCGTTCAGAACGGGGTACCGGCCGAGCACCTCCAGTAGGCCACTCCAAACGCCGCTGTGACGAGAGTGGCTCGGAAGTTGAGGTCAGCGACCTACCTGATAGTGCGTTAGGTGCACGGTTCCAAGTCTGTTCCAGGAAGTCCAGATGCCCCTTTTGAGGTACATGACGGTCTTGCCTGATCCCGTGTGGCGGGAGCGTTGTCGGGAAATAATCCCGCAGCCCTGCGGCGTTCTCGCTCGGCGATAGCTGAGTGGGGGTGGCTGGACCTGAAACTGTTCGACACAACGAACGGCGTGACTGAGGTCACGCCGTGGCTGGCTGAGGCTGAGGCCGATGTGCAGGCGCTCGTCGAGAGCGCGATGGAGCCGATGCTCGGCGTCCGCTTCCTGGCGACCGAGTACAGCACCGGCCCCGTCCACGGCGGGTGCATCGACTCGCTCGGGCTGGACGAGAACGGCTCGCCGGTGATCGTCGAGTACAAGCGGGCGACCGACCCCGGTGTCCTGTCGCAGGGCCTGTACTACATGGCGTGGCTGATGGACCGCTGGGACGAGTTCCAGGCCCTGGTCCGCGAGCGCCTCGGGGTGACCCCGGCCTCGGCGGTGCTGTGGAGCGCTCCGCGGCTGATCTGCATCGCCGGCGACTTCACACGCTACGACCTGCACGCGGTGCGCGAGCATCGTCGGTCGATCGACCTGGTCCGGTACCGGCTGTTCGGCGATCACCACATCGCGCTGGAGACGGTCGCTTCGGTCGCCGGCCAGGGGAGGTCGGCCCAGCGGCGTGTCGGTGCGAGCGCCGCGCACGGGCGGACACCCCGACGGCAGGCCGGCGCCATGTCGGAGCTGGCGGCGGTCGTGGACGAGGTCCTGCGTGGGCTGGGGGAGGATGTGACGAAGGTGCCGCGCAAGCAGTACGACGCGTACCAGCGGCTGCGGAACTTCGCCTGCGTCACCGGACGGCAGGACAAGCTCCTCGTCTACCTCAAGGCCGCGCCGGCGGACGTTGGCCTCGTGGAGGGCTTCACCCGGGACGTGACGGGGCTGGGGCACCACGGCACGGGGGACCTGGAGGTCCAGCTGCGCTCGGAGAAGGACGTGGAGCGGGCGCTGGAGTTGTTCCGGCTGTCGTACGCGGCGGCGTAGCGGTCGGCAGGGCGTGGCTGTCTCGGTCTGGGGCCTTTCGACGAAGGATCGGGGAAGTGGCGGTGGTGTCGTCCATCCTCCGAAGGATCCCCGGTTTCCGAAACCGGGGATCCTCGCCTATATTCCGCCCGTCCCGACGCCGGGCGGCTCACCAGCCTGAGGGCTTGGTGGGGCCCAAGACGCGGGTGACGGTGATCTCGATGACGACCCGGTTGGGGTTGACCCGCGGGGTCTTATACCGCTCGGTGTACCGGCGCTCAGCGTCGGCGACGGAGGCGGGGTCGTCCTTGATGACGGCGGTGCCTTCGAGGGTGGACCACCGGCGGCCCTCGGCCTGACTGACGGTGACGCGGGCTTCGGTGCCGGCGGCCAGGGCGGCGCGGATGTTGCGGACTTTCTTGTTGTCGCCGTCGGTGATGACGCGGGCGATCCGCGTCTCGGGGTCGTACGTGACGCCGACAGGGGTGGTGTGCGGGGAGCCGTCGGGCCGAAGGGTGGTCAGGAAGCAGGTTCTGCGTTCCTGCCAGAATGCGTCCCCGTCGGTGGGCAGGGCGTCGGTCTCCAACGGACGGTCTCCTCGGTGCGAGCGGCTTCGGCACGATGGTGCGGGCGCCGGAACGGCGCCGGGCAGTCGCTTCGACCGTAACGCGGAGCGGCCCCAGCCCCGGCGCCGGGTTCCCTCCGTGTGACAGTGGGGAGGATCAGGCCCCGGTGTCGCCGGGCTTCGAGGGTGTGCGGCGGTGCCGGCCACGGCCCTCGCCGAGGGCCGGCCGGTCCCACTCCGGCGGTCGAGCAGGCTCCGGCGGAGGCGGATAGAGCAGCGCCTGCGCTTCGGCCAGATTCGCCACGATCGCGACCGGCACCCAGGCCAGGCCGTCGTACTCCACGATCGCGCGGGGTGCCGATGGAGCGAGGTGGCTGCCC
This sequence comes from Streptomyces sp. NPDC003027, assembly GCF_053591435.1. NCBI lineage: Bacteria > Bacillati > Actinomycetota > Actinomycetes > Kitasatosporales > Streptomycetaceae > Streptomyces > Streptomyces sp. NPDC003027. The sequence goes on from NZ_JBSFTU010000009.1 coordinate 155,845, forward strand.
CGAAGCGGGCCATCGACCAAAGGAAGGGCACGACGGCGCCCTCTCCGTTCCGCGAGACGCTCCTCGCGGCGCCGGGCCCAGTCGGCCAGCGGCTCCTCGGGGTCACTCATGCGCGGCATCCTGCCGGACGTTCCCGGTCAGCTCCCACCTTCGGGCCCCGCTTCACCCGGTGGGGTGAACTCCGCCGGAGCGTGCTGGCATGCGGGCCGGGGACTGCTACGGTCGGTGCACCTCTTCGTGAGGTGGGCCCTGCGCAGGCCCGCGTTGCCGGCTCCGCTGGCGCGCTCGGACAAGGTGCACGGCGCCGGCGCATTCAGATGACCTGGATGCTCATGGAGTTGCCGTGCCCGCCCATCACGCCCGCAAGGGTTCCGCTCGCCGCCGTCAGGCCGAAACCGGGGAGTCGTACACCGACGCCGCCAAGGCCCTGCGCCGCGAACGCTACAACCGGCCCGTATTCGACCCCTTGGTGGCCCCTCGATGCGAGGTGGACGACCCGATCCCGGGCCACGACGCCTGGCTGTCGGGGCCGTGCCCCGAGGGATGCCCGACCCGCGAGCGGCCGGATTACCGTGCCTACCTGGAGACCTTGCCGCCCAAGGAACGCCTTCCCCGGCCGGTAGTGCCGAGGGAGCCGTACGAGTGCCCGGGCCCTGCCACCTGTGACGACGGCGACTGCGCCTGCAACCAGGACTACATGGCGCTCTGCCCGGCGTGCGACTACGTGTACGACCTGGAGCTCGACGGCGCCAATACCTGCCCGAACGGCTGCCGCCCGATGTAATCCGGGACGGTCACGGTCCTGGTCGGCGGCAGCGAGGCGGGTTTGCGCCCTGGCGTACATCTGTTCGGGGCGGCATCGTCGCAGGGCACCATCGCGCGTCATCAGCCCCTTCGTCGGAAGTGAGCGAGGACGATCATGGCAAGGCAGGAACATCCCGCGAGCGACGCGGTCCCCGGGCTTCTGATCGCGGTCGAGCACCTGGCCCGGGTGCAGGACCGGTTCGACACCCAGGAGTCTGACCCGACCGGTACGTCCGCCGGCGACGACGGAGAGAACCGCGACGGCCTGAACCACCCAGAGGCGTAGGCCGCCGCTGTTTACCGATCCCGGCCCGCCGCACCGAGCGGCGGGCCCGGCCCGTCGTACGTCCCGGAGGACATGTGCAGCACCAGCTCGTTCAGGCCATCGAGTCCGCACTCGGCTGGGACGGCCCCGCCCCGATGGGCTCCGCCTTCGTCCGAGGCCGGATATCCGACCCCGCTCTCCTGCCACGGCTGTTGACTCCGGCCCGGCTCCTGGACATGGTCATGCGCCGGGGCCTGTCGAACCCCCAGTTCCGCGTGTTCCAGAACGGGCGCGAGCTTCACCCCGGCGAGTACTTCACCGACACCGTCACACGGCGCGGGCAGGGCATCCGCTTCGCGAACATGACCCGCCTCGGTGCCCTGATGGGCGAGGGCTGCACTCTAATCCTCGACGAACTCGACTTCTTCGACCCCACTCTGGAGGCGGCGTGCCGGGCGCTGCAGTGGTGGTCCCACGAGCTCGTCCAGGTGAACGCGTATCTGACGACGCAGGATGCTGCCGGCTTCGCGCTGCACTGGGACGACCACGACGTGGTGATCGTGCAGGTGGCCGGCGAGAAGTCGTGGGAGGTGCGAGGAACGTCGCGGCCGGTACCGATGTACCGGGACGCCGAACCGAACAACATCCCGCCCGAGCAGGCGCTCTGGAAGGGCACCCTTCGGGCGGGGGACGTCATGCACATCCCCCGAGGCCACTGGCACCAGGCGACCCGCACGGACCGCGCAGACGGCTACAGCCTGCACGTGACGTTCGGCTTTGTGAAGCGGACCGGGGTGAACTGGCTGACCTGGCTGACGGACCAGTGCCGCCGCGAAGAGGTTTTCCGCACCGACCTGGACCGCTGGGGCACCGCCGAGGCGCAGGCCGAGCAGACCGCCGCGCTCACCTCCGCGACCGCCCGCCTGGCCGACCGACTCGGGCCCGCCGCCTTCCTTGCCGCCCGGGAGCAGGAACGCCCAGCCGCCCGGCATGTGCAGACCGCTGGCCTGTTCGGCCGCCGGCCGCCGTGGTGTGCGTGACGGAGTTCCCGCCGATCCTCGAGCCTGACGGCGACCACGTCACCGTCACGGCAGCGGGCAAGCGCCTCACCTTCCACGGCAAAGCCCTGCCCGCGCTGCGCCTGTTCCTCTCCGGCGCGCCGGTGGACGTCGACCGGGCGGCCATCGAGACCGGCATCGACGCCGGAGAACTTGCCGACATCCTGATCCGGGAGGGTCTGTGCGCGGAGCTGACCGACGAATTACGCTCGGGCTATACCGGACTGGTCCCACCCGCCCTGTGCTCGAACGCGCCCTAGAAGTCGGCGTCACCGCGGTCGATACGGCCTACAACTACGGCCGGTACGAGGGGCATCGGGCACTCATGACGGCGGCGGGCGACCTACTGGACCGGTTCGAGGTCTCCGCCAAGGTGGGGTACTTCCCCGGCGGTCACGACCTCGCGCCGGCCCGGCTGCGGGCGGCGGTCGCAGAAGCCGGGGAGGTGCTGGGGCGGGTCCCGGACACGGTGTTCGTCCACAACCCGGAGCACGACCCCGACGGCTTGCCCGCCGCATGCGAGGCACTTGCCGCCTGCCAGGCCGACGGGCTGTGCCGGGCCTGGGGAGTCGCCACGTGGAACCCGGCGCCCCTGCTCCGCGTCGCAGCCCTCGCCGAGGTCCGGCCCGGTGTGCTGATGGTGCGGGCCGGACTCGCGGTGCCGGGCCCGGTCCTCGACGCTGCTGAGCAGCTCGGCCTCCGCATGGCCGCCGGAGAGGTCTGGGGTATGGCACCCTTTGCCGGGACCGAAGTCCTGATGAGGCCTGCCAGCTGGCAGGCGCCACCTTCCTGAGGATGGACCCCGCCCACCGCACACCCATTGTGGAGGAGCGAGCCCGCGAGGTTGTAGAGGTTCTCCCGCCGGCGATACGGACAGGCCGGGCGGCACGCGAGCTTCTTGAGATCATCGAACTGCCGCCAGGCCGGATGTGACAGGACGGGTCCTTGTCGGTAAGCCTGTGCGACATGACAATCACGCCGGCCCCTGGTGGGTTCGACGAGTTCGAGATGTACCAGGTACTAAGGGCTGTCCCGTAACTGCGGGAGCATGAGGGCCTGCCCCGGCTTCGCGGACATCAGAGAAAGAGAAGCTCGACGTCTTTCGCGACGCAGAGC